>JAPOYS010000186.1 GCA_026706455.1 Chloroflexota bacterium | reverse complement strand
ACCGTACAATGGTTTTCAAGACCATCGCCTTAAACCACTCGGCCACCTCTCCAACGATCCACCAAGTTGCGACGCGGCGACGCTTACCCTAGCATAGGCTGATGGGGCTGTCAACCGCCGGCCGCCCGTGAAAGCGCATTGTAGCGCGTTTCAGTCTCCTATAAACTACGAAATTGGACAAGCGATTTCGACCGTCATGACGCTATTCTTGCCCGGCTTCGCATACGGGATCATATTGATCATCGCCGCAAGTATTGACCTGCGCGCGAAAGACGACGCTCCTCTGAGCGCCGCTTTCAGCTTGGGGCTCACACAACTGCGCGCGCCTTGGAAGCTGGCGGAAACCCTGGTGTCTCGACTCAGCCCCTGCGAAGAGCCGACCTATAGCCGGCACAATCCGCTGCACCGCGCGGGCGCCTTGCTCCTGGCGGGCTATTTGATCTGGACTGGCTGGCGATTGCTGTCGCTGCCGGGTGACACGGCCCTAGAATTCTTCTCCCCCGGCTTGAGCGGCGCCCTGCTGGGACTGGCCGCATCCGCATTCATATACGTATCGCTGGCGGCGCTGGGCACGGGCTGGCTGATTCGGCGCGATCGACGCGCCGTGCTGCGCCGTCTTGGCTTGGGCATGCCGACGCTCCCTGATTGGCTCGCTGGCTTCGTCTTCGGAGCGCTGATATTTGCCTGCATGACCGTCGCCGCGCAGATGGCGCCGCCCAGCGGTATCGCTGAGCGGGCCGGCGCGTCCACACTCTTCAATATCCTGAAGAATTCGCTGCCAGCCGCATTTCTGGTCGCGATCCTCGCGGGGACGGGCGAAGAAATCTTCTTTCGCGGCGCGCTGCAACCCGTGTTTGGTTTGCTGATCTCATCGTTAATTTTCACAGCGACGCACGTTCACTACGGGCCAAGCCCGGCTTTGCTGATTCTGTTATTCGTTTCGCTCGGCTTTGGGCTGTTGCGCTGGCGCTACAATACAACGGTCGCCATTATTGCGCACGCGACTTATGATTTCCTGCCCTTTCTCATTTACCGAATGGCTTCCGGATGACCAATCTCAATGCGGCGCCGCAGGTCCGATCCGGCGCTAAGCGAAACCTGTACGAGCTGAGTCGTGAAGAGCTCGATGAATTCGTCAGCGCATTTGGCGAGGAGCGCTATCGCGCGCAGCAAATCTGGCGCTGGATGTACGAGGAGCCGGTTGACCGCTTTGACTCGATGGCCAACCTGCCCGGCAAGTTGAGGGCTAAGCTGAAGGCGTCGGCCCTGCTCGGCAGCCTCGAAATGGTCGCTAAGCAAAGGAGCCGCGACGGCACGGAAAAGCGCGTCTACCGTCTTCGCGACGATCAGCTCGTTGAGTCGGTCTTGATGCCCTACGCTGACGATCGCAAGACCGCTTGTATTTCTTCGCAGGCCGGCTGCGCCATGGGCTGCGTCTTCTGCGCGACCGGACAAATGGGCTTTGCGCGCAATTTGACGGCTGCGGAAATCTTCGAGCAGGCGATGATCTTCGCGCGAGAATTAAACGCGCGCGGCGAACGCCTGAGCAATGTTGTGTTCATGGGCATGGGCGAGCCCTTCCACAATTACGATGCGTCGCTGGCGGCAGTTCGACAGCTGATGAATCGCTTGAAGCTGGGCGCGCGCCATATCACAATCAGCACGGTCGGCATGGCGCCGCAGATTCGGCGATTTGCCGATGAGGGTTTGCAGGTCAGGCTGGCGGTCAGCCTGCACAAGACCGACGACTCGCAGCGGTCGGCATTGATGCCGGTCAACGGACGTTGGGGAATTGACGAGCTAATGGACGCCTGCCGCTATTACGTGACACGCACGAATCGACGCGTCACCTTCGAATGGGCGGCCATCGCCGGTGAAAACGATTCGGTTGACGAAGCCCATCGATTGGGAAGATTGTTATCGGGTCTGCTTTGTCATATCAACATCATCCCCTTGAATCCGACCCGGGGCTATGGCGGAGCGCCGGCAAAAGCGGAGCGCCTCAAACGATTCACTGCGGTCTTGCAAGATTATGGCCTCAACAGCACAGTCCGCGTCCGCCGCGGAATCGACATTGACGCTGGCTGCGGGCAGCTGAAAGCGGCGCTGACACGCGCAGCAGAAAACGCTTAGTTTCAATCGCGGCTTCGGCACCCAGACGAAGGTACGATACGGTTCGCCGGCTGTTGCGATTGGCTGGTCGAAGCAGTAAGATCATACTTGCGCTGAATACACAGGCGGGCGATGGAATCCATAAAAATAGCGCCCTCAATTCTGGCAGCCGACTTTGGCCGACTCGCTGAACAGGTGGAGCGGGCGCAAGCGGCCGGGGCTGATCTGATCCATATAGACGTCATGGACGGGCGATTCGTACCCAATATCACCATGGGTCCCTTGGTCGTTGAGGCGGTGGCCCGCGTCGCAAAGATACCCTTGGACGTTCATCTCATGATCGTAGAGCCGGATCGCTTTGTGCAACGATTTGCCGACAGCGGCGCCGATTCAATCAGCGTCCATGTGGAAGCCTGCGCGCACCTGCATCGCGTTCTCGGGCAAATCGGAGCGGCCGGCTGCCGACCGGGCCTGGCGCTCAATCCGCATACGCCGGCGATGGTGCTGGCTGAAGTATTGGATATGGTAGACATTGTCAATGTCATGACCGTCAACCCGGGATTCGGCGGTCAGACTTTCATCGCTAGCATGACCGCGAAGATACGAGCGCTGCGCGCAATGATCGACACTGCCGGTACGGATGTTGAGATCGAAGTCGACGGCGGCGTCAACGCGGATACCGTAGGGTCCGTAAAGGACGCGGGCGCAACGATTGCGATCGCCGGCACCTGTGTATTCCAGCACGAGAAGGGAATCGCCGCCGGCATTCGAGAATTGCGCCGAGCAGCCGCGAAGTAAGGCGCCGATGCCGAATTCTTGCATTAACGGGCGGACGCTCAAGCGCCGGATTCAGGCTGGCGTCGACAGTCTCGCGCAGCAAGTGGAAACCATCAACCAACTTAATGTATTTCCCGTACCCGACGGCGACACCGGCATCAACATGTATCACACACTGCAACGCGCCTGGCAGGAAATCGCCGAGCTAGACAGCGAGGACGTCAGCCTGATTGCCGATCGATTTGCGCATGGCGCTTTGATGGGCGCGCGCGGCAATAGCGGAACGATCCTGTCCCAACTGCTCAGAGGCTTCGCCGATGGCTTGGCGCAGGCGTCGATGCTGTCGCCTGCACAACTTCGAAGCGCCTGTCAAGCCGCCGTTCAGCAAGCCTACATGTCGGTGGCGGAACCGTCCGAGGGCACGATATTGACGGTGGCGCGCGAGGCGACCGCAAGCCTGCAGCGCTGCGCTGGCAGCGGCGTCTCGCTCAAAGAGATGTTGAAAACGCTGACCTCCGCCGCGGAAGTCTCACTGGACAACACGCCGAATCTGCTGCCGATTTTGAAAGAGGCGGGCGTCGTCGATGCTGGCGGGATGGGTCTCGTCGCTTTTCTGCGAGGTCTGCATTGCGGCCAGACGAAGACGCCGTACTCCCGAGCCGACCATTCCCTGAGCGCTCCGAAGGCCGGGGCTGCTGGACGATACGGCTACGATGTGCAATTCCTCATGCTAGGCCAGCGCCTCGACATGGCGCGCGCGCGGCGCGATCTGGAAGAATTGGGCTGGTCGGTGATTGTCGTCGGCGACGAACAGACGATCAAGGTTCATATTCATGTCGATAATCCGGCGATTCCGCTCGACTATGCGATTCGGATGGGCGCTGTACTCGATGACATTGTGGTTGAGAATATGGACTTGCAGAGTCAGCGGACGGTGGTCGGGCGAAGCACGGCTCAAGCGTCGGCTGGTCACGATTCATTTGACATCGCCGTAATCGCGGTCGCCGACGGTGACGGCATGCAGGCTGTATTCCGCGACTTGAATTGCGCGGCAGTCATCCAGGGCGGCGCCGGCCACAATCCGGCGACAGAAGACTTTATTTCCGCGATCAAACAGTTGAATTCGCGACAGATCATCATTCTGCCAAACGATCGCAACATATTCATGGCGGCGCAACAGGCGGCTGATCTCATTGCGGGCAAGAAGGTGACAGTCTTGCGCACCGACACGGTCCTGCAAGGCGTCAGCGCGATGCTCGCTTTCGGCGACGCCACCGATGCCGATGCTGATCTTGAGACGACCCTGGCCAAGATGAACGGAGCAAGCAGCGCGACTTCCTCAATCGAGATCACACGCGCTTCGCGAGATTCGAAGTTTCGCGCTATGAACATAAAGCAGGGCGACCATATCGCGCTCCTTGACGGCATGATCGCCGCGGCGGCGGCCGACATCGAAGCGGTAATTGTCGCCGCCTTCGCAGAATTGGATCTGACAGAATACGAGCTGGCGACCGTCTATTTCGGCGCTGATGTGACAGGCTTAGAGTGCGAGCGTTTGGTTCGACGTTTAACTATGACGATCAAAGGTTTAGAATTTGAAAGCGTATACGGCGGGCAGTCCTTGTATCCCTACCTCATAAGTGTTGAATGATGCCCAGAATTCAGATTGTGACGGATAGTGGAGCGCGCTTTTCAAACCCGCGTCTGGTCCGTCATTTTCCCGTGACTATCTTGCCAAACGTCATTGAAATCGCTGGCAAGCGCTACCTCGAGGACATCGACATCGATACCGAACGCGCCTTCGAACTGATAGCCGCGCAGGGCCGCCCGCCGATTGTGGCGCCGCCTTCAGAAGCCGACTACGCCGATTTATTCGCCCGCCTGTCCCAGGTCTGCGACGCCATCATTTCGGTGCATCCCTCTCGCGAGCTGACCGACAGCTGGAAGAATGGCCGCCTGGCCGCGCAGCAGGTTAGCGGCCGTTGCGAAATTGCCGTGGTGGATTCGCAAAGCCTTTGCGCGGGCCAGGGCATGCTTATCCGCGTCGCGGCGCGCGCTGCGCGTGAAGAGGAAACGGCCGAAGATGTCATTCAGGCGGTGCGCCAAGCCGTCAACCGTATCTACTCAGTCTACTGCGTCGACACGGTCGATTTCCTGCGCGACAATGGCTTCATTCAGCCATCACACGCGGTTCTGGCGGCGCATTTGGGCATCAAGCCCTTTATCAGTTTGGAAGACGGCAAAATAATTGTTATTGAGAAAGTGCAGTCGCGCGCTGAAGTAATCGAAAGGCTGGTCGAATTCCTGGTCGAATTCACCGAATTGGAAGATGCCGTTGTCCTCCAGGATCAAAAGCACATAACGGAAGAAACCCGCCTGATGCAAGACAGGCTGGCGCTCGAGTTTCCGGGCCAGCATTTTCCCTTTACGATGTATAGCGCCACTATGGCGGCGTTCTTGGGCGTCCATGCCACCGGCGTCGCCGTCCTGGAAAAAGCGGTGGACGAATTCGATTATGACTTCTAGTCGCATTCGCATCGCGGCCGACAGCGTCTGCGACTTGCCCGTCGATTTGGCCGACCGACTCAAAGTACACATTATCCCAACGTATGTGAACATCGGGCGCGAGAGCATACCGGACGACGGCGAATCGCTCGACCGAGAGCGATTCTACCGCGAACTCCCCGCGATGCAAACAGCGCCAACGACCGCCGCGCCCTCGCCTGGCGATGCCGAAGCCTTCTACCGAGCGATCCTCGCTGAGGGCGTCGACCATATCGTCTCCATCCACGTGCCGGAAAAGCTCAGCGGAACGCTCAACGCGATGCGCTTGGGAGCGGAGGCTGTCGGCAGCGATCGCGTAACGCTGGTCGACAGCCTTCAATTGACATTCGGCATTGGGATTCAGGTTTGGGGCGCGGCCGAATTAGCGGCGCAAAGCGCTGACCTGGCCACGCTGCTTGACGCGATCGAGCGCATGCGGCAGCGCACCCGAGTCTACGCCATCATCGACACCATGGAATACCTCCGGCGAAGCGGGCGCGTCAATTCGCTCGCGGCGAGCATCGGCGGCCTGCTCAAGATAAAGCCCATTGTGAGCGTGAACGAAGGCGAAGTTGTGCCGGTCTCACGGCAGCGCGCCTGGTCGCGAGCGGTGGAAAGACTGCGGGCGCTGACGCTTGAGCAAAAGCCATTGGAGCGACTCGCGATTTTGCACATCGCCAACCGATCCGGCGCCGAGAAGTTCCTGGAAAGCATCCACGATAGCGCGCCGTCTGATACACTAATCATCGAAACAACCCCGACCCTGGGCGCGCATATCGGCCCCGGCTCGATCGGCGTGGCGACTTTGAAGGCGGACTGGAGAAGATAAGGCATGCCATCTGCGCTGGAAACAATGGTGAAAATCCTGAAGCTGGAACGGGATCAAGGGGCAAAGGACACGGCCGTCGTTGGCGGGATGGGCGCCTTCGTGGCGAGCTGGACTGAACAAGCGCGCGAGCAAGCGCGTCGAGCCGAGCAGCACATTCTGATTGATGAAATCGTCGACGCGCTCTCCGATTATGCAAGTATTGAGAATGAGAGTGAGCGCATCGAGAAACTCAACTATCTCCTGGATCGCGCCACGAATCGGCGGACCCCGCCGCAAGCGTATTTGGATCGTCTTCCCGCCTGGCGCGAAAAGTTGCAGGAGCGAACGGACTTGCCCGCGGTCCCCGATCGACGGCGGTCTATGCGCGAGCACAGTGATCGCCGCCCGGCAAATCCACAGCGCTCGGGCGGGCGCAAGCGCTCATACGCCTACGACAGCGCCACCTATGATGAAGACTACACGGGCGGTCCGCATACTGTCCGGCTTGACTTGCCGGAAATGCCGCGTCTGTCCCGTCCGCCCCGCTCGCCTCGCAAAATGCAAACGGCAGAAGAGGAGCAGCGCCTGCAGCAAGCGCTGGATGCGCCGACAACAGAGGTCAAGGGCATTGGCAAGAAGTTTGCTGAGCTGCTGCGCCAGCTGAAAATCTTCTCAGTGCGCGATCTGCTGTTCGCGGTTCCGCGCCTGTATCGCGACTATACCGAACTGCTGGCGATCAAAGACCTGCCCGTTAACGTAGAAACCGTCGTGATCGCTACCGTAACGCAGGCGCGTGTTGTTTCGAGTCAGGCGGGCGGCAAGGACCTGGTCGTTCTGGTCTCGGATGGCACTGGCGCCTTGTCCGTGCGTTTCTTTCGACAGGATTATCTGGCGGCAAAGCTCCAGCGCGGTATGCAGATTGTGCTGAATGGCAAGGTGACTTTCTTTCGCGATAGGAAGCAGATGGCCAATCCAGAATGGGAGGAGCTCGATGACGAAAACCTCCATACCATTGGCATCGTGCCGGTATACCGGATGACGAAAGGATTGCGCCCAAGATTGTACCGGCGAATCGTGAAGTCGCTTGTGGATGAATGGTGGAAGAAGATTCCAGATCCCCTGCCGCAGGCGCTGCTCGATCGGGCCGAATTGGGGGATTTGGGCTGGGCGCTGCGTCAGGCGCATTTTCCGGAGGGATGGGATCATCGAGACCATGCGCGCAGGCGTCTTGCCTTTGACGAACTCTTCACGCTTCAAATCTCGCTGCTGGCGAATCGGCGCGAATGGCAGTCGGTGGCGGGTCCTGATCTTTCTCATGACGACGACTTCATTGAGGCATTCAAGTCGGCGGTGTTTCCGTACAGGTTTACCAGCGCCCAGAACCGCGCCCTGGCCGATATTCGGCGCGATGTTTCCAGCGCCATTCCGATGAACAGGCTGATTCAGGGCGACGTCGGTTGCGGCAAGACGGCTGTGGCAATCGCCGCTATGGCTTTGGCGCTGCGTGCGGGCCGGCAAGCGGCGATCATGGCGCCAACCAGCATCCTGGCTGAACAGCATTATCGTGCTGTCAGTGATGCCTTCAGCCGAGTGGACTGGGACAAGAAGCCCGTTGTCGCGCTGCTGACAGGCGCCTTGAACGCGGCGCAGCGCGAATCTATCTACCAGAATGTTGCCGACGGATCGGTAGACATCGTGGTCGGCACGCATGCCGTCATTCAGAAAGGCCTGGAGTTTCATGATCTGGCGCTCGCTGTAATTGATGAACAGCAGCGTTTCGGCGTGGACCAACGGGCGGCGCTGCGCGGCAAAGGCCAGAATCCTCATCTGCTGTTTATGAGCGCGACGCCATATCCGCGCAGCCTGGCGCTGACCATGTTTGCCGATTTGGATATCACCTTGATCGACGAGAAACCGCCGGGCCGCCGGGAAGTCTCCACCAGGATTATGGACCCGGTCGCGCGAGAACGGCTGTATGGATTCGTCACGGCGCAGTTGGAGGAAGGGCGCCAAGCCTTTTTTGTGCATCCATTAGTCGAGGCGTCGGAAGCCTCGCAGTCGGCCGACGCGATTGGCGCCTACGAGCGGCTCAGCCAGGTCTTCCATCGTTTTCGCGTGCGGCTGCTGCACGGCCGCATGAGCGCAGCCGAGAAAGACGCGCTCATGAGCGAATTCGCGGCGCGCCAATACGATGTGATGGTCACCACCTCAGTGGCCGAAGTCGGCGTGGACATTCCCAACGCGACCATCATCGTCATAGAAGGCGCCAACCGTTTTGGCTTGGCGCAATTGCATCAGTTCCGCGGGCGCGTTGGCCGCGGCGAATACCAGTCGCATTGCTTCCTGATTCCCGATGTGGCGGCTGTTGACATCGACAGAATTCGCGACCAGCAAGCCGGACGAATAGACGCAGCTGAATTGAGCCTCGCCGAGAAGCGCCTCGCAGCTTTGGAAGAATCGAGCGACGGCTTCCATCTGGCCGAGGTGGACATGCAACTGCGCGGCGTTGGCGACTTGCTTGGCCGGCGACAGAGCGGTCACAGTTATGTCCAGCTGCTAGGGCGAGAGTTTTCCGATTTGGCTGAAGACGCCCGAAGGGAAGCGCTCACGCTCTTTGAAGAAGATCCCGGGCTGAAATTGAAAGAGCATCATCAGTTGGCCGCGCGTGTCAGCCGCTTTAGCGCCGATCCCGCCGATATTAGCTGAACGACAGCGGTTCTGACTTCATCTTTCGGAATTTAGTCTATGGAGGCGAGTAGTCGCCTGCGGTTATGATCCGCTAGCGTCGCCGTTTCCGCCTCGCCCAGTATCATTTCCTCGCGCGCAAATGGTATTCGCCGCGATTCGGCTCGAATTGCCAATCTGCGTATGAATCGATTGGCGCTAACTTCTGAGTGCCATTAGAATGCGCTCGTAGCGCGGGAGAGACCAAATGTCAGGCAAGGGAGTCGCGCTTTATCCGGCGTCGCTCGATCCCATTCACTATGGCCATATAGATGTCGCGATTCGGGCGTCCAAATTCTTTGATGAGTTGATCGTCGCAATTTATGCGAACCCCAACAATAAACGCGTTCTTTTTGACATTGACGAGCGCGTGAATTACGCCAAGGAAATATTTCAGAATTACCCTACAATATCAGTTGCGAAATATAACATTCTCACAGTACAATACGCTAAGTTAGTTGGCGCTATTGCTTTAATTAGAGGGTTGCGAGTGTTTGGTGATTTTGAGTTTGAGTTTCGGATGGGCATGGCCAATAAGAAGCTGGCGCCGGAATTGGAAACGATCGCTATCCTGTCCGATGAACAGTATATGCATATCAGTTCGAGCACTATTCGAGAGATTGCGGAGCTAGGCGGGGACGTCAGTTCGATGGTGCCGCCTGTTATTTCGGAAGCGTTACGCAGCAAGTTCGGCGTTTGAATTCGTTAGCGGATGCAAAGTCTTTCACTGGGAGGGTTTCAATGGACATTCAGCATCTAGTGGATCGTTTGGAGGATTTGATCGACGAAGGGCGACATCTCTTCGGTACCAAGTTCACGATGGTGGATGAGGAGCGCGCCCTCGAAATCATCGATCAGATGCGAATTTCGATTCCCGAAGAGATTGAAAAGGCGGCCCGCACCATCCAACTGAAGGACCGCGTCCTGGCGGAAGCCAACGAGGAAGCCGCGCGCATCGTGCAACAGGCGCGGCAGCACAGCGAAGACCTGATTGATGACCAGGAAATGGTTAAGCAGGCGAAGGTGCGCGCCGAATATGTGATCGAACAGGCAAAAATCGAAGCTGAAAAGATCACGCGCGAAGCCGACGAATATGTCCTGGTTCAGCTCAGCCAATTGGAACAGCAGTTTGCCCATTCTCTTGACGAAATCCGCAACGGCATACAGATTATGCAATACGAGGAACCGGCAGCTGTAGAGCTCGAAGCAGATCAGCAAAGCGCCAGCTTCCAGCCCGATGATGTCGCGCGCGAGCCGATCAATTTCGAGCGGCCAGCGCAAGCGCCCGTCGCCGGCCGCATCTAAACGAAGCCGCCATACGATAATCGCAACGACCCATCAGGCATCCCGACGGCGATGTCTGTTTTGGTGGCTTCGTCATTGGCATACGGAAATCTCGGAATCGGCTTCGTGTAAGTCTCTTGGTGCTTGATGCGGCCTATCATCTTGGCTTGCGCCTGGGCTCTTGGTATCAGCATTGCCCGATTCCTCCCCGCAATTGAATCTTCAGTTTGGCTGGCGGCGCTGATCGGCGGCATCTGCGCCGGCTTTCTCTTCAGACGAACAAAAGCCTCATGGATTCTCGTGAGCTTGGCGGCCTTCTCAGCCGGTGGGTTTCGCCAGACTCTCGTGCCGCTCAGCAGCGAGATCGCACTATACAACTCCGACAGCGCTACGGTCACCGGCCTTGTAGTTGCGGAACCGGAGCTGCGCGAAGACCGGGTCAGCTTCCGGCTTGCGAGCGAGACTATCTTCCTTCGGGGCGAAGTATTCGATGTGAGCGGGCTGGTACTGGTTGAATCCGATCACGGCGTCGAAATCGAATATGGCGACCGCATTCGCGCGACCGGGCGCCTGGCTGTCCCCGCTGCCTGGGATACATTCTCGTATGCCGATTATCTAGCGCGCCACGGCGTATTCAGCATTATGCAAGGCGCGGGCTTAGAAACTCTTGATCGCGGGCAGGGCAGCGCGCTGATAGCGGCGCTTCTGAAGCTCAAGGAAACCGTTAGGCGCAGCATTGCTTCCGCTCTGCCGGAGCCGCAAGCCGGGCTGCTGATTGGCATTCTGCTTGGCGATGAGAGCGGCATATCGCCATCTTTGGAAGATGCGTTTTCTCGCGTCGGCGCTGCGCACATCATCGCCATTAGCGGCTTCAACATGGTCATCATCAGCGGCATTGTCCTGCGCGTATTCTCGGACTTATTCCGCGGCAACCGCGCCATCGTCACACTAAACGCGCTTTCCGTAATCGCCGCGTATTCGCTTTTAGTTGGCGCCAGCCCGGGCGTACTGCGCGCGGCGCTCATGAGCGGCTTGCTGGTGATCGGCAGCCAGCTAAAGCGCAAGACCTTTGTACCGACATCGCTTGCAATCGCCACCTTGCTGCTTTCCATTGTCGATCCCAACGTTTTGCAAGACATCGGCTATCAGTTCAGTTTCCTCGCCGTGCTCGGGCTCAGCCTGTTTGCCGAGCCGCTTTCGGCGAGATTTCGGCGGCAGTTGGAAAAGCGCCTTCCGCTTCGCCTCGCGACCGTCCTGCATAGATTCCTCAATGAACCCTTAAGCGTTTCCATTGCGGCGCAGATCACCACGCTTCCACTCGTCATTCTTTATTTCGGTCGTCTGTCGCTGGTAGCGCTGCCGGTCAATTTGCTGATCGTGCCGGTACAAGCGGCGGTTCTGCTTCTGGGCATGTGCGCCGCGGCCCTATTCACGCTTGCACCAGCAGTTGGCATGCTGATCTTCTGGGCTGAATTGGTGTTCCTGTCCTGGACCATTTCTGTGGTGCGCGGCTTTGCTCAACTAAGTTTCGCGGAAATAAACGCGCAATTAGATGGACGCCTGATTCAAGCGTTTTATGTTTTGCTGATTGGAGGCGCCATGATGCGTGCCGGACGCCCAAGTGTTTGGAAAAACCTGCTGGAGTTCTTTCGACGAGGTACTGTGATCCTGTCCGCCGGCGCGACCGGGGGCCTATTGCTGGTTCTGATGGCCGCCATGTTTCTGAGTCGAGCGGATGGTCAATTGCACATCTGGCTGCTGGATGTCGGGCATAGTAACGCCGTGCTCGCGCAGACACCCGGCGGCGCGCAGATGCTGGTGGATGGCGGGCGCTTTCCCACGCGCCTCCTGACAGCCATCGGCGACCGCCTGCCCTTCCACGATCGGCACATCGAAATCCTGGCGATCACCCAGCCCGACGCCTGGGATATCGCCGCGCTGAACAGTGTCCTGGAGCGGTACTCGGTGGGCGTCGCCCTCTATCATGGCCAGCCGAATGGGGACGAAGAATTCGAGCGGATCCTCAGTCGCTTGCGTCAAGCTGGCACGCCGATCGTCCAAGCGCGCGCTGGCTTCCGCATAGACCTAGCGGATGGCGTCTTGATCGAAGTCCTGCACCCCCAGTCGCAACCGAAAATCACCGACAAACTAAATGATGAGGTCCTGGTGCTGCGCCTGCGCTTCGGCGATGCGTCGTTTCTGCTTACATCGGATTTGAGCGTCGCGGGCCAGCGCGACCTGCTGGCTGCCGGCGTCTCGCCCCAAGCGCGCATTCTGCAGATTCCGCAGCATGGCCGGGCGCATTCCCTCGACGATAGTTTCCTGAAAACTGTACAGCCGCAGATTGCGCTGCTGCAGAGCGATATCGCCAATCGCCGCGGCGACCCGCATCCAACTGTACTCAGCGCGTTCAAAAACCTGCCGCTATTTCGCACGGACGAGCGCGGCGCGATTCATCTGCGAACGGACGGAGAAACTATCAGCGTTTCTTAGCGCATTGTAGCTCGCCACCAGCAATAGAAAGAGGAGGCGCGCCAGACCTCCCCTGGTCTGCTCAGAAGCCTTCAGTGTCGTCTAGTAGCGAATGTCGACGTGCTTGCGGGCGCCAGCCGACTCCACGATCGCATCGCAGATCACAGCATTGCGATAGCCATCGACGAAGGTGGCGCCGTAGGGCGCGACCTCATTGTCATTGACGATAGCGTCAAAGAAGTGGTGGAACTCGTGCACGAAGCTGTGTTCCCAGCCGATGATATGCCCGTGGGGCCACCAGTTCTCCCAGTAGGGGTGATGCGCTTCGGTCACCAGGACATTGTGAAAGCCTTGCGTCGTATTCGGCTCGTCGCCCTTCCAGTAGACGTTGAGTTCGTTCAGGCGTTCCAGGTTGAAGTGAATCGAGCCGTTCTCGGCGTTGATCTCAAAGGAGTTGAAATTCTTGCGCCCTTGGCCGAAGCGCGTCGCTTCCACTGTGCCGAGCGCCCCGTTCTCGAAATCCAACAGCGCCACAAAGCCGTCATCGACATCGGATTTGATCATGCCGCCCAAGCCATCGGGACGTTCGGTGATCCAGGTTTGCGCCAAGCCGGAGACCGCCTTGGGCTCGCCCACCAGAAAACGCGCCAGGTCAATAATGTGCGCGCCCAGGTCGCCCAGCGCGCCGCTGCCGCAGATTTCCTTCTGGAAGCGCCAGGTCGATTCCATCTCGCGGTCCATACCCCATTCCTGCAAATAGACCGC
>JAPOYS010000114.1 GCA_026706455.1 Chloroflexota bacterium | reverse complement strand
CGTCTTCTCGTCCATGTGGCCCGCGTCGCCGGTGTAATACCAGCCCTCGACATCAAGCGCCTTGCCAGTCTCTTCAGGCCGCTTGTAATAGCCTTTGAAGCGCGCTTTGGTGCGGATGAGGATCTCCTGATTCTCGGCGATCTTGATCTCGACGCCGGGCACAATGACGCCGACCGTCTCGAAGCGCACATCGCCGCGCAGATGCAGCGTGCCGAAGGTTTCGGTTGAGCCATAGAATTGCCGCAACTCAATGCCGATGGCGCGGAAGAAGCGGATGATATCGGAGCTGAGCATGGCGCCCGCCGTCAGCACATTGCGCGCCCGCGTCAAGCCCAGCTTGTCGCGCAGCGGCTCAAAGATGGCGAACTCGCCCAGCCAACGCAGAAGCCGCAGCGGCGCTGGAATCGCCCGATGCTCGTCTTCCAGGTCGATGGCGCGGTAGGCGATCGGCATGAACAGCCGATACATCAGGCGGTTGAGCGGGCTGCTGTCGTTGATGCGGAATTGCACGACGCGCGCCAGGTTCTCCCAGACGCGGCTGGGGAAGAGCAGACCAGCCGGCGCAATCTCGCGCATATCGGTCGGCACCGTCTCCGGTCCTTCGGGGAAGTTCACCTGCACGCCATTGAGCAGGTGCGTCGAAAAACCAAAAGCCTGCTCCGCCAGCCACGCCATCGGGCTGAAGGACAGCCAGTTGTCTTCCTGCCGCGTGTTCACATATTCGTCATTCAGCGCGTGCCCGTAGACCAACTGATGGTGGCTGATCTCGGCGAATTTCGGCAGGCTCGTCGTGCCGGAGGTCATGCTCAAGATGATGGTGTCCATCGGCTCGGTCGAAAGCGCCATCTCGTCAAACAGCTCCGGCTGCTCGCGCCGACGATCAGCGCCAACCGCCTGCAAGTCGCGGAAGCTGCTCAGCCAGTCATCGTCATACGACCACAGACCGCGCCCTTCCCAATAGATGACCTTCAGAATCTGCGGGACGCTCGTCTTGATTTCCAGGAGCTTGTCGACTTGCTCTTGATCATGCGCGCAGACAATGGCCGCGTCGGTGGAGTTGATGGCGTAGAGGATGTCCTGGGGGCTGGCGTCGCTGAAAATACAGCAGGTCTTGCAGTGCAGGGCGTGCGCGGCGATCTGCGCCCAATACATCTCGGGGTCGTTTTCGCCGATGATGGCCAGCGTATCGCCCTCGCCAAGCCCGATTTCCAGCAGCCCCAGCGCGAAGCCGACAACCTGCTCGTAGACCTCGTTCCAGGTGTATTCCTGCCAAATGCCGTAGCGCTTCTTGCGCTGCGCCACTTCATCGCCTAGTTCCTGCACGCGCCGCAGGAATCCCTTCGAGAGCGTGTCCTCCTGCGGGCGCGCCGGCTTGATTTTCTTGTCCAGCCGCGTCCTATAAACCGCGCCCGGCGCCGCCTCGCGATAGGGGATCAGCTGCTCGGCTGTCTTCATCCTAATGCTCGCCTTCGCCCAGGTAGGCGTCAACCACCGCTTCGTTGCGCCCGATCTCCGCTGGCGTCCCCTCGCCGATCTTGACCCCGAAATCGATCACGGCGATGCGCTGGGATATATCCATGACCAAGCCGATGTCATGCTCAATCAGCATGATTGTTGTGCCTTGCCGCTCCTGGATGTCGAGGATGTAACGCGCCATGTCTTCTTTCTCTTCAACATTCATGCCCGCCATCGGCTCATCCAAGAGCAGCAGCGTCGGCTCCAGCGCCAGCGCCCGCCCGAGCTCCACGCGTTTGCGCAGGCCATAGCTCAAGCCGCCGACAATCGACTTGCGAATATGTTCCAACTCCAGAAAGTCGATGATCTCCTCGACGCGCCGCCGGTGGGCGATTTCCTCGCGCCGCGCCGGACCCCAAAAGAGAGCGCCAGCCAGCCAGCTGGTCTTCATGTGGATATGCCGCGCCGCCATCAAATTGTCGAGCACAGTGGCATTGGTGTAGAGGGCGATATTCTGAAAGGTGCGCGAAATGCCCAATGTCGCCCGCCGATAGGGCGGCATGTGCGTGATGTCCACGCCGTCGAAGAGGATCCGTCCGCTCTGCGGCTGGTAAAAGCCATTGATGCTGTTGATTAGGCTGGTCTTACCGGCGCCGTTAGGACCGATGACGGCGAATATCTGGCCCGCTTCAACTTGAAACCCGACATCGTTCAAAGCCTTGATGCCGCCGAAACTCAGGGAGATATTCTCGACATGCAGCTTGATCGGCATGGATGACCTTTACATTGCAATTGTCGTCAGAGCGGCCTGCATGACCGCGCTTGAGCCCGCCCAACACAAAGATAGCAGACAGCAACAGTAGAGGCAAACGCGTCCGCCAATGGGCGAACCGCCGCCTCGCCCCTACGGATTGCTGGTGGATCGCCGGCGCCCATAGCCCCGCCAACACGATTGTAGGGGCGAGCCTTGGCTCGCCCGCATGAACAGATACCGGTTGCGGAGAGGGCGACTCACCGAGTCGCCCCTACGGATTGTCGGCAGTTCGCCCGGCGGCCGAGCTCAGCCTATACCCGCTCCAGCAGCCAATCGCGCAAGTCGCCGATGACCTCGTCCTGGCGCGTCTCATTGACGAGTTCATGGCGCATATCGGAGTAAAGTTTCAAGGTCACATCGCTGGATCGGGCCGACCGCGCAAGCAACTCCGAACCCGAAACCGGCGTCAGATGATCGGCAGTTCCATGCATGACGAGCAGCGGGACTTCGATAGACGGCGCCGCCGGGCAGAGTTCGCGCGCCAAACGAATAATGGCCGCCGACGTCCCCACCCGCCACATGCCCCTGTCAATCAACGGATCGGACCACCATTCGCGCAGCGCATCTTTGTCCGCCGAAAGCACGCTTGTTCCGACCGGCGGCGAGAGGCGCAGCTTGGGCAGGTAGCGCGAGGCTTTCAAACACAGCGACACCAGCCAGGCTGGCTGACCGAACTCAACGTGCAGCGCCGCCCCGCTTGTCGCTAAGCCGCGCAGCCGGCCGGGATGTTTCAGCGCGAACCCCAAGCCGATCAACGAGCCCAGGCTGTGGCCAAATGCGAAGATAGGGCGATCAGGATGCTTCGCTCGTACGATCGTGTACAATCCGGCAAAGTCGGCAATCGCCTGCTGGCAATCGGGCATGAAAACGCGCGTTCCGCCGCTCAAGCCGTGCCCGCGGTGATCGATGCCATAACAAGCCAAGCCGGCGGCGGTCAGCGCCTCGGCGACATGTCGATAGCGTCCGCTGTGCTCGCTCAAGCCATGCAGGATGAGCGCGGCGGCGCGCGTGGATGGCGCGGTCGGCAGCCACTCACGATAACAGATGGACAGACCGTCCGCGCTTTGGAATCGCTGTTCTCGCTCGATCATATAGCTCGCTCGTCACGCGCTGAACCGATTCTGCTAGCCCCGCATGGACGAAAGCTGCTGTCTAATCGCCAGCGCCATTGCGTTCATATCCCGTTCGTCGCAGCGCTCGCGCATTGGCGCCCCCAGATGGCGCATTACCCGGTAGGCGATGTCCTCCGGCGCCTGGTCGGGCATGCGCGGCACGATGTGAAAATGCACATGCGGATGATCGCGCGATTCGGCGAATTGCATGATGTAGGTCTTCCGGCAGCCGGTCTGCCGCTTCAGCGCCAGCGAGACTTCGCGCAGCAGTGATCCCAGATCGGCCGCTTCCGCCGCGCTCAGTTCATCCAGCGCCTCAATATGCCGCCGCGCAATCAGCACCAGCCAGCCCAAATATGATGTATTGTAGGCATGGGCGAGATCCCAAAACTGGCTGCGATAGATGCTGTCCCAGACTGGCGCCTCACCCGTGTCTCGCTCATGGATTCGCTGGCAACTCAAGCAGTCCGTCATGGGCTTCCTCGCTACCCTGGCATATCACCTAGTTTACACGCCGCGCGCAAACAGGTCTCGACTGCAATCGAAGCTAGGTCGCCGCCGCCGCTGCCCGTATAATTTGATAGGTCGTAGAACAATGTCAAGGCGAGGACTGATGGCAGGAGAACTGGCGGAGCCGCGAGCGCTGGCACTGGTCGGCATGCCCGGCGCGGGCAAAACGGTTTGCGCCCGGCATCTGCAGCGCAGGGGCTTTTTCACGCTGCGTTTTGGCGCCCTTGTCGTTGATGAGGTGCGCCGGCGCGGCTGGGAGGTCAATCCGGCCAACGAAAGCATCGTGCGCGAAGAAATGCGCCAAAGGCACGGAATGGCGGCGATGGCGCTGATCTCGCTGCCGACATTGCAGGCAGCGCTAAGGCGGCATCAGCGCATCGTCATTGATGGGCTCTATAGCTTCAGCGAATACAAGCTGCTGGCGGAAAGGCTGGGCGCGCCGCTGGTTCTGGTCGCCATTGCCGCGCCGCGTCAACTGCGCTACCAGCGCTTGGCTTCGCGTGCGGAGCGCCCGTTGAGCGCAGCCGAAGCCCGCGAGCGCGACATCCAGGAGATTGAAAAGCTGGAAAAAGGCGGACCCATCGCCATGGCCGATTACACGCTTCTCAACGATCAAAAGCCCGCCGAGCTCCTTCAGCGGCTTAATGAACTGCTTAGATCCTTGTCCTTCGCGCCGTGACGCGCAGGGTCCCTTAACGGGTATGATATGAATGAGTTCGATTCCACGGTGAATAAATCATCAATTGGCGCTTGCGAATTGGCTGGCGATTCGTTTATAGTTGGTACGGATGTAAAGTATGCTGTCGCGGCAGATTGAGGGGTTGATGACCGCGACCGACTCCATGCAGGAATACCTGGCGGAAGCATATCGCATCGCCTGCTATCAGCCGGACAGCCCCTACGTCTCCACCTCCTCCTTGGCCGAAGAAATGAATGTCTCGGCGCCCGCCGTCACGCGCATGGTCCAGCGTCTGAAACACGCTGGTTTCCTTCATCATGAGCCTTACCGCGGCATCCGCCTGACGGAAGCGGGAGAGCGCGAGGCGCTCGCTAATATCCGGCGGCACCGCCTGGTGGAACGTTTCTTGGTCGATGTAATGGGCTTCGGCTGGCATGAAGTTCATGATGACGCCGATGACATCGGCCAGGTCGTCAGCGACCTGCTGGTCGACAAAATGGACGAAATGAGCGGCTACCCCAAGCGCTGCCCGCATGGCGAACCCATCCCAAGCGCCGATGGCTTGATGCCGCGCGTCATTGATTATCCGCTTTCCGAAGTCGATGTCGAGCGCGATTACGTCATCAGCCGCGTCCACACCCACGATGCTCACAAACTGCGCTACTTCAGCGAGCTGGACCTGGAGCCAGGCAAGCGCTTCCGCCTGGTGATGCGCGCGCCCTTCAAAGGTCCTCTGCAATTGCAGGTCGACGGGCAGACACATTTCCTCGGCCACGAGCTGGCCGGCGCCGTGCGCGTCTGCAGCGAAGAAGAATATCAGCTCGTCTAGCCCCACTCGAAACGCGAATCGTTGATTTCTGCTCGCAGCGGGCGGCTAGCGCTCGCTGACGACTCTTTGCCGTGTACAAAGGATCGCAATTCGATGACTACCGAGTGGCATATTAAGCGCGACCGCTTCGACAAAAGCCGGGCGCCCGCCATCATACGCGAGCTCTGGCAGGGCGATCCCGCCTCCTTGCGTCCGATAAGCCAGGACTACAACATCGTCTTCCGCTTTGAAATCGGCGGGCGCGGGCACTACCTGCGCGTCTGCCATCCCGTCTTGCATCCGCTGCCGAAAGCGCGGGCGGTCATGCGTTTCCTGCGTTTCCTCGCTAGCGAGCGCGTGCCGGTCGGCCAGCCCATCCCATCGGTCAATGGCGCCTACATTGAAATGCTCGAAGGCGGCTATTACGCCTCCGCGCAACGGGAAGCGCCGGGCACAAGCATGGAACGGCATCTGTTGGATCTCTCGGTCTACGAAGCTTGGGGCCGGTCGCTTGGTCAGCTGCACGCCGCCTCCCGCCGCTATCAGCCCGCCCCGCGCAGCGAGTATGAATTCCCCAGCGTACAGCAGTTTTGGGGCAACATCGAAGCGACCGCAGTCGCGCAGAAGCCCGCTATGCAGCGCGTCTATGCCGAGCTGACCGCGTACATGCACAGCCTGCCGCGCCGCGACTACGGCTTGATCCACGGCGATTATCGACCGGGCAACGTCATCTGGGACGGCGCCACCGCCCGCACAATCGACTTCGATGAACCGAATTATCACTGGTACATCGCCGATGTCAGCCGCGCCCTGCTGGAGCTCTATGATCAGCCGCTTGCTGCGCGCCGCCGCTACCGCGAGGAATTCATGCGCGGCTACCTGAGCGAGCATCGAATTGACGAGTGGTGGGTGACGCAGTTGCCCTTCTTCGCCCAGCACCGGGCGATGTTGATGCGCATGTGGGATATCCAGGAAGGCGGCGGCGGCAGCGGGCTGCGGGAGTGGGGGATGAATAGGGTGGGGTGGTAAGAGACGCGCACAATCCTTACGTTGAAGCGAGACAAAATGTAGCTACAATATCTGATAGTCGAACTGTTTTGTGATGGATGGGGCAACACATGGTGTTTGACGAAGTTCAGGTCGCTGAGATGAATCACGCCGAAGAACAAGTAATTGAACAGGACAATTCTGAAGAGACTGTCGGCATTCAGGAATATGCTGTCACGAGCTACGGTATCGACTACGACGTCGAAGGATATGTACGAAGGCTGCAGAGCGGCGACATCGTGATTCCTGAATACCAGCGAAAATACATCTGGAATCAGAGGCGCGCTTCAAGGTTTGTAGAGTCGTTGCTCTTGGACTTGCCTGTGCCCGGCATTTTCTTGTACCGAGACCGAGACAGCGAGGTATTGTCGGTAATCGACGGTCAGCAAAGATTACAGACATTGAGATTCTTTTATGAAGGTAAGTTTGCTGATTCGGGGAGAGATTTTATTCTTTCTGGGCTAGAGACGCGGTTTGACGGACTCAAATACGAGACTCTGGATATTGCAGACCGAAGACGTCTAGACAACTCGTTGATTCGCGCTACTGTGATTCGTCAAGACAAGCCTGACAACGAGGCCACGAGCCAGTATTTTGTATTTGAACGGCTGAACACTGGAGGCGTGGCACTATCGCCCCAAGAAATCAGAGCAGCAATTTACGGGGGTAAGTTCAACGAGCTCCTTCATGAACTGAACTGCGACATTGCTTGGCGAACTCTCTATGGAAAGAACCAAGAAGATAAACGAAAGCGTGATGAGGAACTCATCTTGCGATTTCTAGCCTTGTATTTTGACGATAGCGCCTACAGTAGACCTATGAAGAGTTTCCTTAACAAATTCATGAAAGAGAATCGTGGACTTCAGAAGTATTCTAGGGACCAAATCGTGCCTACATTCACAGACACCGTAAATTGCATACTCGACAAGTTGGGTAATCAAGCCTTCAAGCCCTCCAAATCTCTGAATGCGGCATTGCTAGATTCATTAATGATAGGGATTGCGCGTCGCCTTGACTCAAAGCCAATAAAGTCAGACATAGCTGAAGATTTCACAGGTTTGAAGCGAAACTCGGAATTCTATGAATTGATCTCTGACACGACTTCTGCCCCTGAACGTGTTCGACGCAGAATTGAGCTAGCTACGGAAGCGTTTGCGACCGTGGAGTAGGCCATGCATCCTGAGATTCTCGAGCATCAGAATAAGCTACAGGATCTTTTTGACGAGGTGAAACAGATACAGAATACTGGTTCTGTCGGCACAGACCTTGCCGTACAGCTTACGTGGTACCTTTGCATTCGAACTTCCGGATATATTGAAAACGCAGTCCAACTCATTCTGTTGGAGTATGTGCAATCTCAGTCTATGGATCTACCGACTCAGAACTATGTTAGAGCTAACTTACGATCTATCACGGCCGAGTATGGCGTCATACTGAACACCGTTAGACGATTTGATGAAAACTGGAGAACTAAGCTACGTAACAAAGATGTTCAGCGATTCAGGCCGACATTAAACAATCTTGCCAAAAATAGAAACGAAATAGCTCACGGGAGAAACTCAAACATTACATTAGTCGAATTAGAAGGATATTTTCGGCAAGCAAAAGACCTGGTAGAGCTTCTCTATCAGACATGCAATTCGCAAACGAATGTGGCTGCAGCAGGACAGCCAAATACTTAGCTCTCACCCCCGCCCGTACATCCGCCCGCCGAACTCCTCGGCCAGCGCGTCATCCAGCTCATCGGCGTACTGCGCCAGCCGCCGTATGATCGCATCAGCCTCGGCCGCGTCCAAGCCCGCCAGCAGCCGCTCGTGATACAGATAGACCACATCCTCGTGCAAGCCCAGCGCCGCGTTTGTCAGTTGCAAGTTCAACTCCAGCAGTTTGCGATACAGCGCCAGCAGTTGCGTCGCCGGCAAATGCATGATTGGCGAGAGCACTTGCAAGTACCCGTGTTCCTCCGGCGTCAGATAGACCTCGATCAGCGCCGAGCCCCGTTGAAAATGCCAGCCGTAGCCGCTTTCGACCTCCATCCGCGCCGCGTTGGGGTCGACGCCGATGGCGCTCAAGATGCCTTCCACCGCTCGCAGCGACAGCTCCAGCTGGCTCGCGTCGCGCTCAACGGGTTTCTCCCCGCCGCCTCCGAAGAATCGCCCCATGCGGCTCAGGACCCCGCTGTCACAGCGCTCGCGACTTGGCGCCCGCAGCGCAGGCAGCGGCCCGCGTACTGGCTGACGCGCGCGCCACAATGCGCGCAGGGATGACCGGCGTCCTCGCTGTATAGGGCGGCAAGCTTGTCGCTCTGCAACGGCGAAGAAGATCCGGCGGAGTCAATGTCAAGCGCCGCGCCACAGCCCTCGCAATGAATGCCGCCAAAGTGTTGCGCCCGCGTCCGAGCGCCACAATTCCTACAATAACCAGCGTTGGGCATCAGCTGTCGGCGGCGCTGCTCCGATTTCGCCAGAGCGACAATATGCGAGATCTTGATCGCCAGCGCGTTGCCCGCGCTGTCGACATTGCGCGTCAGCAAAGCCAGCAATTGATTGTCTTCGTCGTAGAGCGGATTGCCGCCCGCGTCCGGGGCATGAGCCGGCGGGATGGTCGTTCGCAGCCACTGCTTCGCGCGCCCGCCGCGAATGGGCTGCAAGGCGCCGCGCAGCTTTGCGCCGCCATAACCCAAGGCGACGAAAGCCGTACCGTCGCCAACCAGCGATGACGGCGCTATCGCCAGCGGCCGCGCCAGCTTGATCGGCGTCTCGATCAGCGCCAGGTCATGCGCGGGAAAGCGCCGCAAGATCGCGCCCGCCACCTGCTGTTCGGCTGACAAAACCGCCATCACGCTGGCGGCGCCGCCAAGGGCATAACTGGTCGTGGCGATCAAGCCCGCGCGGTTGATGAAGACGCCGCTCGCCAAACCATTCATTCCGCCCAGGATGCCCACGACAGGTGGCGCTTCCTGCAGCTCGAAATGACCGCGCCCAAATTCCAGCCCCGGCAGTTTTCCCGGCGGCGGTCGACTTTCCTTCAGTTGCTCCAAGCCTTGACGGATTTGCCGGTTATCCGGATCATGCCTCAGCGCCCGCTCCAAACAGCGAATCTTGAATGCGACATCCTGGCGCGATTCCGCCAGCCAGACGTAGGCGGCCGCCCGCCCTTTGTCGTCCAGTTCCGATTCAGTGACCAGCCCGTTCAGCATCTCGACGGCTGTCGCGACCTGGCCTTCCTGCATCCGTTCAATTGCCCTTCGCAAATCGTCTTGGGCGGTCATAATGGATGGCTCGCCTCTCCTTTGCGCATTAACTATTCTAGCCCGATTCGCGTTCATCCGTGCGCCAGGAGCGGCGCCTTGGCAACTTCCAGCCACGTAGGGGCGACACTGTAAGTTGCCCGTCGAGCCGCAAAATTTATGGGCGAGCCTGCCCGCGCGGAAGCGTAGGGGCGACCCTGTGAGTCGACCGCTTGACCATCAGATTTCCCTGTCCGACAATAGCAGATAGGCCTTATCGGAAATGGAGACAACATGGAAATCGAAAACAAACTCGCGAAAATGGGCTTGACGCTGCCGCCGCCGGTGAAAGTTCCGCCTGGCGTTGACTTGCCCTTTGCCTTCGCGCGCATTCACGGCGGCATCGTCTATATCTCCGGGCACGGTCCGCAAAATGCCGATGGGTCTTTGGCTGGTCCCTTCGGCAAAGTTGGCGCGGAGGTCCCTATCGAGCAGGGCTACGAAGCGGCGCGGGCGGTCGCGCTCTCAATCCTGGGCAGTCTAAAGCGCGAACTGGGCGATCTTGACCGCGTCAGCGCCTGGCTGCGCCTGCACGGCATGGTCAATTGCGCGCCCGACTTCGCCCAGCAGCCAGCCGTCATTAATGGCTGCTCCGACCTGATACTCGCGCTCTATGGTCCCGAAAGAGGCGCTCATGCTCGCTCGGCGGTGGGGATGGCGTCGCTGCCTTTCAACATGGCGGTTGAAATTGAAGCGATGGCGGCCATCGATTGACGCTCAGTCGCGCTCCAGCAGCAGGTTCTTGTAGCCATCCACCCGTGCTCGCCAGCCGGCCGGCACATAAGTCGTGCTGTCCAATTGGAAGATGAGCGCCTCGCCGCTTAAACGCGCGCCGGGTTTGAGATCGGTCCGCTCAAATAGCTTGATGGCGCCGCCAGTCGGGGCGGCTTTTTCACCGATGGGCGCGGCTTCGCGGGCGATGGTCGCTGCTTGATTGAATGCCGGCTTCTCGACGGCGCCGCTGCCATTGACGCGCAGATTGACGATCTCGACCGCGCGCCAGCGGATTGCATGGCCGTAAGTTCGCTCGTGCGCGTCGTGGAATGCCTCGATTGCGCGCTCGTCAAAGTCGATGTTCAGCTCATAGGCTTGGCCCTCATAGCGCATATCCAGCGAAACAGCAAAGCGCATATCGGCCTCAGCCACTTGCTCTTTGCGCAATTCCGCCTCGGCCAGCGCCAGCAACTCTCGCTTGATGGCCTCCAGCTGGATGAGACTCGCGGGGGTCGCCTCGCGCATGATCGACCGGCTGTAATCGACGGCGACATCGGCGAGCAAAAGCCCGAGAGCGCAGAGCACGCCCGGCGACTCCGGCACGAGCACGCGCGGGATATCCAGCCGTTGCGCCGCTTCACAGGCTTGCAGCGGTCCCGCGCCGCCGAAAGCCACCAGCGTGAAATCGCGCGGATCGTACCCACGCGCGATGGATACCCGCCGTATCGCCCGCTCGATATTCACATTGGCGATATCGATGACGCCCTTGGCCGTCTCCTCAATGCTCAACCCGATCGGTCGCGCCAAATCGGCCAACGCGCGCGCGCCCGCCGCCAAGTCCAGCGCCATCGCCCCGCCCAGAAAATGCTCAGCGTCCAAGCGCCCGAGTACCGCGTTGGCGTCGCTCAGCGTCGCCTGCGCGCCGCCCAGCCCGTAAACGGCCGGCCCCGGCTTCGCGCCGGCCGATTCCGGACCCACACGCAAGGCGCCGCCGGCATCCACTCGCGCCAACGAACCGCCGCCCGCCCCGATCGTTTCGATGTCGAGCATGCGCACGCGCGTGGGCAAGCCGTCAATCGCCGATTCAGGGCGCGGCGTCGGGCGACCGTCGATCAGCGCCACATCGGTCGAAGTGCCGCCCATATCCAGGCTGATGATCCGGTCGAAGCCAGCGGTCTTCGCCAGATGAAAGGCGCCCATCACACCGGCCGCGGGCCCGCTCAGCGCCGTGTGAATCGCCTGTTGACGCACGCGCTCCGCCCGCATGACGCCGCCATCGGATTTCATGATGCGCAGTGACGCAGCGGCCGGCAGCGCGCGCTCCAGCTCGCCGATGTAGCGCGTCATGACCGGGCGCACGTAGGCTTCCAGCGCGATTGTGCTGGCGCGCTCATACTCGCGGAATTCCGGCAAGACTTCCGACGACAGCACCACCTGCCAGTCATGCTCGATGATGCCGCGTTCCAGTATCCGCGCCTTGACGCGCCGCTCATGCTCGGCGTTCACGTAGCTGAAGAGCAAGCAGACGGCAATCGAGTCGACCTGATCGCCTGCCAGATGATCCAATACGCGGTCCAGCGCCGCCAAGTCGAGCGCCGTGAGCACATCGCCGCGATGATCAAGCCGCTCCTGAACCTCGTAGCAGCGCTCGCGCGCGATCAGCGGCGGCGGTATCGTCGGATGAATGTCGTATAGCCGGGGCCGGTCCTGCCGCCCGATGAAGAGCAGATCGCGGAAACCGGCGGTCGTGAGCAGAGCGGCGCGCGCGCCTTTGCGCTCCAGAATGGCGTTGGTGGCGACGGTCGAACCATGGGCCACCTGCCGCAGCGCCGCAAGCCCGCCAGGCGTGATGGTCTCCAGCCCGGCCAGCATCGACCGCTCGGGCCTATCCGGGCTGCTCAGCAATTTGTGAATCCTCAGCCGCCCGCCGGCGTTGAGCACCAGGTCGGTAAAGGTGCCGCCGATATCCACGCCCGCTCGCATCAGGTCCTCCCGCCCGCGATTGCAGTCCAACTTGCGCGCGCAATCATACCACCCGCCGGCTTAAAGTGAAGCGCAGCGCCTGCCGTGAGGCGCTAACGCGCTGTTTATGTTCCTCAGTAGTTCCAGTTAAGCTATGCGAACTTCTTGCCGTAGTTCCCATCCATGACGAATTCGTAGGGGCGAGCCTTGGCTCGCCCACCGGCGCCAACACTACCGATCACTTCTTCGCATGACTAACTTGGTATTATTTCTATGACCGTTCTAACTCTCCGCTGTTTTTTCTCTAATGCAGGCCTCATAACATGAAGTTGTCAGATTCATTCGAGTGTGTGTACGGGCGACTCGCCGAGGCGCCCGCGAAATCGGAAAGGAGACTGAAAATGATGATCCGCAGCCGCAATCCCTATTTCCGTCTGGTCGACGACCTGCTGAACGACAACCGTTCCTGGCTGACCAGCGGCGGCGAGACCGAAGCGCGCGGCTTTGAGCTGGCGCTGGATGTCGAGGAGAACGCCAACGCCTACATCGTGCGCGCCAACCTGCCCGGCATCAATCAGGACGACATCAATGTCAACATCCACGAAGACGTCCTGACCGTCAGCGCCGAGACCGCCGCCGAGAACCGCGCCGAAGACAGCAAGATGCTGATCCGCGAGCGGCGCTTCGGCAAGTTCAGCCGCAGCCTGCGCTTCCCCACCGTGATTAACGGCGACGCCGTGGAAGCCAGCTTCGAGAACGGCGTCCTCAGCATCACCCTGCCCAAAGCCGACCACGCCAAGCCGCGCCAAATCCCGGTCAACGTCATCGGCGAACGCAACTAGACCAACCCGGGTCAAATCGCTGCAGGGGCGGGCCACCGGGGCGCCCGCTTTCTTCCTCCCCCAAAGCAGCACAACATCTGTAAGGCTTGTCCGCTACTGGGAGGTTGACGCACAATTCTACCCCCATCCCCCGGCCCCTTCCCCCACAAGGAGGGAAGGGGAGCTAGAAACTCCGAAATCTGCGAAAAAAGCCCCTCCCTCTTTATGGGGGAGGGGTTTGGGGTGGGGGGTACGGAGACATAAACTACTCAAACAACCGCACTTTGACACACTACCGGACAAGCCTTG
>JAPOYS010000187.1 GCA_026706455.1 Chloroflexota bacterium | reverse complement strand
AGCACCTTCTTTCAATCTCCGTTGAGTTAAACTGACACAGTAGCGGACAAGCCTTGTAAGGGCGAGCCGGTGGTTCGCCCGTCGGCGCGCGATCACAAGCAAGTCCTGCCGCGCCCTCGCTCCACCCAAACGCTGTCGTATCGTCAATGCGATGTTGGGAGAAAGCCATGCCACCCGCGCTATTGACCACATCGCTCGTCAATACGATTCAAATCGGCAGCCTCTACGCCTTGATGGCGCTCGGCATCACACTGACGTACAGCGTGGTCAAACTGCCGAATTTCGCGCACGCCGAGTACGTCAGCGCCGGCGCTTATGCCGCGCTCATCGTCTCGCTGGCGGGCCTCCTGAATCCCCTGGCGATCATGGCGGTCGCCTTTTTCGTTGGCGCGCTGGCCGCCCTCATTAGTCATCTAGCCGTCTTTAAGCCGCTGGAAGGGCGGTCCGTCTCCTTTTACACCTTGATCCTGTCGTCCTTCGCAATCGGCTTGATCATCCGCTATATCCTGTTTCTGATGGCGGACTACTTCAACCTCTTTGATTTGCGCATCGCAATTCCGCTGCAGATCCTGGTGCGCGAGGGCTCGTTGATCCTGACCAATCTCTTTTTCTGGGTCGTTCCATCCAGCATTGTGCTGGTGATCCTGTTGACGCTGCTGCTCAATACGACGCCATTGGGGCGCGAGATGCGGGCGCTCGCCAATAACAGCAGTCTGGCGCGCGTCATTGGCATACGGGTCGAGCGCGTCAAAAATTACACCTGGCTGCTGGTTGGCGGCTTGGCAGGGGTGGCGGGCGCGCTCTGGGGCTTGCAGACGGCGGTCAATCCCTTGATGGGTTGGGCGGCCATCATCTCGGTTTTCGCCGCCGCCATCTTGGGTGGCTTGTCGAGCTTTTCCGGCACGATTCTGGGCGCGTACGTTGTCGCCTTCTCGGAAAATACTTTGATCCTATTCCTCAATTTCAACTTTGGTCTTGATCTAGCGTACAAACCGGCCATTCCCTTCATCATCATCATCGCCGTGCTTTTGCTGCGCCCGCAAGGCTTTACCGAGATTTTCAAGCGCGCCGGCGAATTGCAGCGATGATCAACATCGACATCGGCGCGACCGCCGTCGCCGTATTGACGCTCTTCGGCATTTATTCGTTGATGGCGATCAGCCTGAATCTTGAGTACGGCGTGGCCGGCGTGCCCAACTTCGGCAAAGCGCTCTTTGTCTCGATCGGCGCTTACACGGCCGGCATCACCTATACGCGCCTGCTGCCGCTGCTGGCCGGCGACATTGCCATCCACCCCTGCGGACCTACGATGGGAGACGCGCTGCAACTGCGCTCCGAAATCATGGCGAGCCAACCAGCCGCCGGTTTCGTTAATCTCGGCTTGACCTTCATAATCGCCGCGGTCGCCGCCGGCGCTGTTGGTTTCGCCGCCTCCTACGTCACCTTGCGGCTCAAGGAAGAATGGTTTCTGGCGCTGGTTCTGCTGGTCGGCGGCGAGACCGTACGCATCCTCGTGCGCGGCGCCGATGATTTCATCTGCTCGCACAACGGCATCTCGGGTGTGGCGCAGCCCTTTTATTTCATCCAAGATCCGCGGACCAGCGCGCTGTTCTTCATGCTTTTGGCGCTGACGCTGGCGCTGTTGGCTTATCTCTACAGCCAGCGTCTCTTGCACTCGCCGTATGGACGCATGTTAAAAGGCTTGCGCGAGAACGAGGATATCACGCGCGGCTTGGGCAAAGGCGTATCGCTGGCGCGAGCCCAAATCATGGCGGTAGGCTCGGTGATTGCCGCAATCGGCGGCGTTCTTTTCGCGCTCAATACCGGCTTCGTCAATACGAATGATTTTGTCGTCACGCTGACGCTCGATGTATGGGTCATGGTTGTGCTCGGCGGCATCGGCAACAATCGCGGCGCTCTGCTCGGAGCTCTGCTCATCGCCCTAATGGACCGCTTCACGCAGATCGGCGCCATCGCCCTCAATATGAGCGGCTCGGAGATCGAATTCAATTACGTGCGCTTTATCGCCTTCGGCCTCATCCTGCTCTGGATGCTGCGCTATCGGCCGCAGGGGCTGCTGCCCGAATCCCGCTTGACCACCGGCGCGCACGCGGTCGTCAAGCGCGAAATCGGCGCGTTACAATGACGCCCCTGCTCAAACTCCACAATCTGCGCAAGGATTACGGCGGCTTGCGCGCTGTCGACGATGTCTCGCTGGCTGTGCCGGAAGGCGCCATCATTGGTTTGATCGGACCCAACGGCTCCGGCAAGAGCACCTTGATCAACCTGATATGCGGCTCGACCGATCTGACCTCGGGGCGGGTTGTCTATGACGGCGACGACATCAGCGGCATGCGGCCCGACGAAATCTTTCAGCTCGGCATCGCCCGCGGCTACCAGGAACCGTCGCTCTACTTCAAAATGACCGCGCTCGATAATGCCTTGTTGCCGGTCAAGAACCAGCGCGGCGAAAAGCCCTGGTACGCCCCGCTGTGGCGAAGCTGGCAGAATGAAGAAGCGCAACATGCGAAGGCGGCGCGCGACGCGCTGGAGCAGGTGCAGTTGTTGCAGCAATATGACAGGCTGGCTTCCGACCTCTCGGGCGGGCAAATGAAACTGCTGGAGATCGCTCGCGCTTTGATGGGGCAGCCCAAACTGCTGCTCCTCGACGAGCCGACCGCCGGCGTCGCGCCCACGCTGGCATACGAGATCTTTCAGCAGATCGCCCGCTTGCGCGACGACCACGGCATCACCTTCCTCATCGTCGAGCACCGACTCGAAATCCTCTTCGACTTCGCCGATTACGTCTATGTCATGCATCTGGGCAAGTTGCTGGCGCAGGGTTCAGTCGACGAAATCGCAAGTCACGCCAGGGTTCGCGAGGTGTACTTTGGGGACTGAGCGACGCGCATTGGCATTCATGTCTAGGGGCGACATTGAATGTCGCCCGCCTTGCATTTGCGCGCATACGAACGGGCGAGTCACGGAGCCGCCCCTACACCGACACGTTAGCGGTTTGGATTCAGCCTGGGGTTCGGCAACATGATCGCCATCCACAACCTCACCGCCGGCTACGGCAAGTTGGAAATCTTGCAGAACCTGAGCCTGACATTCGCCGCTGAGCAGTTCAGCGTTGTGCTGGGACCCAACGGTTCCGGCAAGAGTACGCTGATGAAGGCGATCATGAGCCTCAACACGGTCTTCGGCGGCTCGATAAAACTGCATGGTCGCGAGTTGATTGGCACGCCCACCGAAGCCATCTCGCGCCTCGGTATCGCCCACGTCCCCCAGCGCGAGAACATCTTTGACGAATTGACCGTGCAGGAGAATTTACAACTTGGCGCGCGCGCATTGGCCAAAGCCAAGCGCCCAACCGCGCTGAAAGAATTGCTGGATGTATTCCCCATTCTGGGCCGCCGCCGCTCGCAGCGCGCCAATACCCTCAGCGGCGGCGAGCATCAGATGCTGGCCATCGCCATCGCCTGGCTCAGCAAGCCGCGGATCATGCTGCTGGACGAGCCGAGCGCGGGCTTGGCGCCGGCGATTGCGGCGGATGTCTTTCGCATCCTACAAGAATTAGGCGAAGCCGGCATCACGCTGGTAGTCGTCGAGCAGAACGCGCGCCGCATCCTGCAATACTGCGATTACGCCTTTGTTTTGCGCGAAGGAAAGCTGGTCTTCGAAGGCGCGGCGGAAGCTTGCCTGCGGGACGAAGAGATGATCAAAGGTTATCTGGGCGTTCACGAAGGCTCAGTGTCCGCGCGCCCTTGAAGGCAAAGCGCTTCCATCGCCGCCCGCAGCCGCCCGCTGATGCGCGCCGGTCGCCGCGTCGCGCGATCGACGAAGACATGCACAAAATAACCGACCGCCGCCGGCTCTTCATCGCCCGACTTGAAGATGCCGATCTCGTAGCGCACGCTGGAATTGCCCAGCTTGCCGACGCGCAGGCAGGCCTCCACCACATCCGGGAATCGCACCGGCTTGAGGAACTGGCAATGCGTCTCGACAGCAAAGCCGACCTGGCCGCCGCCGCTGAAGTCCAGCCCGCCGGCCTCCATCAAATAGCCGTTGATGACCGTGTCGAAGAACTCATAGTAGATGACGTTGTTGATGTGATGATAGACGTCGTTGTCGCGCCAGCGCGTGGGGATGCTTCGGCTGTGTCGATAATTCTCGCGCCGTTCGTCTTTGGGGTTCATTGGCGTCACATTCCACCTACGGACCTAGGGACGACATAGCATGTCGCCCGCATTCCAGCACAATCCTGCGGGCGATGATCACCCCTGCAAGGTTTGCCGTGTTGCGGGTGAAATCACGCGTCTTCCTTGAGATCGAGCGCGCAGGAATTGATGCAGTAGCGCAAGCCGGTCTTATCGCGCGGGCCGTCATCGAAGACATGCCCCAAATGCGAATCACAGCGCTTGCAGACCACCTCGACGCGCAGCATGCCGTGGCTGCGATCCTCATGCAAATTGACGTTGCCGTCATCGACGACATCCCAGAAGCTGGGCCAGCCGCTCATGGAATTGTACTTGGTCGCCGATGAGAATAGGTCTTGCCCGCAAGCGGCGCAGGCATAGACGCCGGCGGCTTTGGTATTGACGTATTTGCCGCTGAAGGGGCGCTCGGTCGCTTGTTGGCGCAGGACGGCGTATTGCTCCGGGCTGAGCTCGCGGCGCCATTCCGCCTCGCTCTTCTTGACTTTCTCTTGCATTTCGCGCCTCCTTTTCGTTTCAAGACTCAGTTTCAGGATATGCGGCAAATGTGAACGGAGTCTTGCGCTGGCATCAGGATTATAATAGAAGGGCTGTTACTTTATGCAAGTGGCTCTGCTTTGTAGAATATGCCTAGACTCTTCCATTCGGCGCATTGAGGCTCGCTGGCATGGCGACTACGGAACACACCATAAACGATGCGATTGCGGAGCTGCTGCGCGGGACGCGGTATGCGTGGCGGGGCTCGGAGGTCGTGCGCTCCGAGACGACCGGGCTGTTAGCTGAGTCCAGTGGACTCCGCCCGGATATTCTGGTTGCCGAACCTCATACGGCTCCCGTAGTTATAGAAACAGAGGTGCTTCCCGCCATTACAGTCGAGCCTGAAGCGTTGGCGCGGCTCGGAGTAGGCCTTGTCGGGTCCGGTCGAAAGATACTTTCGTCTATAGCTGTTCGCCTTCCCCAGCGATTTCGCGATTATCAAGGGCGGAAGCTCAAGAATGCAATAAAGTCAGCAGACGACCTTGAGTTTGCCCTTTATTCCGGCAAAGACTCGACGGAATTCGAGCGCTATCCGCAGAGCGGTTGGTTGCGCGGCGGCATTAATGACTTGTCATTGCTCGCACAATCCGCGTCCATACCGCCAATAATTGTCGAGCTGGCGGCGAGCGATTTTGAGCAGGGAGTCACACAAGCTGCGAATCTCCTCAATGACATAGCGAAAGATCACCCCGCTACTGTGCAGAAAATCGCCGATGAGCTGCATCAGCAAGACAGTACGCAAACGCGGCGTATGGCGATGGTGATATTGGTCAACGCCTTTATTTTTCATGAATATCTCGCTGGCGGTCACGGCCAGTTAGCGGATGTGCGTACCTTGGCAGAACTAAAATATAGCAGTGCAGGCTTGCAGATTCTCGCGATACTCGAAGACTGGAATAGAATACTAGGTGTCGATTATTTCCCTATATTTGACATAGCCTTTCGCATTCTACGCGCCATCCCTGCCATCCAAAGTCATGAGCTTGTTGAACGACTAGCGCGGACAGCGACAGAACTAGCGGAAATCGGCGTCATTCGTTCGCACGATCTCACTGGTACGGTATTCCAAAAGCTGATTTCCGATCGGAAATTCTTGGCCGCCTTCTATACGACGCCTGCGTCAGCCGCGCTCCTTGTTGGCTTGGCGGTCGACGAAGATACGCTGCTAAACGATGGCGACTGGTCCAATCCGAACACAATCTCGTCTCTTCGCATAGCTGATTTCGCCTGTGGAACGGGTACTCTCTTGACTACTGCATACCAACGCATCAGCCAACTGCACGAACTGCATGGCGGCAACACGGAAGCGATTCATCCGAAGATGATGGCGCGCGCTCTAGTCGGCTGCGACATATTGCCAGCGGCGGCGCACTTGACTGCATCCATGCTGGCAGGCGCTCACCCACATGTACAGTACGACGAAAGCGCCATTTTCACCGCGCCCTATGGCGTGCAAAGCGACGGCGAAGTCAAGCTCGGCTCTATCGACCTTCTGCGTCATGGCGAGATGCTGGAAGGCTTGGAAATCACGGCGAAAGCGATTGAAGCGACGCAAGGGGCGGACGTGGACATTTGGCGCTACGCCCCGCACCAGTCCTTCGACATGGTGATAATGAATCCGCCGTTTACAAGAGCAACCAATCATGGAGGGGCGCATGTGGATGTTCCAAATCCGATGTTCGCCGCATTTGGCTCAAGCGCCGCAGATCAAAAGGCGATGTCCGATGCGACGAAGAAATTAACCAAGGGCTCTGTTGCCCATGGTAATGCGGGACAAGCATCTATTTTTCTAGCCCTTGCAGAAAAAAAACTGAAGATTGATGGAATGCTTGCTCTCGTCATGCCCTTGGTATTTCTAACCGGCGCTTCCTGGGAGAAGGCAAGATCCCTGCTTGCAAACAGTTACGATGATCTAATCCTAGTTTCGATTGCCGGTAGCGATATTAAATCCTTATCGTTTTCCGCAGATACAGGTTTAGGAGAATGCCTGGTCATTGGCAAGCGAAGTGGACATAAACAGAGAAGAGCAACTTTTGTGATTCTTACCGAAAAGCCTGACAATTCAATGAAAGGATATGCTGTCAGCAATTTGATCCGTCAGCTTATTTCTACAAAGCAACTGAGGAAACTAGAAGATGGTCCGCATGGCGGAAGCATCCTTAGGTTTGGCAATGAAACTGTTGGATATGCAATTAATGCTCCTCTGCCGAGTGTGGGCAGCTGGAGAGTCGTTAGGATTTCCGACCTGACACTTGCTCAGTGCGCATATCAATTGAGTGACAAACACTTAGTATGGCTGCCGACACAGAAGAAGGCTATAGAACTGCGTATGTCACAAGTACAGCTGATTGGTGTAATCGGGCCGATAGGGCGAGACGTCAATGGAACAAACCCGGATGGTTCAATTCGGGGGCCATTTGAATTACGGGAGCTACAAGGTGATCGAGTCCCTACATATCCTGTTCTGTGGGCACATGACGCCGAACGAGAGAGAACTATGCTATTTGAGGCCGACTACGAAGGGGTTTCGCGTCAATCCAACAATAAAACAGAACAAAGAGCGGTTTTAGAAAAGGTTCAAGATGTATATGATTCTGCAACTCATTGCCATCACAACGTAGACTTTCGCTTTAATAGCCAAGCAACCCCGATGCAGTTTACTTCTCGAAAAACTATTGGCGGGCGCGCCTGGATTTCAATTCAGCTACCAAATATGAGTGATGAAAAAACGCTGGTGCTATGGGCAAACACTACGCTAGGCGTATTGATGTATTGGTGGCATGCGTCGAAACAAGATGCCGGCCGAGGCAGCATTGCTAAGTCATCGTTAGCCACCCTCCCCATCCTCGACGTCACCGCCCTCGACGCCGCCCAAATCCAGCGAGCCGCCCAAATCTTCGACGAAACCTGCCAACTCCCGCTCAAGCCCGTCCACGAGCTCGACATCGACGCGAACCGCAAGCTGCTCGACCGCCGCTTCTACAGCGAAGTCCTCGGCTTGCCCGACGCCATCCTCGCCGACGGCGGACCCCTCGACATCCTCCGCCACAAGCTCAGCCGCGAGCCATCCATCCGCGGCAGCAAGAAGTAAAGGAGCCTGCCATGCCCACGCAAATCGACATCAGCGAAGTCGTCACCGGCTTTCGCTTCCTGCTGACCGAAACCTTCGAGAGCGTCCAGGGCGCTTACCTCGACCGAGGCACATCCCTCTTCGAGACGCTGGCGCAGATTTCGGCCACGCAAGCCTCGCAGCCCATGGGCGCCTGCGCCACCATCGCCGCCCATGTCGCCCATACCCGCTATTACCTGGAGGTGCTGGAAGACCGCATGTTCGGCCGCGACCTCAGCTATGTCAATTGGGAGCAAATCTGGGACGAGGTCAGCGCGGTCAACGATGCCGAGTGGGAAGCGCAAATTGCCGATTTGAAGGCGACTTACGAGCGTATCAAGGGGCATCTCGATAATGCTGACCAGTGGGAGGGTATCAATGAGTTGTCGTCCATGCTCGGCATCATCGCGCACAGCGCCTACCACCTGGGCGAAATCCGTCAGATGATGTGCCATTTGGAGTCTTAAATCATGCGCAATGCCTTGATCTTCCGCGATCCGGGGCGCTTCGCCGGCTGGCCCGCCAATTATGGCATCTGGCGCTGGGGCGATGAGATCGTCATCGGCTTCACCGTCGGCGCGCATAAAACGGTCGAGCGCGGCCACGCCATCGACAAGAGCCAGCCAGTCACGAACGCGCAGGCGCGCAGCCTCGACCGCGGCGCGACTTGGCAGTTGGAAGAATTCGCCGGCGCGCGGCCAAGCGGGCGGGGCTTATCCGCCGACGAGCACATGAATGAGAGCTTGCGCCTGGCCGAGGTCATGGACGAGAAGTCCGCAACCATTCCGTCCGAGCCGCTCGATTTCCAGCATCCCGATTTCGCAATGATGGTGGCGCGGACTGGCCTCAAGCCCGGCGTATTCTCCTTCTTTTATGTTTCCAGCGATCGTTGCCGCAGCTGGGCTGGACCATACCGACTGCCGCTCTTCGGCACGCCGGGCATCGCCGCGCGCACCGATTACCTCATTCAAGGCGAACAGTCGGCGCTGCTATTCCTGAGCGCCAACAAAGGCGACGGCGAAGAAGGCAAGACCATTTGCGTCCGCACAGATGACGGCGGCATGACCTTCGAGCTGCTGTCGTCGGTGTCGCAAGAGCCGAGCGGCAAAGGCGATTTCGCCACCATGCCCTCGACGATTCAATTGCCCGGCGGGCGTCTCTTGTCAGTGCTGCGCTGCCGCAAAGGCGCCCGCGGTTTCAGCTGGTTCGATCTCTACGCCTCCGATGACGGCGGCCTCTCCTGGCGCTTTCTGAACCGACCAGTCGAATTTCAGCGGCGGGGCCACGCCGGCAACCCGCCCTGCCTCAAGCAACATCCCGACGGGCGCCTGCTGCTCATGTACGGCAACCGCGACAGGTACAGTATCTGCGCGCGCATCAGCGTTGACCAGGGCGCGTCCTGGAGCGACGAGATTGTCCTGCGCGGCGGCGGCGGTTCTTGGGATCTGGGTTATGTGCGGGCGGTCGTACTCGACGATGGGACTGTTGTGGCCGTCTACTATTTTAATGACCGTCCCGATGGCGAGCGCTTCATCGAAGCGACGCTTTGGAAGCCATGACGCGCAAGGCCCCTGGCAGCCGCCGCTTCCATTCGGGCGACAGGCTGAATTACCCGGCCGCCTACTCCCAGGACATGGAATAAAGCACAAAATCACTGGTCGTGATTCCGCGCGGCAGCGTCACGACCGCATGCGCCATTTCGGCGATCGTTTCCGGCTGCACCAGTACCGACTTGTCGATGCCTGGCGAGGCGGCTGCGCGCATTGGCGTATCGGCCGGTCCGGGCGAGATCATGACCACGCGGATCCGATCGGGTTTGAGCTCGGCCGCCAGCGAACTCGTCATGCCCTTCAAGCCGACTTTCGCCGCCGTATAGGCGCTGACCATCGGCGCGGAGATCGCGGTCACCAGCGAACCGATATTGATGATGCTGGCGTTGTCGCTGCGGCGCAGATTTGGCAGCAAGGTACGCGACAAGATGTAGGGCCCGCGCAAATTCACGCGCAGGATATGATCAAGCTGTTCGTTGCCGGTCTCATCCATTGAGGCGATGAGCCAGTCGCCGGCGCAATTGACCAGAATATCGACCGCGCATTCACCCAGCGCCCGCCCCAAGTCCGCGACCGCCGCGTCATCGGTCACATCCAAGGCATGGATGCTGGCGCCGCCGCCCAGCTCGCTGATCTCGTCGGCGACGCCGCGCAGCTTGCTCTCCCTCCGGCCTACCAGATGGCAATGCATGCCCGCCTGCGCGAATCGCAGCGCGATGGCGCGTCCCGTGCCCTGCCCGGCTCCGGTGATGACTGCTGTCTTGTTCACCGTCAATTCTCCCGTCCGCCGCGCTACATGCCACTGTCGATCAACTCGCGCAGCCGCGCGATATGGTCGGGACCCGTCTCGCAGCAGCCGCCAACAATCGCCGCGCCCGCATCAATCCAGCGCGCCACATCGTCAGCGTAGACCTCGGGCGACAAATCCGCGCGCGTAGCCAATTGCGTCACTCCGCCGCGCTCCGACCAAGTCGCGGGAATCTCGACGAAACCATTGGCATACGCGCCAAAGCTCAAGCCGCTGTCTTGCAGAACCGGCAGAGCCGCATCGACGGCTGCGGGCCTGCAGCAATTGATCAGCACGGCATCCAGCTCGTACCTCCGCGCCGTTTCGATCACATCAGTCAGCTTTTCGCCGCCGCGCAAAAGGGCGTCGCCGTGATCCACGAGCGTGAGCGCCAGCCAGGTTGGCTTGCCGCGCCCCTGCGCCGCCTTGAGGAAGGCGCGCGCTTCAAACGATGTCGACAGGGTCTCGCCCAAATAGATATCAACATAGGGATCCAGCAGGTCGAGAAGCTCGGCGAACTGCGCTCTTGTCTCCTCGAACGATAGCTCGAATTCGTTGACGTAGCTGGCTTCCAGCGGTGGCAGGCTGGTCGCGATCCGCAGGTCCTTGCGGCTCGCTTGCGCGCGGGCGTCAGTTGCCAGTTCGCCCGCCATCCGCACCAGCGCCTCAAAGCGATCTTCCAGCCCGACGTGCCGCAGGCGCACACGCGTCGTGCCATAAGTGTTGGTGGTGATGACGTCGGCGCCCGCCCGAATATAATCCAGATGAATCTCGCGCACGAGTTGCGGGTCTTCATAGAGCGCGGCGACCGCCCATTCGCCGTAGCCGCCTTTGCCACCGCGATTGAAGATCTCCTGGCCCATCCCGCCGTCCAGCAGAATCGGCTTGCGCTCGCTCGTCATCAGTCGTCTCCAGTTCCGATATTGACCTGCGATTCTAGCACGTTGGCGCGCCAACGGGGTAGCGCAAGGAATACGGTTTTTGCGCAATAGAAAATATTTGCTATACTATCCTTGCAATAGACTTACCGGTCACATAAAGGACGGAGCATTAGAGCATACAATGCAGCAAATCGAATCGGCACTGCCACTTAAAGCGCAGGTCAAGATAGAAAACGCTAATTCCAAATCGATTACTCGGTACGACCCGTCACAGCGAATAGGGAAGCTGATCGTTGGCAATTGCGTCGATGTAATGCGCGGTTGGCCCGACGACATGATTCAGCTGACGGTCACCTCCCCGCCCTACGACAAACTGCGCGATTACAAGGGTTATGACTTTCCCTTCGAGGAAATCGCCGCTGAGCTCTTCCGCGTGACGGCGCCGGGCGGCGTGGTCGTCTGGGTGGTCGGCGATCGCATCAACGGCGGGCGCAGCCTTACCTCTTTTCGCCAAGCCATAACCTTTCAGGAGATTGGCTTCTCCGCCCATGATGTGATGATTTACCAGAAGAAGAACACGCCCTTCATGCGCAGCAACGCCTACACCAACGCCTACGAGATGATGTTCGTGCTGTCCAAGGGCAAGCCCAAGACCTTCAATCCGCTGAAGATCCCTACTCAACGGCATGGCTACGAATTACTTACGCATAACAAACTGCCGGACGGCGTCAACAAGAAGAAACTGGGCGAGCTCAAAAAAGAGAAGACGCGCACGAATATCTGGTCCTACGCCGTTGGCTTGGGCGGCACGACGCGGGACAAGATCGCATTCCAGCATCCAGCCGTCTTCCCGGAGAAACTGGCTGAAGACCACATTCTGTCATGGAGCAATCCGGGCGACCTGGTGCTTGACCCGATGTGCGGCTCCGGCACGACCGGCAAGATGGCGCTGATGAACGACCGAGATTTCATCGGCATCGACATCTCGCCCGAATATATCGAGATTGCGCGGCAACGTTTATCTGATCTGGGTCTGTCGATCAAGTCTCAGCCGGCGATATAAACAGGACCCCTTACCAATCGCCAGCAATATCGCTACAATACCTAGTAACGCCTTACCCCAAGCAGAATGAGTCGAGCCATGGAAAATGTGAAGATCCCGACCTTGTATCCTGTCAAGCAAGCATTGCCCAAGGGCGATCCAGTCGATATCGACCGGACGCTGGAAGCCGATTGGGAGCGGCTGGGACTGGCGGCGCAAGCCCAGGGCAAACGCATCGCCCTCGGCTTCGGCAGTCGCGGCATCGCCAGCATTGATGCCATCGCGAAAAAGCTAGTGGCGCTGGTCAAAGCTTCCGGCGGCGAGCCCTTCATCGTGCCGGCGATGGGCAGCCATGGCGGCGCCACGCCTGAAGGGCAGATTGAAGTGCTCGCGGGCTTGGGCATCAGCGAAGGGACGATGGGCTGCCCGATCCAAGCCACGATGGAGGTCGCCAACACGGGCCTGACCAGCTGTGGATTGCCAGCCTACATCGACAAAAACGTGTACGAAGCCGATGGCTTGATCATCAGCAACCGGACGAAAGTCCACACTGATTTCCACGGCCCGCACGAAAGCGGCTTGCTCAAGATGCTCGCGATTGGGCTGGGCAAAGAGACCGGCGCCCGCACCATACACCAGCAGGGCGTGGTCGGCTTGCGCGATTATATGCCCATCGTCGCCGAGCATCTCATGGAGAGCATCAACTTTGTGGCTGGCTTCGGCATCGTCGAGGACGGCTACCATCGGGTGGCGCATCTCGAAGGCTTCAGCGCCGAGACCATCGTCGAGGGCGACCAGCATCTCATGCAGCTATCGCGCGAGCTGATGCCGCGCCTGCCGGTGGACGATATTGATGTCCTGATCATCGACGAGATGGGCAAGGACATCAGCGGCGCCGGCATGGACACCAATATCATCGGGCGTTGGATGGTCGAGGGCGAGCCGGAGCCGGAGTCGCCGCGGGTCAAGCGCATCGCTATCCTGGACCTGACGCCCGCCTCGCACGGCAACGCTACCGCTTATGGCTTGGCCGACTTTATGTCCAAGACCCTATTCGACAAGATTGATTTCGCGATTACCACCAAGAATATGTTCACCAGCGGTTTCTTAAAGCGGGCCTACATGCCCCTGGTCTTTGAAAACGATGAAGAAACGATCAAAGCGGCCATCTACGACGCCTTCCGCAGCGACCCGTCGCAGTGCGCCAACGCGCGCGTCCTGCGCATCAAGAACACGCTCGCCATCGAAACCTTGTGGGTGAGCGCCAATGTCCTCGCCGAGCTAACGGGCCAAGACTCCATCACCGTGGTTGAGCAAGGGACGCGCGCCGCCGGCGGCACAGTGTAACAATTGCAATCAGTTGTAAGGCTTGTCCGCTACTGGGAGGTTGACGCACAATTCTACCCCCATCCCCCGGCCCC
>JAPOYS010000076.1 GCA_026706455.1 Chloroflexota bacterium | reverse complement strand
CGCGCTGGGGGGCTTGGCGCTGCTGCCTTATCTCGATGTGACGCCGAGCCGGCGCTATGCGCATCGCCGCTTCATGCTGACGATCGCGCTGCTGCTGATCTCGGTAACGACGATTTTGAGTTATATGGGTCTGGCGAAGTTCGCGGTGCAGACCTCGGCAGAGACCGAGATTGTGCATGAGTTGACCTTCGAGCCGGCGCATAGCAAGGTCGGCATCGGGCGTACGATTCCCTTCGATCAGATGATTAGCGGCGCGTATACAACGGCGCAGATACATGGGCACGATGGCATGTCGGCGAATGAATTCATCGCGGCATTCAATGCCGAGACGGAGGCGAACGGCCAATTCAAACAGATGATTCAAGAATTGCAGGATCAGCATCTCAGCGTGAATCAAGCGCCGCAGCGCTTCCGCAGCATTCCGGCTGATGAGGCGCCGAAGCTGTTGCGGGTGATGGAGGAGTTCGCGCATCACCTGGACGCGGTGCCGACAGAACTGCCCAATGTCTGGGGCGCGCTGGTGATCACGGATAATCAGGCCGGTTTGAAGCGGCTGGATTGGATCGTGAGTTGGGACAGCGTTTTGATCGAAGGCGGTCAGGTGCAGATGGATGAAGCCGGAGAGCCGATCATCGTGATGGCGACGGAAGACGTGCCGATGGTCGATGACGAAGGCAACCCGATGATGGATGAAGCCGGCGAGCCGATGATGGAAGAGGCGCCGAAGCTTGACGATGAAGGCAATCCGGTGCCGGCCCGGCGGATTTACAGCGATCACCTGTTCATCCATGAGGCATCGGCGTATTTCGATTAGATTCGACGCTCTGCGGGACTGAGCGGCCGCTCGGCGGGGGCGTAAAGGGCTACCGTCCGAAAACATGAGAGTGAAACAGTTCGGCCATCGCGATACCGAGGTTCACTAACAGAAACAAGGACGATTCATGGGGCGACTACTCTTCATAAGGTCAATCGAAGGCAGGGTGCTGGCTGGCATCACGATGTTCGTCGGCATGATGATCCTGGTGGGCTGGGTGGCGATCAACGAAGAGGCGCGGATGCAAGCCTTCGTGCGCCAGCATACGGGCCGTTCGATTGAGCGTGGCGCCGAGCTATTCGGATCGCTCTGTTCCGAGTGCCATGGTGAAGAAGGGTATGGCGCCAAAGATCGGGCGCCGGGCTTGAACAACCCGCATCTTTTCGGCTATGACCCGGTTGGCGCGCAGACGGCTGCCATCACCAACGCTAACCGGACTCTGGTGCGCTTGAACAAGGACATCGAGACCTTGTTGGCGGAGTTGACCGACGAGCAGAATCCCCCGTCCGTTGAGCGGCAGAACGAGATCGTGGCTGAGATCGCGGACCTGGAAGCGCAGATTGAAGAACAGCAGTTAGTCATCGAGACAGCCGTCGCGGAACGCATCGGTATATTAGGCACGTTGAGTACCGCGGTTGAGAACGGTCTCTTCCCACTGTGGGATACCATCGTGGACAGCGACAGAACCGCTATCAGCGAAGTTGAGGTATTCTTCAACAACAATGGCACGCGTCTGGCGCAGGTGGGCTGGGCCGGCGATCTCCACGGCTACGTCGTGACCACGCTGATCCACGGCCGTCCGGGCAGCGGCAATGTTTGGCTCAGCAGCGAGGGCATGGCGCCCTGGTCACAACTGGCGGGCGCGCAATTGCGGCAAGACCAAATCGAAGACCTGGCGGCTTACATTCTCAATTGGGACAAGGGCGCCAATTGGACGGCAGCAGATTACCTCGCGGTTGGTCAATATGGCAAGCCGCTGGCGGACGGTTCTTTGCCGACCGGGCCGCAGCCGGAGAAAACGGGCACCGATGTCCTGGGCATCCTGGCGCGCTGGCAGGAGGACGAGATCGTGGGCAGCGCCACAAGTGGCGAGCTGCTTTACGATGTCAGGTTTGGCTGCACTGATTGCCACCGCAACGCGGCGTCGGCGCCGGACACCGTTGGCACCTTATCCCGGATCCAGAACGAACGGCTGGCTGAAGCCCGCTTCGCTGGCTATACCGTGGAGCAATACATCGTGGAAAGCATCGTGCTGCCGGGTGACTATGTGGTCGATGGTTACAATTCGGGCTTGATGCCGGACAATTTCGGCGCCCGCATGATCGATCAGGAGTTGGCGGATGTCGTCGCTTACCTGATGACGCAGTGATAGGTCGTCAGATGTGAACAGTAAGTGAGCCCTCGAATGCGGGGGCTTTTTCTTTCCCTCATGACGGGTGTTGAGGAGAGTGGAAATGCGACGACTGCTTGTCTTGAGTTGGCTAAGTTTGGTCTGTGCGCTGGCGGTAGTCGCTCAAGAGGAAGCAGGCTGCGCGGCCGACGAACTGTCGCTCCAGCAGTCGACGCTGGCTTCGTTCCTGACGCTGGATTTCGCCGCCGATCCTGACGCCGCGCTGGCCAACCTGTTTCGGTTGGGCGCGCTGTATCAGACGCTGGCGCTGGAATGCGGCTATGCGCCGAATGCAGCGGAAGTCGATCGGCTGCTGGAGCAGGCGCTGATGTTCGCCTCGCTTGATGATCTGATCGCGGCGCAATCTGTCGGCGCGGATGTCGCGACGATTCTGCTCGAGTTGGACGAGGTCTATGGCGATCCATTGCAAGGGCAGTTGCTCTACAATGGCTTGGAGCCGGCGCTGGGCGGCGTGGCGCTTGGCTGCTCCGGCTGCCACGAGAACGAAGCGGTCGCGCCCTTAACCGCGGGGACCTGGACGCGGGTCCAAGACATCCGGCTGGCGCTGCCGCAATTCGCCGGTTACAGCCATCGGCAATTCCTGGTTGAGAGCATCGTGCAGCCCATGTCCTATATCACGCCGGATTATGCCGGCATGATGCCCGAATTCTACGGCGGGCAGTTGACTACGCAGCAGCTAGCCGATCTGGTGGCGTTTCTGGATAGTCAGGACCAGTTCCTGGAAGACGAGTGAGGGCATGGGCTTTACCACCGAGTACGCCGAGGACACAGTGCGCTTTCAACACGAGGACGCATACGGCACAAGGAGCTTAAAAGCGCGCCCGTGCCGTGATACAATGGGACAATGGAAGAAGTCATCGAGGCGCGCTGAGGGATTGCGCTTATGAGTGCCCAGGTTAGCCGGGCTGATAATGTGATGGCGCAGTTGCTGCTGGTGAGGCCCGCGCCTACATATGATCGCGACGGGGCGGGACCGACGCGCAGCGCGGAGAATGCGCTGACGTTTTCGCTCATATTCTCGGGCGGGCGCTGCATACTGCAGTACGCGCTTTTGCCCTTTCTGCTGCCGGTAGCGGGCATCGCCGCTGACGCTGCCGTGCCAATTCTACTTGTGATCAACGTACTGGCGATCGCCTCGATCTATTTCAGTTTGCGCCGGTTTTGGACGATACTCTACGCGCATCGCTGGCGCTACCTGGTCGTGGCGGCGACGGCTCTGATCTTGCTGATGGCTTTCACCATTTACGACATCATCCAGCTGAGCGGCCCAGGCGCTTAAACCGGAGCGCGCGCGGCCTTAGAATTGAGGCAACAGCAGCGGCGAAATGGAGTGACAAACATGAAACATTGGAATCCTCATTGGTCTGGACGAGTCACTTTTACACTCCTGGTTCTGTTCTGCAACATTGGGCTGGCATCAGCGCAAAATGCCGAGGGTTCGTCCTCGCCGGCCGGGCTGGCGATGCTGGTGCTCTTCCTGGGCATTGCCGGCATGATCGGCGTTCTGGTGATCCGCTGGAGCCAGACGACCGGAGAAGATGACGACTCCGCCGGCTAGACCCGCCGCGCGCCATAGGACATCCGCTCGCTACACGCAGCGGCGAAAGATGACATGACGCGCGCTCCCGCTCAAGCAGCGCCCGATTACTCCGGACTAACGTGTAGCCAGCGAATCGGTGAAGCGCCGTCGGCGGCCAATGAGTATATCGTGACAAAAATCACAAATCCGCTATAATCGAAGCAACAGGATTGGATGCGCAGTTGCGAATCTCATGGCAGACCTGAGTTGGGAAAAGCCAAAGAACCTGGAAAAGCCGAAGCGGTCGGAGCGGCTCAAGTTCCTGACGGCCGGAGTCGTGATTTTGCTGGCGGTGCTGTACCTGTTGATCTCCGGCACATTGCAGGGCGCGCGTTACTTCATCACAGTAGAAGAACTGCTGAGGGATACTTCTTATGGCGGGCAGACCTTGCGCATCTCAGGCGCGGTCGACGGCGAGACGATCGACTACGACAGCGAGAATGCGGTCATTCAATTTGAGATCGTCAACATACCGAACAAGTATGACGACCTGGCGGCGGCTCTGCGCGACGCGCTGATGGATCCGTCGGCGGCGCGATTGCGGATACGGGTCGAAGACGCGGCCATGCCGGATTTGCTGCAGCATGAAGCACAGGCGATTTTGACGGGCGCGCTGGGTACAGACGAGATTTTCCATGCGACCGAGCTGCTGCTGAAGTGCCCGAGCCGCTTTGAAGAGAGTACTGGTCCCGAGGGCTTGAGCAAGATACCGGAACATCAGTAATGTTGGCTGAGGTCGGGCTTGCGTCTCTGGCGATCGCCTTTGCCCTGGCGGTATATGCCGCGCTGGCCTCGCTGCTAGGCGCGTGCAATCAGGCGGAAGGCGCGGTACTCAGCGGGCGGAACGCCGCGCTGCTGACCTTCCCGGCGCTGCTGCTTTCGACGGGGCTTCTGGTCATAGCGCTTCTGACTGAGCAGTATCAGATCAGTTACGTTTACGAGGTGACCGATCCGCGGACGCCGGCGCTTTACCGCTTCACGGCGCTTTGGGGATCGCAGCGGGGCTCGCTGCTATTCTGGTCGCTGCTGATGAGCGCATTCACATTCGCCGCGATCTGGCTCAACTGGCGCGGCGAGCGGCGTCTTATGCCTTATGCGGTCGCCGCCATGATGGCGACGCTGGCATTCTTCCTGGGCTTGTCGCTTTTCGTCGAGAATCCATTTGAGCGCTGGTGGCTGCTGTCGGATGCGCCAGCGGGCGCGCAGGAGCTTTCAAGCGCTCTCATACCGGCCGGCGCGGTGGCGCCAACGGAAAGCGCATTGCGAGCGGGCGCGCAGGGCTTGAATCCGCTGCTGCGTCACTTCGGCATGATCATCCACCCGCCGATGCTTTATCTTGGCTTCGTCGGTTTCACGATTCCCTTCGCCTTTGCGCTGGCGGCATTGGCGAGCGGCGAGCTTTCGTCCGGCTGGATCAAAGCGACGCGCCGCTGGTCGCTGATCGCCTGGATCTTCCTCAGTCTCGGTCTGATTTTGGGCGGGCGCTGGGCCTATGATGTCTTGGGCTGGGGCGGCTACTGGGGCTGGGACCCGGTGGAAAACGCGGCTTTTCTGCCCTGGCTGGTGGGGACGGCATTCATCCACAGCGTCATGATTCAGGAAAAACGCGGGATGCTCAAGCTGTGGAATATGCTGCTGGTCATCGCCAGTTTTTCGGCGGTGATGTTCGGCACCTTCGCGACCCGCAGCGGCGTCATCGAGAGCGTGCACAGTTTCGCCCGCAGCGAGGTCGGTTTCCCGATGTTGGCCTTTTGGGCGGCCATCACGCTGGTAGCGTTGACAGCCTTGTATTGGCGCTGGCGGCGCGGCGAGCTGCAAGACGAGCATCAATTCGCCAATCTGCTCAGCCGCGAATCGCTCTTTGTGCTGAACAATGTGGTTTTCATTGCCTTGTTCGTCGCCATCTTCTGGGGCAGCTTCGGCTTGCCGATCACATCGGAGTTGTTCTTCGGGAAGGAAGTGACGATCGGCGCGGAGACATTCGAGTTTTTCGTCGTCCCGTTGTTCATCGCCATGTATGTGTTGATGGGCGTGGCGCCGCTGTCAGCCTGGGGAGCGACATCGCTGGCGCGCCTGGGCCGGGCGCTGCGGCTGCCGCTTGTGCTGACGGGGGCCAGCGTCATTGCCTTGTGGGCGAGCGGGACGAGCCTGCTTGCGGCGTTATTGGGCTACGGCGTCGTGCTATTCGCCGGTTATGTCGCGTTGTATGAGATTTATCGCGGGGCGGGCGCGCGGCGGCGTTCACTGAATGAGAATTGGCTGCGGGCGGGGCTGGCGCTGTTCCGGCGCAATCAGAGGCGCTATGGCGGCTACATCGTGCATTTAGGCGTCACGGTAATCGGCATTGGCGTCATCGGCAGCTCGGTATTCCAGACCGAAGTGCAGCACACCGTGGCGCGCGGGGAAATGATAGCGGTTCAGGATTATACGCTGCGCTATGATGATTTTATTCGGGCGCGGGCGGTTGACGGGCGGATGATGAACATCACGCCGGTGACGCTCTTCCGCAACGATGCTTTCATCACGACGCTGCGGCCGCGAATCGACGATTACGCGCAGATGCCGATGACCATCGCCGGGGCGCACAGCACGCTGGAGAATGACTTCTATGTGCTGTTGATCGGAGGCGATTATGAGCGCGCGACCTTCCGCATTTACATCAATCCGCTGGTCAACCTGGTTTGGTGGGGTGGGATTTTGCTGATCATCGGCACCGTCATCGCTGTGTATCCGAAAGCGCTGCCGGCGCAGCAGCCGCGCAAGCCTGAGAGGGTCGGACAGGCAACCCCCCATCCCCCAACCCCTTCCCCCACCAGGAGGGAAGGGGAGCACTGTACTGCGAGCTAACAGAAGTGCTGGGCAATTGCCATATGCCGATTCAATACATTACCTCTTCGGAAAGAGCGGCGCTCTGCAAGACAATTCTTAGTCTGTGGTTCATTGCGATTTTTTCGCCATCTCTTGTTCTTTGGGCGCAAGGTGATACGGCGACGGACAACGATGTGATTCGCGTGTCGCAGCGAATGTATTGCCCGGTCTGCGAGAACATCCCGCTGGACGAATGCCAGACGGGCGCCTGCCTGGAGTGGAAAGAGGAGATTCGCGCCCAATTGACGGCGGGGCGCAGCGAGCAAGAGATCATTGACAGTTTTGTGGCGCGCTTTGGCGATCATGTCGTAGGCGTCCCGCAGGACCCGGTTCTGCGAGCGCTGACGGTCATCACGCCGCTGCTGGGGACGGCGCTGGCGATCGGCGTCGGCGTGCATACATTCCGGCTCTTCGGGCGGCGGCAGAAACTGAGCCTGCCACAAGAGGCTCTATTCAGCGAAGAAATAGCCGACGATGTCTACCGTCAGCGACTTGAAGACGATGTCCGGGCGTGGCGCTGAAGCGAGTTCGCCACGGTCTATACCATGACCCAGATTGACAAGTTCGCCTTCACTAATTCAAGCAAGCCGACCCGCGAGCCGCGCGGCCTGGCCTGCCCGGCCGTACTGCTGGGCGTGATCGTATTTGCGCTCCTGCTCGGTTGGCAGTTGACCGAGCGGAACCGGGGCCGACCCGTCAGCGGACCGGCGCCGGATTTCTCGCTGACACTCTTCGATGGGAGCGAGTTCAAGCTGTCCGACCAACGCGGGCAAGTGGTCTTGATCAACTTCTGGGCGAGTTGGTGCCCGCCCTGCCGCGATGAAGCGCCCGACTTGCAGGCGCTGCATATCGATTACCAGGCTGATGGTTTCACGCTGCTGGGCGTGAACATGCTGGAGAGTTCGCCGCAGAAAGCGCTTGATTTCATCGCCGAATTCGGCATCACCTACCGGAACGGCGAGGACTTGGGTCAAACTGTGACCAATCTGTATCGAGTTGAGGGTCCGCCGGAGAGCTTTCTGATCGACCGGGGTGGCAAGGTGCGGGAGTTTTATATCGGCAGCGTCAACTATGATCTGGTGAGCAGCGCCATCAAAGCGCTGCTGGCGGAGCCGCGATGAGCATCGCCGGGTTATTGATTTCGCTTCTTCTGGCCGGGGTCGCGATCGCGATCGTAGCGCGTCCGCTGTTTCAGTCGCGGCGCAGCGGCGCGTCAGGCGTAGACCGGGGGCGGCAAGAGGAGCAACTGCGGACGCTCTACGAACGGGTTCTGACCAATATCCGCGACCTGGACGAAGACTTGGCGACCGGCAAGATCAGCGCTGTGGACCAGCGGGAGGAGCGCGAAGTCTGGGTGCAGCAGGGGATTGGGCTGCTGCGCGCGCTGGATGAGATGGCCAAGGAGACGAGCGCGGCGTCGAGCCAAATGGATGCCGAAGGCGTCGACCAAGCGATAGAAGCGGCGGTGGCGGCTTATCGACAGGGCGGCTCCGCGGCTGGTCAGGGGCGAGGCTAGTCGTGCGGCATTTGGTCTTTGCCCTGCTGATTCCAATTGCGCTTGGCGGCTGCAGCGGCTTGAGCGGCGAGCCGGATATCGTCGCGACCATGGCGCGGCCCAGGGCCACAACCGCTCCGATAATTAGCGACTGGCGGCCGGACGTCGACAATGGCGCGCGGATTTTCGCCGAGCGATGCACGGACTGTCATGGCGAGAACGGCGATGGTCTTGGCGCGTTGGTGTTGTCGGGCAGCGTCGAGCGGCCCCCCGACATCACCGACCGGGCAGCGGTTTCGCTCAAGTCGCCGCTGGAATGGTACGAGATCATCACTAAAGGCAAGATCGAGAACCTGATGCCGCCCTGGGAGAACGCGCTCAGCGAGGCGGAGCGTTGGGATGTTGCGCTATACAGCTACAGCCTGAGCTATGATGACACGCTCTTGGAGACAGGCAAGGGGCTATGGTCTGAGAAGTGCGGCGAATGCGAGATACCGGCGCTGATCCCGCCCGTCTTCAGCGATGCCGAATATGGCGCGCGGCTGAACGCCGAGCATTTCGAAGGCGCGCTTTCCCCCGAGGAGATCGGCGCGGTCGTCGCCTTTCTGCGCATGCGGTCCTTGGAATCGTCGGGAGCGTCGACCGGCGGCGCCCCGGGCGAAATGGCCGGTGTGCCGCGTGGCAGCATCGCCGGGCGCGTCGCCCACGGCACAGCTGGCGGCCTGGTCCCGGCTGATACGATCCTGCAATTGCAATACGGCAATCCCGAGCTGGGATTCAACCTGGCCGAGACCACTCTTGATGCGGACTTGAGCTTCGTTTTCGAAGATATCCCGATGACGGAGGCGCTGAGGTACGTCGTCAGCGTCGTCTATCAGGGCCGCCTGTTCAGCCGGCAGCTGCCAGCCGGACGCGCGGAGGATCTGACCATTACGCTCTACGATGTGACCGACAACCCGGCGGTGCTCAGCGTCTCGCGGATTGATCTTTTTGTCGATGCCATCGAGTTGGCGGATTTAGGTAAGGGACTGTATATCTCGCAGATTATCGGCTTTCAAAATAAATCGGACCGCATCTTCACGAGCGGTCGCGGCTTTGACGACGGGCGCGAAGCGGTCCTGCTGATGCAATTCCCGCTTGGGTCAGGCGTCATGAGCGGCACTGAGAACGGGCGCTACGTTGTTATCGAGGATATGGAGAACATACCGGATTCCATCATTGACACGCTGCCTGTGCCCCCGGGCGATTCGCATCAAGTCATATTGGAATACTTCCTGCCCTACGACGGCGTAGCGCAAATCGAGCAGCCTTTCAACTATCGGATAGACGCCGATCTGAGCGTGACGCTGGCAAAAGGACTGGCCGTGGAGAGCGATCTGACTCAGTTGGAGGAGGACAGCGAGGCCGGCGAGGGAATACCCGTGTACAGCGGGCGTCTGCGCCTTGACAGCGAGCCCAGGCTCAGCCTCAGCATCAGCGGCGATCCCTTCTCGAGGAGGGGCGGCGACCAACTGATTGTGACACAGGAGAATCTGGTCCCCGTTCTGGCCGGCATCGGAGTAATCGCCTTCGCCCTCCTTGCTGGCTTCGGCTATAGGAGACGACGCCGCGACAGCAGCGCAAGCGAGATAGACAGTCTGGTGGCCGAGTTGGCGCGGCTGGAAGACGATCACGATCAAGGCCGGATTAACCATGACCTGTATCATCACAAGCGGCGCGAACTAAAGGCGCGGCTGGCTGAGCTAATGGCGGACAGCGATTAAATGGCGAATAACCGCAAGGACGCGATCATCGAAGTTGAGGGCTTGAGCAAGGTCTTCGGCATCCTGCCGGCCTTGCAAGAGGTGGATTTCACTTTGGCGCGGGGCGAGTTCGCGCTGCTGCTCGGCGCTAACGGCAGCGGCAAATCGACGCTGCTGCGCCTGCTCAGTGGCTTGAGCAAGCCGAGCGCCGGGTCGGTACGCATCGGCGGTTGGGAACTGCCAGGGGAGGCGATGGCAATACGAGCGCAGATCGGCTTGGTCGCGCATCGTCCGCTGCTCTATGATAACTTGACGGCGCGGGAGAATCTGGCCTTTTTCGGCCGCCTGTATGGAATCGATAGGGCCGAATGCGAGGGACGCAGCCGGGACTTGCTGCGGCAGGTCGGCTTGTGGCGCCGGGCAGACACCTTGGTGCGGACGTTTTCGCGCGGGATGAAGCAGCGCTTGAGCATCGCGCGCGCCATCTTGCACCGGCCCGATGTGCTGCTGCTGGACGAGCCTTTCAGCGGTCTCGACCAGACGGCCGCAGAATCGCTCGATCAATTGCTGGCGACGGCGCGGCAAGAAGGACGAACAATCATCTTGAGCACGCATCAATTGGAGCGCGCGCCGCCGACCGGGGAGCGCGCCTTGATCTTGTCGCGCGGACGAATCGCTTACGATGGCGCCTTCGAAACGAGCGAACTGGCCGAGATGTACCGGGCGGCAGAGGCATGAAGACGCCGGTTTTCGAGACTGTGCTGGCCATCGCAAGCAAGGACTTGCGCGCCGAGCTGCGTTCGCGCGAACTGCTCAGCCTGATGGCGATCTTCGCGCTCTTGAGCATCCTGGTATTCAGCTTCGCGCTGGAGTTGGACCGGCTGGCGCGGGAAGAGGCGGTCAGCGGCGTGCTCTGGGTCACGCTAATCTTCGCCAGTTTGCTGGGGCTCAACCGCAGCCTGGCGCAGGAGTACGACCAGGGCAATCTTGACGCGCTGCTGCTGGCGCCGGTATCCCGCTCGGCGATATTCGTCGGCAAGTTCCTGGGCAACGCGCTCTTCACCTGGCTCGTGGGCGTCCTGCTGCTGCCTTTGATGACCGCGCTTTACGGCATGAACCTGCTGGACGGGCGGCTGATCTTGACCGCGCTTGCGGGGATCTTCGGTCTCTGCGCGATCGGGACCCTGCTGGCGACCATGACGGTGCAGACGCGGGCGCGCGAGGCCCTGCTGCCGATAGCCATGCTGCCGGTGGCGCTGCCTTTCTTGCTGACCGCCGTGCGCGCGACAACCGGCATCTTGACCGGCGCCGCGGAGTGGCAGGTATGGTTTCAGCTGCTTCTGGGCATCGCCGTGATCTATCTGGTGCTTTGCCTGCTCCTCTACGGATACGTCGTCGAGGAGTAAGCGGGTTGAAGCGCATTGATCCAAATCTGCTATTTTGCAGATTTCTTGATAGACTTTTGTAGGTTTTTGACATCTAACTGACGCAACGGGAGAAAAGGAGATGACGTTGGCCACCGAATTCGAAGCAAGGCCGATGCCGCGTCTGTTGCGAATCTTGACGATCCTGACCGTCCTGGGATTCGCGGGGACGCTGGTCCTCGGGCTGGTTGCGGCCGGCACCGATATTCAGCAGGGCGCAGTACAACGGCTATTCTATATTCACATGCCATCGTTCTTCGGCGCATTCACCGCCTTCGGCCTGACGCTGCTCGGCGGCATCATGGCGCTGGCGCACAAGAACGAAAAATGGGACAAGATCGCGCTGGCCGGCGTGGAAGTCGGCCTGGCTTTCGCCTTGATCAATCTGCTGACCGGCTCGATCTGGGCGCGGCCCATCTGGAATACCTGGTGGACCTGGGACCCGCGCTTGACCTCGGCGGCGGTGATGTGCCTGACCTACGCCGCTTATCTGATGCTGCGGGCGGGCATTGAGGATGCAGACCGCAGGCGCAATTTCATGTCCGTTTACGGAATATTCGCCTTCGTCACCGTCTTGATCACACTGTTTATCATCCGCATTGTGCCGGAGACAATTCACCCGGTCATCGTCGGCGCCAGCCCGCAGAACGCCCAGGGCAGCTTCGAGGCGACCAGCGGCGTCGTCATGGCGCTCGTACCAAGTCTCTTGCTCTGGCTGACAGTCATGCCGATCACCTTAATGTGGCACCGCTATCGACTTGAGGAGCGCCTGGAATCTTTGAATCGAGTGAAGCTGAAAGCGCTGAGTGATTAGATGATGATTCGACTGTACAGGACATTAGCTGTACTCATTGTTGCATTGCTGGCGCTGGGCATTGCATCGGCCGAGGGCGATGAGGAGTCTGTTCCCTATGTCCAGGCGAGCGGATTTAACGCGCCCGTCCTGGAAGGCTGGGCGGACCTCAGCACTGACGAGATCGCGCAGTTTCATTTGGCGGAAGCCGAGGCGACCATCCGCACAGCGCTTGCGGCTGGCGCTGATCCGCCCGCGGCCGCCCGAAGCCACCTCGCTGATTGGCTGGGAAGCGAAATCGGCGAGCCAGCCTATAGTGACAAAGTCAACTTGGCGGACGGCACCTGGCATAGCCTGGTATTCGACATTGACGCGGCGACCACGGCATCGGTGATGGCGCGGCAAGACGATGCGAACGTCGTCCTCATCAGCTTTGTGGAGACATCGCCGGATGCGCGGACCATCATGCTCACACTGGCGCAGGCTGACGACGCGCTGGACAATGCGACGCCGGAAATCGGCCTCGCGCTTGACCGGATGGCCGGTCTGGAACTGGATCAACTGGATGAGGCGGGCATCGTCGACTTGCCCAGCGGAGAATGGCAGGTCTATGAGCGAGACGGGCTGAGCGCGATGGGCATGGTCTTCGGCAATGACAGCTATGTCGCGCTGCAGGATGGCGCGCCCGCTGATTTGGCCCGCTTGGCCGATGCCTGGAATCGGACGCTGCTCGGTTTCTTCATCACGCCTGACAATTCCCTTTATCTGGCTTTGGGCTTGATCGCCACTTTCGGAATCCTCGGACTCTTGATACTCAGTTACTTCTGGCGCTCGCGGAGCATTCAGAGGGATCTGGCAATGCTCAACGCGCTGGCGGCCGAAGAAGACTAGCTTGGTTGCGGCGCGAATCGATTTCGGCAGAGTTGTCATCACACGCGCAACCATCGTGTTGCAGGGGCGTATAGGGTAGTGATACCTGAAGGCAGCCGAGGAGCGATGCCATGGCAGACGAGATGAATCCGCAACCGGAAGCGCCGGAGGATGACGCCGAGCACACGCCGCTGGAGCAATTCATTTTCCATCAGCGCCGCGGCTTGGAGGAGTTTGGCAAGGCGATGGAATCGCTTCTGCCGCCCGGTTTCAAAGAACATACGCAGAAGGCCGGCAACGAATTCGCCACCGGCTTCCGCGTTTTGATTGACGCCGCCATTGATGAGATCAAAAAGGCGAGCGAGATGGAGGACCCTGACGCGCGGAGCGAAGCCGAACATGAGCGGCAGGCCAGCGCCAATCTGGCGGCGGAGGAAGAAGAAGACGAAAGCGCGGGCAGCAGCAGCGGCAAGATCAGGGTCGAGCTGGACGACTAAATCGCGCACTTATCCGGGCGGGCGCGCAGGACCTGCCCTATTCCCCATCTGAGTTCTCAACTGAACCGATCAAGCCCGCCTAGGACGCTTGCTCCTCGAAGCGGATATTGAGGAACTTCTCTTCGAATTTGGCGCTGGTGATTTCCAGGTCTTGCAATTCGTTAGGCAGGACGATGTTCCGCCGGTAGGGCCCGACGCTCAACG
>JAPOYS010000037.1 GCA_026706455.1 Chloroflexota bacterium | reverse complement strand
GCGCCTGGACGAGAAGGAAGCTTATGCCGGGCTCTATTTGGCGGCGGAAGCGGAGACAGGCTACATCCGCGATCGCAATGTCTTCGGCGAGCCGATCACCGTCGAGGACACCATGACGCTGACCGCCCGGTACGCGAATGGCGTTCTCCTGTCCTATTGTCTGGTCGCCTATGCGCCCTGGGAGGGGCTGCGCGTGGCGGTCACGGGGACGCGCGGGCGCGTCGAGATGGACATCATCGAGACGGTCGCGCATTTGAAGCCGGATAGCGCCTCGGCCGCCGCCAGCAAAGGCGCGTTCAAGCGGACGGAGATCCGCGTTTTTCCGATGTTCGGCGAGGGGCGCGTGGTGGATGCGCCGGTCGCTGAAGGCGGGCACGGCGGGGCGGACCCGCTGATGCTCGAAGACCTGTTCTCGCCGAATCCGCCGCCGGATCCGCTGGGGCGCGCGGCGACTTATCTCGATGGCGCGGCTTCGGTTTTGGTGGGGATCGCCGCCAATATGTCGATCGAGAGCGGAGTGATGGTTGATGTGGGCGAGTTGTTTGAGTTGGCGTGACGCCAGCGCTGCTGTCAGTCAGAAATTCAAGTTTTCAGCGATTCGCATAGGAATGTGACTCCAGTGTTTGATGTCGTCTGTTCCAAAGCAGGACTTGGGCGGTATATTCTAGGTTAACGTTGCGATTCTAATTGACCGATACTTGTGGTCGTAATGACGGCTACATCGCAATTCCGGTATATTCGAGTATGTTGTATAGAAGCGATATGCAATCAAGGGGGCGCATTGATCAGAATTGACTCGTCAGTGTTTTGTAGAGACCACGTAATTCACCCTGACGGCGACATAAGCTTATGGCGAGTTTTCACTGAGATAAATATCGACACAGAGCTTCCTGATGAGCCGCAATCCACGCTGATACTGAATCCGCCGGTTTGGCTGATTTCTTCCTGGCTGATAGAAGAAGCGGCTGACATGAAATTGTACACTGCGATCGCGCGCTGGCTGGCGCCAAAGGATCATCGGGTTCTGCGAGAGACGAGTTTTGAACTCGACTTTCGGCAAGCATTTCGGTATGTATATCGCCTGCAAATTGAGGAATTGGACTTTGTAGGCGCCGGTCATTATGAGTATCATGTTGAAATATTGGGTGACGCTGGATGGGGCGAAATCTCGCGAAACAGCTTATTCATAACTAACGACGTCAATTGACAAAGTCTAACATGGAGAGGCAAGATGCAGCGGATAGTTGTCACGTACAGCACAAGCTGTTCAATTCCAAAAGTCGAGATTCCTGGCGGAAATCGCGACACGGGACGAGATGGGAAGATCGCAAAGACGCCCGCGGAGCCCACACATGCATCGAAGTTGCCATCTCCAAAGAAAAAGCGTTAGATCATTGTACTGGCGCCGATAATCAGCGCATGAGCAATTGCAATGCGGCCGGCCCTTGGCGCCCTTAATGCGCTACCGATAGCGCGAATCAGCGCCCGTGCCCCACATATCGGGATCGGCGCCCAACTTCATCTTGAGATCGTCCGTCGCTTCGTCAAGACGGCGCATCGTCTCATCCGAAAGCGCGAGCTCGCCAGCTTGCCGGTTGCTCTCGACATGCCTTGTATTGCGCGCGCCAGCCAGCACCGACGTCACGGCTGGTTTATGCAGCAGCCAAGCCAGCGCCACATGCGTCATCTCCTGGCCGATGTCAGCGCAGATAGCGCGGATGGCTTCTAGGGCAGCGAAGGTCTCGGCTTCGAAGCCGGCTGTGCCGTGACGCGAATCGCGCCGGTCACCGCGGAAGTGGCGCGTGCGCGTGCGGGAATAGGGCATCTCGTCGGCGCTCTGATAGCGGCCCGTCAATAAAGCTTGATTGAGCGGGCTGTAAGGCAGGATGCTGATGTTGCGCTCGACGCATTGCGGCTGAATGTCGTATTCGATGGCGCGCCAGAGCAAGCTGTAGGGCAACTGGTTGGCCTCGTAACGTCCGCAACCCAGCATGTCCGGCATGTCCAACTTGCCGAAGTTGCTGACGCCAATGACGCGGATCTTGCCCTCGCGCTGCAAATCAAGCAGGGTTGACATCGTGTCGTCGAAGGGGACGCTGCGGCTGGGCCAATGCACTTGATAGAGGTCGATAGAATCGGTCTGAAGCCGTGTGAGGCTGCGCTCGCAGGCGGCGCGGATGGCGGCCGGCGCCAGGTTGCTTGTGCTGACTTTGGTAGCGATGACTGCTTCAGCCCGCCGGCTCTTGAGGGCGCGCCCGAGCATCTCTTCGGAATAGCCGTCGCCGTAGCCCTCGGCTGTATCGAAGAAGTTGATGCCGCTGTCGAGCGCGGCTTGCACGACGGTGTCCGTTTCGTCTTGCGCGCCCCAATAGTCGCCGCCGACGATGCCCCAGAAGCCGACGCCAATCGGCGAGACCATCAACGATGAATTACCCAGTTTTCGCCGCTGCATGTTTTTTTCCTTCCTTCGTATTCGAGGCAATTGGAGGATGCCGTGTCTTGCGCATTTGACTGATCTGTCGCGCACATAGCGTATTGTAGTCTCGTTTATCAAATGATAGGCTTGTCAGCGATTCGCCGTCGGGGCAGGACCCGGTCGCCGAATGAACCCCTTTTGTATATCCATAATTTGGGAGAATCACCATGTTCAATTCCAGAAGTCGCAGATTCATTCTGCTGCTTGCCATCGTCAGCCTCATGCTCGGCATGGCGGCGTCGGTCAGCACGGCGCAGATGTCGGAAGTGCCGCGCGACAAGACCTTGGTCATCGAAAACATCAGCGTGCGCAACCCGGCGCCGGAGAATTACAATCCACTCGCGAATGGCTCGCTCGGTCACGCCGGCATGAACCAGGTCGGCTTTGAATCGTTGTTCTATTACAACTATGAAACGGGCGAGCTCGTGCCTTGGCTGGCGGAAAGCGCCGCCTTCAATGACGACTTCACCGAGCTGACGCTCAACCTGCGCGCTGGCGTAAAATGGAGCGATGGCGAAGACTTCAACGCCGATGACGTGCTCTATACGCTGAACTTCTTGATGGAAAACCGTGACGCGCGCTTCAGCGACCGTCATGCCGATTTCGTCAGCAGCGTGGCCGCGTCGGACGATCTGACTGTCGTCATCACGCTCAACGCGCCCAGCCCGCGCTATCTTTTCAACGCATTCGGCGTGGGCATCTACTGGTCCACCTACATCGTGCCGGAGCACATCTACTCGATGCAGGAAGATCCGCTCACCTTCACCAACTTCGATCTGGAAGCGGGTTATCCGGTGGGCACCGGACCCTACCGCCTGGTCATCTCCAATGAGACCGAATCGGTATGGGATCGCCGCGATGACTGGTGGGGCGCCGAGACTGGCTTCAAGGACTTGCCGGCGCCGGAACGCGTCATCTTCCTGGCGGCCGGCAACGAAGAGCGCCGCGCCGCTATGGCCATCAACAACGAGCTGGATACCATGTGGCTGATGGGCCGCAGCACCTTCGAGACGGTGGTCGCCCAGAACCCGGCCGTCACCGGCTGGTACAGCGAATTGCCCTATGCCTATCTCGATCCTTGCCCGCGTTATCTGGTGGTCAACAACGCCGTATCGCCCTTCGACAATTCGGAATTGCGCTGGGCGATGAGCTACGCCATCAATCGCGACGCGCTGGTCGATATCGCTTGGGAAGGCATGACCAGCACGATCAACTGGATCATGCCCGGTTACCCGCCCTTGCTGGAATACATGGGCGCCAGCGCCGATCTCTTCGAGGCATACCCGACCTTGGAACAGAACCAGGACAAGGTCGATGAGCTGATGATGGGCGCCGGCTTCAGCATGAACGCCGATGGTCTCTGGGTCGATGGCGCCGGCAACACCGTGCAGATGGACTTGGCCATTCGCCAAGGCGAGACTTTCCAGGTCAAGATGGCGCCGGTCATCGCTGAGTTGCTGCAGCGCGCCGGCTTTGACGCCACCTTCAAGCTGCAGGACAACGCCGCTTTCAACGAGACGGCTCGCACCGGCGGCGCCAACGCCTGGATTGATGTGGCCTGCGGCGCCGTGCGCGATCCCTACGGCACGCTGGATAACTTCCACAGCCGCCATTCCGCCCCGCTGGGCGAGGATGTCACCGGCTCGCGCACCCGCTTCGAGAATGCCGAATATGACGCGATCGTCGATGAGATGGCGCTGACAGCCAGCGAAGACCCGGCTATGCAAGATCTCTTCCGCGCCGCGATCGAGATTTGGCTGACGGAATTGCCGGCTATGCCGCTGACCGAAGCCTCGCTGTTGACCCCGTTCAACAATCACTATTGGACGAACTGGCCGACGGCGGACAACAACTACGTCCATCCCGGCTTCTGGTGGCAGACCGCCCTGCTGATGATCACCGAGATCGAACCGGCGAGCATGTAAGCAAAGCAAGTCTATGCGCCCGGGGCATTTGTTCCGGGCGCACTCTCTGGTTGAGGACTTTGTAGGGGCGAGCGACGGTCAGTGTCTACGCGACCCGCCGGCTCGCCCGTACGCACATAAAAATTCAGTCGGCTCGCCCCTACGCAAATCATAAATGCGCCGGCTCGCCCGTACGCAAAGTGGCATCCGCGCCGCACGCAAAATGGAGCGTCGCGCCCATGAAAAGAATCATAGTCTCTGCGCTCTCTGCGTCCTCTGTAGTGCAGTTTTGCTTTTAGCTAACTGGTTCACGTCGTAAAGCGCATACAGGGTATTGGTTTTGAAACAGTCTTATTTCATCCGGCGGCTCGTTATGTTTTTCGTCGTGGTGATATTAGCCGCGACCTTGAACTTCATCATCCCGCGCTTGGCGCCGGGCGACCCGATCGGCGCGGTGCTGGAAGAGTTGCGCGCCCGCGGCGCCGGCACACAGAGCGACGCCGAAGATGAAATCGTGGCCGCGTATCGCGCCCGATTCGGCCTCGACCAGCCAGTCCACATCCAATATTTCCGCTTTCTCTTCAATACTTTGCGTTTTGATTTGGGCTACTCAATTTCGTATTACCCGCAAAAGGTCGAAGCGGCGCTGCTGCGCTCTTTGCCCTGGACGGTCGGTTTGTTGGCCATCTCCACGGTGATTTCCTTCGCCGCCGGCTCATTCTTTGGCGCGATGATGGCTTGGCCGCGCGCCCCCGGTTTTATGCAGCGTTTTGTGCCCATGTTCATGGTGCTCTCGGCTGTGCCCTATTATTTGCTGGGTTTGATCCTGGTCTACATCTTCGCCTTTGTCATGCGCTTGTTGCCGCTGGGCGGCGCGTATTCTTCCGGCACAATCCCGCGGCTGGATCTGGATTTCCTGCTGGATGTGATCCGCCATGGCATCTTGCCGGCCTTATCCATCGTGCTGACCAGCGTCGGCTTCTGGGCTTTGGGCATGCGCGGCGTGATGGTGACCGTGCTGGGTGAAGATTATCTGACGCTGGCCGAGGCCAAGGGTCTGCCGGACCGGCGGATCTTCTTCGCGTACGCGATGCGCAACGCGTTGCTGCCGCAGGTCACCTCGCTGGCCATCGCCTTGGGTACGGTGACTTCCGGGGCGGTGCTGGTGGAGGTCGTCTTCAATTATCCCGGCATCGGCTGGCTGCTCTACAACGCCTTGCGCAGTTCGGATTATTATATGGTGCAAGGTGTGGCATTCTTTCTGATCCTGACGGTGGCCGTTTCGGTGCTGATTGTGGATCTGATCTATCCTTTGCTGGATCCGCGCATCGAACGCTAGGGCGGAACAACAAGAGAGCCGATTATGGTCGAAGTCATCCTGCTTCGTTTCAAGTCCGCCATCTCCTACATTTTGCGGACGCCAAAGCTGCTGCTGGGCCTCATCCTGTTGCTTTCATTATTGCTTCTTGGTCTTCTCGGTCCGTATTTTGTCGATGTAGACAAGGCGCGCCCGATATCGGTTCCGACCAGAAAACCGCCCTCCGCCGAGCATCCTCTGGGAACGGACGGCGGCGGCCGCGATATGCTTGCGGTCATCATTACCGGCACGCCGCAAACGCTGAAGATGGGTGTGCTGGCGGGGCTGGTCGGCGTCACCTTGGGCACGAGCCTCGGATTGATTGCCGGTTACTTCGGCGGTCGAATCGACATGATGATCAGCACGGCGACCGATACCATGCTGACTATTCCGCCTTTGGCGATATTGCTGGTGGTCGCTGGTTCCGTTCGCGCGATGGCCGTGGCGGATATGGCGATCATCATCGCGCTGCTATCCTGGATGTTCCCGGCGCGCACGATCCGGGCGCAGGTGCTTTCCTTGCGCGAGCAGCCCTACGTGCACATGGCGCGCTTGGCCGGGCTGGGCGACATCCGCATCATCTTCGAAGAAATCATGCCCAATATTCTGCCGTTGGCAGCCGCCAGCTTCGTCGGCGCCACCTCGGGCGCGATCCTGGCTGGCATTGGCCTTGAGGTCTTGGGTTTGGGACCCCAGCGCACGCCGACGCTGGGCATGACCATCTACTGGGCGCAGCTCTATTCGGCTCTGATAAACGGCTTATGGTGGTGGTGGCTGCCGCCGATCATCGTCCTGATTGTCCTTTTCGTCGGGCTCTTCCTGGTCAGCGCGGCTTTGGATGAGTTTGTCAATCCACGCCTGAGGAGAACGGGATGAGCCGGCAAACCGCGCTGCAGGTCAACAACCTGCGCGTCTCGTACATGACGGGCGATCGAGAGGTGAAGGCGGTCGACGATGTCAGCTTTTCGCTCTACCCGGGCGAGCGGCTGGGCATCGTCGGCGAATCCGGCTCGGGCAAGACGACGCTGGCGCTGGCTTTGATGCGGCTGCACAAGCCGCCCGCCTACATCATGGGCGGCGAAGCGATCCTCGATGGCAGTGACATCCTGGCGCTGGAGCGCGAAGACATGCGGCAGACGCGCTGGAGCAAGCTGTCCTTGATTCCGCAAGGCTCGATGAACTCGCTCAATCCGGTGATCAAGATCAAGCATCAGATGGCTGACGCAATCGAAGCCCACGAGCGCGGCTGGTCGCGCGCCCAAATCGCCAAGCATATCGGCGAGCTGTTGGGCCGCGTCGGTCTGCCGGATAGCGTGGCTGAAATGTACCCGCATGAATTGAGCGGCGGCATGAAGCAGCGGGTGTGCATCGCGCTGGCAATCATACTCGAGCCGAGCGTCATCATCGCCGACGAGCCGACCAGCGCCCTCGATGTGGTTGTGCAGCGCGTGGTGATGCAGACGCTGAACGATGTGCAGGAGCAGTTGAATGCGGCCATGATCATCATCGGACACGATATGGGGCTGATGGCGCAGTCGGCCGATCGGCTGGCGGTCATGTACGCCGGCAAGATGGTCGAGGTCTCGCCGATAAGCGCCTTCTTCAGTGATCCGCAGCATCCATATAGCAAGCTGCTGATCAGTTCCCTGCCGTCGCCGGAAGAGAAGCGCGAGCTGGCGGGAATACCGGGCAGCCAGCCATCACTGCTTGAACTGCCGTCCGGCTGCGCCTTTCACCCGCGCTGCCCGCTTGCGGTGGAGCGCTGCCGGCAAGAAATCCCCTTGCTGCGGGATGTCAGCGGAGACCGGCGAGCAGCCTGCCACCTGGTGGAAGACCTGGCCTCATGAATGCGAATCAGTTGCTGGAATTCGAAGATGTCACCATGGCCTTCGGCGGCAACAAGCGCAATCCGGATGGCGTAGTCGCCCTGGAAAACTTGAGCCTGCAGATCCGCGACGACGAGCCCAAGATCATCGCCATTGCTGGCGAAAGCGGCAGCGGGAAGACCACATTGGCGCGGCTGGGCTTGGCCATGATCAAGCCGACGGGCGGGCGCGTCATCTTTCGCAGGCGCGATCTCTGGGCGATGTCGAACGACGAGCGGCGAGAATATCGACGAGAAGTGCAAGCGATCTTTCAGGATCCCTTCGCGGTGTACAATCCATTCTACACCGTTGACCGCCTGCTCTTGACGCCGATACGGACCTTCAAGCTGGCGAAGGATCGAGCTGACGCCAGGCAACTAATGGAAGAAGCCTTAGAGAAGGTGGGCTTGCGGGCGGGCGAAGTCTTGGGGCGCTACCCGCATCAACTGAGCGGCGGGCAGCGGCAGCGCATTGTGGTCGCGCGCAGCTTGTTGCTGCAACCTAAAATCATCATCGCCGATGAACCGGTGTCGATGATCGACGCCTCGCTGCGCGCCAATATCTTGACCAAACTCAAGGAGCTGCGCGACGACTTCGGCATTTCACTGCTGTACATCACGCATGATCTGGCGACGGCGCATCAAATCAGCGATCAGATATTCATCCTTTATCGCGGGCGCGTGGTCGAAGTTGGCGACGCGACGACCGTCATTCAGAATCCGCAGCATCCCTACACGCAGCTGCTGGTGAGCTCGATCCCACGGCCTGACCCGGAACGCCGATGGGAAGGCACGGTGGAGATTCCGCTGCAGGAGCTATCGTCGGGCGGCGACCGGGCGGGCTGCCTCTTCCGGCATCGCTGCCCCCAACGAATGGCCGAATGCGAGACGACGCCGGGCGATTACCGTGGCGGCTACGGACAATCGGTGGCTTGTTACTTGTACAAGGAAAACGGCGCGCCGTAGCTAATTCTATGACCCCCAGGCATAAGGATATATGTAAGGGCGACTCACCGAGTCACCCATCCTTGAGCCGTCAGTTGCAAGCAGCGAGCGAGCCGTTGGGTTGCCTCCTACAATTTCTCGCAATGCGCCGGCATCGTGGTAGAATAGCGCCGCTATTGCAGCCACATTGAACCGATAAGCGTATGCGTAATCGCTACTTCTCATCCGATCCGGCTCAAAACAGCGCCGCCTTGTCGCTGTACGAATCGGTCAAAGAGCTTCCCTTGATCTGCCCGCACGGCCATGTCGACCCGCGGCTGTTCGCTGATCCGGACTATCAGTTCGGCAGCCCGGTGGATTTGCTGATCATCCCCGATCATTACATCTTTCGCATGCTGTATTCGCAGGGGATTCCGCTGGACGCGCTGGGGATACCGGCTCTACTCCCCGTCCCCAATGCCGTGAAGGGAGACAGTACAGCCGCCATCAAAGTTGATCACAGGCAGATCTGGCAGACAGTATGCGACAACTGGCGTCTCTTCCGCGCCACGCCGACCGGCATCTGGCTTCGGGACGAGCTGGCTGGCGTTTTCGGCATCGATCTCAAGCTGAACAGCGTCAACGCCGGCGCGATCTACGACGCGATTGAGGAGGCGCTGGCGCGCCCTGAGTTTCGCCCGCGGGCGCTATACGAGCGCTTCAACATCGAAGTCTTGGCGACCACGGACGCGGCCACCGATACCTTGGCTCCTCATCAGACGATTCGGGATTCTGGCTGGCGCGGGCGCATCATCCCGACCTTCAGGCCCGATGCCGTGGTGAATATCGATCAGCCGGGCTGGCGCGAGAGCATCGCCCTATTGAGCGAGGTCGCGGGCTTTGATGTTCGTGGCTACGGGACCTTCATTCAAGCGCTGGAGGAGCGGCGGGTTTTCTTCAAATCGATGGGCGCGACGGCAACCGACCATGCGGCGCTGAGCGCTTATACCGAATCGCTGAGCGCGGCGGAGGCCGAGGCGCTATTCAGACGCGCCATGAAAGGCGAGGCGACAGCGAAGGACGCCGTCCGCTTCACTGGCCACATGCTAATCGAGATGGCGCGCATGAGCAGCGAGGACGGCTTGGTGATGCAGTTGCACATCGGCTCATTTCGCAATCACAATCCCCGTGTTTTCGAACGATATGGGCGCGATATGGGCGCTGACATCCCAATTCGGGGAGAATTCACCAAGAATCTCAAACCGCTGCTCGATCGCTTCGGGAATCATCCTAGCTTGACCTTGGTGCTATTCAACCTCGATGAGACGACCTACAGCCGCGAATTGGCGCCGCTGGCCGGGCATTATCCCATTCTGCGGCTGGGTCCGCCCTGGTGGTTTTTCGATAGCTGGCTGGGCATGTCCCGCTTCCTGGACGCAGTGGTCGAGACGGCCGGCATTTACAATCTGGCCGGCTTCAATGACGATACGCGCGCTTACCCATCGATTCCGACGCGGCATGATGTATGGCGGCGAGTCTGCGCCGATTGGCTGGCGGGGCAGCTCCTACGCGACTTCATCGACGACGAAGACGCCTACGAGATGATGCGCGCTTTGGCTTACGATCTGGCGAAGCAGACCTATCGATTGGATCCGTAACAATGACCCAGCCCCTCACAGTTTCACTGCATCCGCAAGTAAAGCGCTACCCGGAACGCATCGTACAGTTTGGCGGCGGCAATTTTCTGCGCGCCTTCGTCGATTGGGTTGTCGATGTGCTCAATGCCGAGACGGACTTCGGCGGCGGCATTGTGATCGTAAAGGCGACGCCGGGCGTCTACGACGCGCTGGATGCGCAGGACTGCCTGTTTACGACCTACCTGCACGGGATGCAGGACGGCGAATTGGTCGAAGAGACGCGGCTGATCGGCGCTGTCAGCCGCACGGTATATCCCTATCAGGATTTCGCGGCCTACTTAGCGCTGGCGCGGGGGGCGGAGATCCGCTTCATCTTCTCCAACACGACAGAAGCCGGCCTCGAATTCTCGCCGGATGATCGTCTCGGCGACGAACCGCCGGCGACCTTCCCGGCCAAGCTGACACGCTTCTTATACGAGCGCTACCGGCACTTCGGCGGCACGGCTGAAAGCGGCTGCATCATCATCCCCACCGAGTTGATCATCGATAACGCGACGCGCCTGCGCGAATGCATCTTGGAGTACGCCGCGCTTTGGGAGCTGGACGCCGGCTTCGCCAGCTGGATCGAAGCGCATAATGTCTTCTGCAATACGCTGGTTGACCGCATTGTATCGGGCTACCCGCAGGCTGACGCTCCGCGACTGTTCGCCCGCTTGGGCTATGAAGACCGTCTTCTGGCGGCTGGCGAGCTCTACCATAGTTGGATAATCGAAGCGGATGCGAGCTTGCTGCGCGAGTTTCCGGTTGATAGAGCGCGGACGCCGCTGAACGTGCGCGTCGTGGACGATGCCGCGCCCTATCGCACGATCAAGGTGCGGCTCTTGAATGGGGCGCATACAGCTATGGTGCCGCTCGGAATTTTGCTTGGATTGGAGTCGGTGCGCGAGGCGGTTGAGCACGAGGCGCTGGCTCCCTTCATTGAACGCCTAATCTTTGATGAGGTCATCCCATCGGTGACCAAGGTCGCGCCCGAGGAACTTGTCGCTTTCGCCAACGATGTATTCGATCGCTTCCGCAATCCCCACATTCACCACCGCTTGCTGACGATCGCGCTCAACAGCTCGGCGAAGGTACGGGAGCGCATCCTGCCGTCGCTGCTGGGCTACTACGATGAGACGGGCGAACTGCCCGCGCGGCTGGTACTGGCTTTCGCGGCCTTCATAGGCTTGTATCGCGGCGAATGGCGCGGCGAGCCGATTGCGCTGAATGACGATCCTGAAGTTCTGTCGTGGTTCAAGACGCGATGGGCGGGCGCCGAATCAGTCGAGGAGCTTGTCAGCGCGGTCTTGCGCGAGCGAGCGCTTTGGGATCGTGATCTGAGCGCCTTGCCAGGATTGGCGCCGATGATCAGCGGCTATCTTAGGAAGATTGAAGCGGGTGAACTGCACGCGCTATTGCAGCGGGCGTCGGCGTGAATATCGACCTGATCACGGTTGGGCGCGTCTCGATGGATCTCTTCGCGCGTGACATCGGCGCGGAGTTCCCTGATATCACCGCCTTCGAGAGCGGCGTCGGCGGCAGCCCGGTCAATATCGCCATGGGGGCGAGCCGGCTCGGTTTGAGCGCTCTCGTATTCACCGGCGTCGGCGATGACGAAGTTGGGCGCTTCGTTCATCGTTACTTGGACAATGAGCGTGTGAACACGAATTTCATCGCGGTCAAGGCGGGCAAGCGGACGGGCATGGCCGTCGTCGGCGTGCAACCGCCTGACCAGTTTCCGCTGCTCTTTTACCGCGAGGATCCGGCCGATATCCACCTGACGATAGATGAAGCCAAGCGACTGCCGCTCGAGCAGGCGCGGGCGCTCTGCCTGTCCGGCACTGCTTTGAGCCGCGGCCGCGCTCGCGACGCGTGCCTGTATTTGGCCGAGAGAGCGTCGGCATTGGGCTTGATGACCTTCATCGATCTGGACTTGCGACCCGATCAGTGGGCGCATCCGCTGGCGTTTGGCTTGAACATGCGTCGAATCTTGCCGCTCTGCGATGTCGTAATCGGCACGGAAGAAGAATTCGACGCGGCTTTGTCGCCAGCGCCCGAAGCGGTGATGGCGGGCGCAAGCGTTACGGACCGGGCGGCGCTAGGCCAACTCTTGGAGGCGCAGGCGGCCGAGGCTGAACTCGTTCTCGTCGTGAAGCGCGGCGAGCGCGGGGTGAGCGTCTATTCCAATGGCGCCGTCGCCGACGTGCCTGGATATGTGGTTGAAATCGTCAATACGGTGGGAGCGGGCGATGGCTTCGCCAGCGGCTTGATCTACGGCTGGGCGCAGGGCTGGGATTGGGCGCGGGCGGCGCGCTTCGCCAACGCTTGCGGCGCGCTGGTGGTCAGCAGGCATGGCTGCGCGCGGGCGCTGCCAACTCGGCGCGAGGCCGACGCGTTTATCGAGCAGCAAGGGGAGAAAGCCTGATGAGCAATCACCTGAAGTCGAATAGCAATGAAATGATTGCGCTCGATGTGACGCCGGATTCGGCGAACTGGCATTATCTCTCATTTCGCGTTGTCAATATCACAGCGGGGCAAGTCTATCTGCATCGGACCGAGGGCAATGAACTTGCCTTAGTGCCGCTCGAAGGCGCAGGCTTGGCGCAGACGAGCGCCGGCGACTTTTCGCTGAGCCGCGCCGGCGTATTTCAGGAGAAACCGTCGGTGCTGTACCTGCCGCCGGGCCAAGAATTTGGCATCGTTAGCGCCGGCGGCTTCGAGTTTGCGCTTGGCTGGGCGCCGGCCGAGGGCCGGTATCCACTGCGCCTGTATAAGCCGGATGATATCCGAAGCGAGCTGCGCGGTGGCGGCGCGGCGCGGCGGCAAGTCCATCACACGCTGGCGCATCCGATGCCGGCCGAGCGGCTGATTCTCTACGAAGTCTACGTGCCGGGCGGCGCCTGGTCCGGTTATCCGCCGCACTGCCACGATGGTTACGGCGGCTCGGCGCATCTTGACGAGACCTACTACTTCCGCGCGGATCCCTCTAATGGCGTGGCGCTGCATCGCAACTATCGGCGCGACAATGACTTCGAGGAGATCTTCGCCGTGCGCGATAAGGACCTGGTGCTGGTCACGCAAGGCTTCCATTCGACAGCGGCGGCGCCGGGCTCGAATCTATACTTTTTGAATTACCTGGCCGGCGAGTTGATTGATGACCAGCGCCGGCTGCCGCCCTACGACGATCCGGATTACGCCTGGCTGAAAGAGGATTACACGAGCAATTTGATGCGGCTTCCTCTCATGTCTTGAAGGGCGGGCCAACGCAACGATTGCGAGCGGCTCAAGCGCTCTACAGCCTTAAGAATTTCTCATACTTGCCCCGCGCCTGTTACTTTGTGGTAAACTCTTGGTGAACGGGCGGATGTTTCGGGCTCGGAGTGATGCGAAACCGACTATTCGTTTTGTCCCTGTTGGTCGCTCTGATCAGCGTCAGCGGGCGGGCGCAGAACGAGCTGCAAGTTACCACGATGGCTGAAGGCCTCTATTATCCGGCCGGCTTGGCGCTGCTGCCGAACGGCTCGGTGCTGATCGCGGAGGCTGGCGGGCATGGCGAGCGCAGCGCCGGCATCAGTCTGCTGCATCACGATGGTCGATTAGGGCGTCTCGTATCCGGCATTCGCAGCACCTTCTCCAAGAACAATCTGCTGAGCGCGCCGGCGGTGGCGGTCTCGCCGGATGGCGGCCCGATCCTGATCGCATTGGCCGGCGGTCAGTTCTACGGGCTCGACAGCGCAGCGGCCGACGACTTGCCGTTGACGCCCTTCAGCC
>JAPOYS010000087.1 GCA_026706455.1 Chloroflexota bacterium | reverse complement strand
CTTCTACAGCGCCACCGATGCCGACAGCGAGGGCGAAGAGGGCAAGTTCTTCGTCTGGACCATCGACGAGGTCGCCGAGGCGCTTGCGCCGCTCGGCGATCAACTGCCGCGCGCGCTGGAGATCGCCATCGAAACCTACGGCATGACCGCTGCGGGCAACTTCGAGGGCTCGAACATCTTGCAGAAGCCGCGCCCCCTGGACGAGACCGCCGCAATCCTCGGACTGTCAGTTGATGACTTGAAGGCTGCCCTGGCCCAGATCAATGCTCGGCTTTACGCATCTCGCGCCGAACGCGTGCCGCCGGGCTTGGATGACAAGATACTGACGTCCTGGAATGGTCTGATGCTGGCGAGCCTGGCGGAAGGGGCGCGCGCGCTCAAGCGAGACGATTATCTAGCGGCGGCGCTGCGCGCGGGCGAATTCTTGCGCGATCAAATGGTAGATGAGCGCGGCCGCCTGTATCGCACGCATAAAGACGGGCGGAGCAAGCTCAACGCTTACCTGGAAGATTACGCGAACTTCATTGACGCGCTGCTCGAGTTGTATCAGTCAAGCTTCGACCCTTCCTGGTTCGTGCTGGCGCGGCAGTTGGCTGATGTGGCGCTTGCGCGCTTCCGCTCGGATGATGGCGGATTCTATGACACCAGCGACGACCACGAAGCATTGATTGTGCGCCCGCGAAATTTGCAAGACAATGTGACGCCGTCGGGCAATGCGATGATGGCCAAGCAACTGCTGCGCCTGGCCGCCTGCACCGGCGATTCCCGTTATGGTGAAGCCGCTCGCGAGGTCTTGCGGAAGCTGTCCGACGCGATGCGGCGGTATCCGCAAGCTTTCGCCGAGTCGCTGAACGCGGCCGACATGCTGGTTCAGGGCATCGCCGAAGTGGCGATCATCGGAGATTGGGAAGCCGCGTCCACCACAGCGATGCTAGACCTGCTGCAAGGCGACTACAGGCCCAACCTGATGACGGCTTGGGCGGATGAGGATGTTGAACGACACGAGAGCATTCCGCTCTTGAGCGCTCGAGCCCGGCTGGAAGGCAAGACGACGGTCTACGTCTGCCGCGACTTCGCCTGCCGCCTGCCGGTCACCACGCCGCCCGAGCTCGAGGCGCTGCTGTCCAACGGGTAAGCGTGTCGGAGGGCGGCTGATGACGCGCGAGCGGAGGACCAACCAGGAGTATTTTCGGACTCTGCTGCAGACGGTGGTCGGTCAGGCATTTGGCGCGGCGGGTTATCGTCTGCAGGCGTCTCCCTTGCAGTGGGCGGGCGGGAAGTATCGCTTTGCCAAGCACTTTCCCGACGGCCTGTTTGGCTTCATCGACTTTCAGGTATTAGTCTACAGCGATACCATGTGGTCGGCCGGGGCGCCGTCGCGCTTCCGCGTCCAGCTGACGCGTTCGCCCGATCGTCATGGAAGGGCCAGCGAGAAACCTGGGTTCGCCACGCGCGGGCTGAGTCAGTTGGTGGTGTGTGACTTTGCCGTCGGCATCTTGCCGTCGGCCGATCATTGGTGGACCTTTCAAGACACAACCTCGCTGGGCGCGTCATTGGCGGAAGCGGGCCACCTGATCGTCGGCTACGGCATTCCTTGGCTGGCGGGCGAGTTGATTCCACCCTCGGCTTAGATTGCCGCGACCTTGCTTGACAAGCATGGGGCGGCTTCGTACCATGACGGAGTGTTTTCTTGCTAGCGGGCTCCAGTCTGTGTTCCGTTCACCCGTACTTCACTTGGCTCTGCTCCTGATCGCGAGCGCCTGCAATTTTCGCAGCTTGGATCCGCTCTTGCCGACGCCGGACGCGGACAACATCATTTACGTGACGGCGACCCCGCGCCCCGTTTCGATTCAAGCGGCGCCCACTGAAACGCCAATTGAGGCGGCGCAGGCTCCTCCGCCGACGCCGGCTGTCGATGTGGAAGAGCAGCTGCGCCGGGGCGAAACCTTGACGCGCAACGGATACCTGGAAGATGCCGCCGGCATATATCGCGCGCTGCTCAATTATGGCGCTGCCGTTACAAAGCCGAATAGGGCGGCGGCGCGCTTTCGCTTTGGGCAGGTCGCCTTGCGCGCCGGCTATTTTGAACAGGCGCTCGACGCCTACACCCTGTTCATCGACGAATTCGCGGATGATTCGCAACTGGCGCGGGCATATTTCTTGCGAGCGGATGCCGCGCTTGGGCTGTCTCGCTGGACGGCGGCAATCGCCGATCTAAGGCAATACTTGACGCTGCGTCCCGGTCTGATTGACAGCTACGTCTACGAGCGCATCGCCGACGCGCAGATTGCGCTGGGACAAACGGACGCGGCGCTGGGCAACTACGAACGCGCGATCGGCGCCAAGCGCTCGAAAGTGCCGCTCTTGATCTTGCGCGAGAAGCTGGCTCAGATTCTCATCAATCTGGGTCAACACGCGGAGGCCGTCGCCCAATATGACGCGATTCTGTCGGTGGCGCGCAACGCGCCTTACCGCGCGAATATCTCGCTGACGGCGGCGCAGGTGACGCTCAACAGCGTCGATGCTGATACCGGCTTGGCGCGGATGCAAGCCATCGTCGAGAATTACCCGGGCACGGCCGCGGCTTGGGGCGCGCAAGATCAGTTGAGCCGTCACGGACAAGTCTTTGACGGCTTCCAGCGGGGACGGTCGGCCTATAACGCGGGCGACTACCAGGCGGCGATTGCGGCTTTTAATCAGTTCACGGCCGCGGATGAGACGACGGCGATACCGGCTGAGCTATTCCTCCTGCTGGGGCGCGCCTATCGCCAGATTGGCAATTTCGAAGCGGCGTCCGTCGCCTTTCAGACGGTGATTGACCGCTATCCGCAGGCTCCCTTACTTGGCGACGCGCTGCTGGAGCGCGGGCGCACGCGCTTTCTCGCCGGCGATAATCCCGCCGCCATTGAGATTTATTTGTCGCTCGCTGATGAATATGATCAACTGGCGAGCGCGGCTGGCGAAGCGCTCTGGCGGGCGGGTTACCTCTACGGCACGAGCGGGCAGACAGCGCGCTCGCGGGAAGTTTTTATCCAACTGGCTGAACGTTATCCGGAGCACGAACTGACTATAAACGGGCTGTTCATCGCGGCGTCGGCGGCCGTCCGTGATGAAGAGTGGGCTGTCGCCGAGAGCCTCTACCAGCGAATCGCAGCCTTAACGACGGGCGAAGATCGGGCGGCGGCTTATCTGTGGATCGGCCGGATCGCGCTCGAACGGGCGGACGCCGGGGCGGCTGCTGCCGCATTCGGTCAAGCGATTGCGGCCGCGCCCGACAGTTATTTTGCGGCGCGCGCCGCTGACTTCCGCCGCGGGCGGCAACCATTTCAAGCGCCGGAGGATTACCGCTTTGACTTCGACGAAATCGCAGAACGAAAGCTAGCCGAGGACTGGCTGCGGCGCAGATTCGCGCTTGAAGATTCCGATGACTTGTCGACGCGGTCGCCGACGCTTGACGATGACCCGCGTATGATTCGGGGCGGCGAGTTGCTGGCTGTCAGCGCCTTTGACGAGGCTTTCGTCGAATTCGAAGATCTGGTCGATGACGCGCGCGACCAAGGCGATGCCTTGCGCAGTTACCGGCTGGCGATCCATTTGCGCGATGTAGGCGCGTATCGCGAGAGCATAATCGCGGCGGCCGATGTGATCATCGCATCCGGGCAGGGTACGCTGGATGTTCCGGCCTACATCGCGCGCTTGCGCTTCCCCGCCTATTATCTGGACGTCATCAAGCCCGCGGCTGACCAACGCTCGATTGACCCCTTGCTGATGCTTTCACTAATCAGACAGGAGAGCCTCTTTAATACCTTTGCGACCGCCGGCGCGGGCGAGAAGGGCTTGATGCAAGTGATTCCCTCGACCGCGCAATATATCGCTGAGCGGCTGGAATGGCCCGACTATCAGCACACTGACCTGTTCCGCCCCTACGCGGGTGTCGCATTTGGCGCCTACTATATCGACGAGCAGTTGGAGTTATTTGACCAGAACGCTGTGGTGGCGCTCGCGGCCTACAATGCCGGTCCGGGCCGCGCCTACGACTGGAACGCGCTTTCCGGCGGCGATCCAGATCTGTTCATGACAACAATCACAATTGACTCGACGCGCCACTACGTGCAGTTCATCTATCGCAATTTCAATATCTATCGCGCGCTATATGGGTTTGCCGACGCTTGAGCATAGGCTTAGCGCCAAGATATCCGCAAGCGCGCCGCGAATAGAGCGTTTTCTGTTGCAAATCTCTTGGACTGGTTTCGGGTTATCTAAACTGGAATTGATGGGCGAAACGAATTACTTTCATGTGCTACACTGAATCTAGAAACGCCAAGGGCGAAATAGGTCGCGATGCACGCGCAGCGATTACTGGACAATCTAGAGGCTCAGCAAGATACGGCGCACGACGATTACTTCGGCAATCCGCGCCTGATTGACGACGCCCACTCAACGACGCCCTTCGCCGCGGTTAAGCGGGTGGCGATCCTGACGGAATCGTTCTTGCCGAAGGTGGACGGCGTCGTCAAAACGACATATTTCACCGTGCGCTACTTGCAGGCGACGGGGCGCGAGGTCCTGGTGTTCGCGCCTGATATTGCGGTGGAACAGATCGGCGCCTCGCAGGTCATTCCGGTGCCATCCATTGGCGTGCCGCAGGCGCCGGAGACGCGCTTGGCTTTGCCAAATCCGCTGGTGGCGCGGCATATTGAAGACTTCAATCCGGATCTGATTCATCTTTTCAGCCCGGCGGCGATGGCGGTCAATGGCATGGCCGTCGGCCGGCATCTCAACCTGCCCGTGATCGCAAACTATCAGACCGATTTGCCCGGCTATACCGAGCATTACGGCTTTCCCATGTTGTCAGGACCGGTGAACCGCTGGCTGCGCTATATTCATAATGGCTGCCATTTGACGCTGGCGCCGACGCGCACGATCATCCGTCAGCTGCGAGCGGTCGGCTATCGGCGCGTGCGTCACTGGGGGCGAGGCGTAAACACGGAACGATTCAGCCCGCAGCAGGCGCGCCTGGCGATGCGCGGCCGCCTTTTGAACGGTCGCGACCCGGCGTCGCTGCTTTGCATCTTCGTCGGGCGCCTGGCCAATGAAAAGCGCATTGACCTGCTGCGGGATGTCGCGCATACGCCGGGCGTCGCCTTGACCATCATCGGCGATGGCGCGCTGCGCGAAGAGCTGGAAAGGGCATTCGCCGACACTGACGTATATTTCACCGGTTACCTGATCGGCGATGAACTGGCGCAAGCATACGCCAGCGCTGACGTGTTTGTCTTTCCCGGCGAATACGAAACCTTCGGCCAGGTGATCCAGGAAGCGATGGCGTCGGGATTGCCATCGGTGGTAGTGAATGCGGGCGGCGCGCCCGATGTCATCCGGGATGGCCTGAGCGGAATTGTGGTGGAGCCGACGGCGGCGGCTTTCGCATCCGTGATCCGAACGCTGCGCGATCAACCAGCAATGCGGCGGCGCATGAGCTTCAAGGCGCGCGAAATGGCGGAGGAACGTCCCTGGTCGGCGCTGATGGCGCAGTTGGAAGGCTACTACGAAGAGGCCTATACCATGAATCAACGCTTTAAGAGCTTGTTCGGTTTCACCCGGTATCACTTGCCGCTATCGATTCCAGCCCGTCTCGTGCGCCGGCCCCGCGGTCTTTCCTAATTCGCCGGGCGAGGCATTAACAGTATGGCGATCAATCCAAGACGCAAGACGCTGGCGCTTATCTCCCATGACGGCAAGAAGGCCGATATGGTCGCCTTTGTGATGGACCACCGGCAGCGACTGCTCGACTTTGACTTGGTGGCGACCCAGACGACTGGGGCGCTCATCGAGGAGAAGACGGGCTTAGCCGTTCGATGCATGCTATCGGGACCCTATGGCGGCGATGCGCAGATCGCGGCGCTGGTGGCGGAGGGACGCGTCAACGCGGTGTTTTTCTTTTTGGATCCTTTGGGAAAGCATCCGCATGATCCGGATATTCAAAGCCTGCTGCGGATCTGCAATGTGCATAACGTGCCTTTGGCCACGAATATCGCCTCAGCCGTTTTGCTCATCAATGCCTGAATGCGCGCTGATTTAACGTGTTTCTTGCTTCCTGCAGGTCCATTCAGCCGACATAGTAAGATTCACAGAAAGCCTGCCGTTGCGGATTGGAAGGTTGCAGCTAGAGTTTGGGCGGCAGGCTACGAATGAAGTAAGGACGGAGCGTGCCTGAAGTTGATCCGGTCATACTTGAATGGGTGACGCTGGCAAAGTCGGGCGACCAGGAAGCCTTTGCCGAGTTGGTCTACCTGTTTCAGGATCCGGTCTACAACCTCTGCTACCGCATGTTGGGCGAAAGCGGCGAGGCGGAAGACGCGACCCAGGAGACCTTTCTGCGCGTCTTCAAAAACCTGCATCGCTATGACACGACGCGTCCCTTCAAGACCTGGCTCTTGTCCATCGCTTCAAACCATTGTATCGACCGCCTGCGCAAGCGCCGCATGCACTTCGTTTCGCTTGACGATGACCCGACCGCGGCCGTGCTGTCTTTGCGCAGCTCCGACCCGACGCCCGAACAAGCGACCCTCAGCGGCGAAATCAGCAATTATGTACAAGGTCTGCTGCTACAATTGGACGAGCATTACCGACTGGCGGTGGTCTATCGCTACTGGTACCAGTATTCCTACGCCGAAATCGCCGAGATGATGAATACGACGGAAAGCGCGATCAAGAGTCGCTTGCATCGCGCGCGCAAGAAGCTGGCGGAGATATTGGCGATTGCCGATGATTTCGATGTCGAGGGCGATGACCGCTTAGCTGACCCCGTAACGAAAGGATGATGAGATGGCGGAAGAGCGGCGCCGGCAGCAGCGGATCATGCAGGAAGCGATTGACGGGCAGTTGAGCGAGGAAACGGCGCGCAAGCTATTCGACATATTGGGCCGCGACCAATCAGCGGCGCGCGAATACGACCGCTTGCAGCGCGTGGACAGCCTGCTCAAGCGAGCGCCGCAGCAGCGCGCCCCCGCCCGTCTGGCGGCGACCATTATGGCGCGTCTGGCGCAGCGCGTGCAAGCCGAGACGGCGCTGGCCGATCTGCCGCCAGAAACGCAGCAGGTGATGATGCTGTGCTTGTCCGCCTCCATGATGGCGATGATGCCCATGATGGAAGCCGCATCCTGGCTCGTGCTGCACGCCCGCCGCGATCCCGAAGTGCTGAGCAATGTGATGATCGAGACGATTGGCTGGATGACCTTGGTTACCGATGCCTTGATTCAGCTATTGGAAGACGCCGAGAATCGAGCGCGCAGCGAGCCGGAAATCGCGACCGCCACGCTTGCGCTCACCCCATATTTGCTGCGCTCCATGCTGGACTACCTTGATGAACTGCCGTTCATTATATAGTGGCGCCGCTTCGTGGCAGCCAAAGAATTTCCATGCTAACAGCTGGGAAAAGGAACAGCGATGCCAGCGCGGCAACCCCCCTTGTCGCTGCGTTCTGAAAGACGGCGCTAATTGTCGTCCGGAATCATCTCGATCTTGCGCACTTTGTAGGTGACTAGACCGTCCGGCACTTCTACTTTGACGCGGGCGCCCACCTTCTTGCCCAGCAGCGCCTTGCCCACTGGCGACTCCAGCGAAACGCCGCGGCGCCCATGGGTGATCTCCTCGTGATCGAGCAGATCCAAGGTGAATTCTTCCTTCTCTGATGTGTCGTAAACCGTGACTCGATTGCCTGGCGTTATCGTATTCGGATCTTCATCGGCATCGATAATCTCGGCGCGGGCGAGCACGTTTTGCAGGTGTGACACGCGTTCATCAAGGCGTTCTTTTGATACCATCGCGTCGAAGAAAACCGCCTCTTCGCCCTGGTCGTCTTCGCGCGCTTCGGCAAGCATCTCGGCGACTTTCGAGTTTTCTTCGCTTGTGAGCACATTTAGCTCGCGCTGCAGTTTCTGATAGCCCTGCCGCGTCAGTTGAATGCGTCGTTCGGCCATGATGTCTTCCTTTCGTGTTGCAATCACCTTTTCTATACGGTGACCTTTGCAAAAAGTCTTGTCTTCCGCGGCAGCTTTTGGAATTCACTTCCAGTAGACGAAGCGCCCTGCCCGACGGACAGGACGCAATATGACGCCGCTTTGAACAAATATACTCGTATTCTATTTGAAACCCGCTAATTTCGCAAGCGCGACATCGCTTGGCGCCCAAGCGCCTGCCGCCCGATTCAGCCAGATGCATCGACTATTGACCCGCGCAATTCTGAACCAGGTCGGCGAAAATGTCAAACCCAATCAGAAATGGGGTGGTCACATGGCAAGCCAATCGCGGAAGCGCGGGGCTGCATTTTCAGAATGGCGATAGCGTGATTGCGCGCTAAGCCGCGCCTCTACTAACTTTGCTCGTAGATCTCCGGGTTGACGCATGTCGGAAGCCGCTCGCCTCGAAGCCCGGCGATGAGGTTGTCCACCGCCATCTCAGCCATCTTGGCGCGGGTGGCGACGCTGGCGCTGGCGATATGGGGCACGATCAGACAGTTGTCCAAAGCAAGCAGCGGGTCATCCGCCGGGATCGGTTCGGGGTCGGTGACATCGAGCGCGGCCGCCAGGATTTGGCCATCTTTCAATGCCGCATAGAGCGCCTTGGGGTCTAGGACGCTGCCTCGCGCCGTATTGATTAAGATGGCGGTCGGTTTCATTTTCGCCAGCTCGCGCTCGCTGATCAGATGATGCGTCTCATCGGTGAGAGGCACGTGCAGGCTGACAAAGTCGCTCGCGGCCAGGAGTTCGTCCAGGCTGACTTTCTCCCCGCCTAGCTGGCGGACTTCTTCTTCGGTTTCCAGGCTGTTGACCAGGATGCGCATGTCGAAGCCTTGCGCGCGGCACATAACGGCGGCGCCAATGCGTCCGCAGCCGATGATGCCGAGGGTCGCGCCATATACATCTTGCCCCGAGAGAACAGTTGGATGCCAGGTCAGCCAATGCCCATTCTGCACGTATCGCTGCCCTTCGGCGATGCGGCGCGCGGCCGCCATCAACAGCGCGAAAGCGAAGTCGGCTGTCGTCTGCGTCAAAACGCCGGGCGTATTGCCCACGGGTATACGGCGCTGGCTGGCCGCGGGAATATCAATGTTGTCGAAGCCGACCGCCATGTTGCTGATGACTTTGAGATTCGAGCCCGCGTCCATCAACGCGGCGTCAATTTGGTCAGTCAGCAGGCAGAGCAAGCCGTCCAGTTCGCCGACCTTGCCCAAGACAATCTCATATTCGGGCGGCAGGAAGTCATCCCAGACTTCCAAGTCGCAATGCTGCGCCAGGCGCTCCAGCGATGTCGGCGGCAATTGACGGGTGACGAATACCTTGAATTCACTCATGCTTGCGCTCCAGGCGGGTAAGTCCGCGCGCGATTATAACGCAGATTCAAGCGCGCATACACTGAACAGGCCGCGCCCGAAATACCTTGTGTCGCTCGGAGAGCCGCCGGAAGGGACCGGAGCGGCTCAAGGAACGGTATCGAGCGAGACTTTGACAACCGTGCCGCGATTCGGCGCGCTGCGCAGCAACACCCTACCGCCGCTGCCTTCGATAAACTGTTTTGCCAGATACAGTCCCAAGCCCAGCCCGGGGTCATCGGCTCCCGCCTGCCAGAAGGGCAAAAAAGCCGACTCTTCATCGGGTAGCCGGAAGCCTTTGCCTCGATCGTAAATGATGATATCGGCTCGATAGCCGAAGTCCTGTGTATCGATGCTGGCGTTTACCGCGCCGCTGTGTCGCCGGACGTTGCGCGCCAGTTCGGCAAAGGCGTAGGCCAGCCGCGCCTCGTCGCCAATGACCAGAAACTTCGGGGGCGGTTCGCTCGGCGCCATCTGCTTGAGGATGGACCTCATGCGCTGAATCAAGACCGCGCCATCGAACTCGTCGCTGGCGTAAACCAGCATGTCGTGCGTCAAGAGGGAATACTGCCAGATATTCGTCATCATGTGTTCGATCGACAGCACGGACTCGAACACATAATCGACGATGGCTTGCTGCGCGTCAGTCAAGGCGCCGTCAAAGCCGGCGGCCAAATTGCTCAGCGTGAGCTTGATAGGATCGTTGAGCGCGTTGAAGCGTTCCAGGACGGCTGGTCGGGTTGCCGTATTTTCGATGCCCAAAGCCGTGATGACATCCATGACCAGGGTGTGCAAGCCCCAACAGTAGGCGTGAATTCGTTTGTAACACTCGCGTTGATCGCCCGTTGTCGCGCCGAACGAACCCTCCAGCATAGATTCCATCAGCGAGATATTCTCGCTGACCGGGTCGAGGAGTTTGCCATATCGTATGTTTGCCACGCGCGGAAACTCGAATAGTCGTTTTCCGTCAATTATAACAGACGGGGCCTGAGCGCCGCATGATCGAGCAATAACGGTGGGATAACCTGGCTGGTGAAGCGAGCGCGACCGAAACAGGCATTCAATTCAGAGGCGACAGCAATGCGCGGGTTCATCTATTTTGGCAGGAAGCGGCCCGCAGCATGGCAGCCGCTCCCTCGGATGGCAACATTCTCCCGCGCGCTTCCCAGCGAGAGGCATCGCGGATTTCCCGACAGGACTACGTGAGCTCGACGACAGCGCCGGCTTCTTCCAGCTTGGATTTGCCGTCTTCGGCCAGATCTCGGCTGACCTCTTCCAACACGGTCGCCGGGGCGGATTCGACCAGTTCCTTCGCCTCTTTCAAGCCGAGTGGCGTGATGCCGCGTATCGCCTTGATGACGTTGATCTTCTTCGGTCCGATTTCCTTCAGCACCAGGTCGAACTCGGTTTTCTCTTCTTCCGGTTCGGCTTCGGCGACGGCGCCGCCAGCGCCCGGCGCCATCATCATCATGCCGCCGCCGGCCGCCGCCTCAACTCCCCAGGCGTCCTCCAGCTTCTTCTTGAGATCAGCCGCTTCCAATATGGTCAAGGCGCTGAGTTCTTCTACCAACTTGTCCAGGTCTGCCATTTCCTTGCCCTTTCTTCAGTTTCTCGTCTCGAGATTGGAGACAGGTTGATCCTGTCGATAAGCGCGCAGCAATTTCCGCTACGCTTCCACGCCAAGGCCGGCGCTCTCTTCTTGCTCGTCCAAATAGGCTTGCAGCACATTGACGACGCCGCCGGTCGCTTGATGCAGCGCGTTGACGATGCCTTGCGCTGGCGAGACAACCAAGCCAGCCAATTGCGCGCGCATTTCATCGAGCGTGGGCAGTTTCGAAATGGCGTCGACCTGCCCAGCGTCCAGCAATTCGCCGGTCATGACGCCGCCCGCAACTTGCATTTTCTCGCTGAAGTCCTCTGCCTCCATGTGGTTGAGCAAGGCTTTGGACACGCCCGGCATATTGTCGCGCCCGAAGATGATAGCGACCGGCCCGACCAACAGGTCCTCCGGCACGATCCAGTCGGCGTTCTGCAGCGCTCGGCGCATCAGCGAATTCTTGGCTACGATGTACTGCCCGTTTTGCTCGCGCAAGGTGTTGCGCAAGCCCTGTACTTGCGGCACGCTCAAGCCCTGCGTCTTCACGATGATGAAGCCATCGCATTCATTCAGGATTTCGACATAACTGTCGACGAGTTCTTCTTTGCGCTCTCTTGAAATCGGCAATTGGCGCTCCTCTCCAGGTCGGCAAAGCCGCGACAAGCACCGCTGGTCATTGACGACCCAAACAAATAAGCGACCCGTCTATAGAGGTCGCCATTCAAATCCTTCACGCCATTCCGCATGAAGAGCTTGACGCGGACCTCGGCAGGAAATTAAGGGACAGTGCCCGCCTGCTGTCTACGGTGAACGTCGCTGTGCTTTTGTCAGCAAGCACGAATTATAAGGATGCCGCAGGATTGGTCAAGGCTGGATCAGGAGTGTCTATTTTTTTGGATATGTCTTACTAAAGGGATGAGCCAATGTCCTTACTGTCAAGCGGCAGCTCGCCGGGTAGTGTATCCATTTCGGTTGAATTCAAATGAGCCGCAATGGGTTAAGCACCCGCGCGACCGTGGCGATGAAGCCTGCCCTTGAATGAAAGGCGTCTTTGGGTAGGAAAAGCCGTCTCAACATGCGATTGACCCGTTCCAAGAGACGGTGCTTCGTAAAGCCGAGCGCGGCCACTTAGGGTATCGTTGCAGTACGCGGAAAAAGGCAATCGTTTCCGGCCAATCTCGTTGCAGCGTGGCAACCAAGTCGGGTTGCGTGTGGGCAAAATCCTTGCAGAAAGCCTGCTGTAGTTCTGTTGCTTGTCGGTTGTCTTTCGCCTCAAAGATGGCGCGAATTGCTTGCAGGAGGCGCCGTTTGAATTGTCGGGCTTGCTGCGATGTCAAGGATTCGGCGACTTGAATGCGCTGCCAGAGATTGCGCAGTTTGTGGAAGATACAGCGTTGACGCCTCACATGAGGATGCAGATAGTTCAGCGCGGCAATCAAACCCTTGCTGCCATCATGAATGAAGAGTTCCAGTCCCCGCTGACGATGCAGCTTGCGTTGCGCCAAGCCCAGCAATAGGCTTTGCCAAGACTTGCGACTTTCATCCTCGGCCAATTGCCAGCCCAAAATGCCCCAGCGCCGGCTTTGCGGATACAGCCCCAAAGCCACCAGGACACAGACTTTGCGCCGCGCTTTGACGGGGCGCTGTCGCTGGCGGCTGTCGGCTTTTGTCTGGCCGGTATCCGCAAGCAAGGTCATCCAGATCGCATCCAGCATGACCACTGGCGGACAACGGGTCAACTCCAGGTCCGGCGACATCCGCAGCGCTTGCGCCTCCTGATTCAAAGTCCGCAAACCGACTTGCGCGCCCATCTGTTCGCCGATTTCCGCCTGCATTTGCCGCAAACTCAAGCCTAAATCCGCCCAGCGCCCGATTTGCTCTGTCACATCTTCCCAGATCTGTTGATAGGGCTTGAGGATGGAAAAGGGTATCCTGACACTGCCATGGCATTGACACCGCAGGCGCGGCAGCCAAAACCGCAACACCCCATACTCCGTCACTAATTGACGCGGACGCCGACCATTGCGCAGAAAATCGCTAGCCTCTTGACTGCCACAGCGTTGACAGATCGCCCGAGTATGTCCTGATACCTGCGAGCGCCTTTGGTAGGGCTGACGATACAGCCAGGCATCCACTTCGCTTTCCAGTTGCGATTCAATCCTTTGCGACACAAACTCAACAACTTGGCTTCTGAGTTCCGACAAAAAAGATTTGCTTCCATACCCTTGTTACGCTATCTTACGGCTCATGACGCGACTCCTGTTCTTTATGCTTCGCTAGTACAACTAGCATGAATTGGAGTTCACGTCATTTCTATACACCTAGACCCCGTATGGCTTGAATCCGACACTGCGCGGCTTATCCTTGACGATGATGTAGAAAACAAGCGTGGCATTTATCGCTACCTTCTCACTTGTGAAGAAAAGTATTTGAATATCCGCTCGTTTAAGCCGGGCATGATGCAGAAGGTTTATTGGCTACAGAAGGCAAGCGCGCGAACTGTGATAAGCAGTTTGACATTTCTGATATGGAAGCAGATCACATTACACCCTGGTCCGAAGGTGGCAGGACAATCGAAAGCAATTGTCAGATGCTATGCCGCCCATGCAATAGAAAGCGTCAATGCCGTCTGGCGCCACTATTTGGCTCGTTTGAGGCGGCCTTCCCCCTGCTTTTCGCGTTGCCTGAAGGCCTTGCGGCGCGCAGTCAAGCTGTTCGTGTATGCTTGGAATCAACGCCAGTTATTCAGACGGAAGCACCCGGCCTATGACGCGCACCTCATCCATTTCCTGTATCCATCAAATTAGACAGTCCCCGAATCACTATTGGTGGGATGCCGTACATGTCAAAGGCGGCGGCTTGATCGACTTCTGCCTGCGGACGGACGATATTCGCGGCGACTACGCAATCTTTGAGGAGCAGGGCGTCGAGATGAGCCCGCTGGTAGGTTTGAGCCGCGTACGCTTCGACGGCTATCACTTGTCTTGGCTGAACAACGAGATTTACGGGCAATATCAAGGCTTGATTCCCTTCATCATTGAAGATGAAACAGCGCGCGAGGAGCGCGTTCCCAAAGAGACAGAACATGAGAATGGCGTGATGGGCATCGAGAGCATTACGCTGGCCGCGCGCGATCTGGATTTGGCAAGTCGCATCATGCAGGCGGCCTTGAGCAAGCCGGGCGCAGCCGTCGAAGATGAACGGCTAGCGGCGCGGGGCCTTGTCTTTGAGCTTGGATCGCATCAGCTGGAGTATCTGACGCCAGCTGACATGAGCAGTCCGCTGCATGAGCATATCGCGCGGAATCGGCCCGTGCCCTACCGGATTCGTTTCAAGACGGCCGGCGCCAAGTTCATTGCCGCGCCACAGAATGCGGCCGGCTCGCTCGTCGAATTCATCTAATCTGCCGCAGCGACGTTTTGGCAGCCCCCGCAACATTGGATATACTCTCGTTGCAATGGTCGGGCGCTGCGTTCACCAGGCGGGCTGCGACTGCGAAGTCGAGATTACTATTGTTGACGAAAGGACAAAATATGAGCGCGAAACGAGAGTACCCCGAATGGATGGGCAAGATGCGGGCGCTAAATGCCGCGGAATTGCAGGAGTTTCTGGACGGACCGGTGGTCGCGCGGGTCGCCACGGTCGATAGCAAGGGCGACCCCTATATCACGCCGGTATGGCAGGAGTGGGATGGCGAGGCGATGTGGGTCATCCCGCGCGCGAAAACCGTCTTCGCCCAGCATTTGCTGCGCCATCCGCGCTGTTCGGTGTCCTGCGCCTTGGACAGCAGTCCCTATACCAGGGTATTGTTTCGCGGTCCGGCGGAAGTTGTCGAAGGACCGGCGCTGATGCATGGCGAAT
>JAPOYS010000137.1:12740-15167 GCA_026706455.1 Chloroflexota bacterium | reverse complement strand
ACGCGCGCTGGTTCCGCGAGCAAGCGGAACGCTACGCCGACGAGGTCAATCCGGACTTCTCGCTCAATGTCGTCGAGATCGCGTATGGCGATCTGCACGACAGATTGTTGATTTCGATTCAGTCGGGCGGCGTCGGCGCGCCGGATATCGCCGATGTTGAGCAGGGTCGCTTTGGCAGCTTCTTGCGCGGCGGCGGCGATCCGGGTTTCGTCGAGTTGAACGCGTTTCTTGACCAGGGTGGACACACCGAGAATTTGGTCGCCGCGCGTCAGGCGCTCTACACCTCGATGGGCTCGGTCTACGGCATTGAACACGCCTTGACGCCGGTGGTGCTCTATTACCGCGCCGATGTCTGGGAGGGCGCAGGTTTTGATCCGCAAGAATTCGCCACCTGGGACGATTTCGTGGAAGCGGGGCGCGCCATAGTGGCTGAGAACCCCGATGTAATCCCGCTGCATATTCACGGCGGCTTGCATGAGTTGCTGCTGCGGCAGCAAGGGCATGATTATTTCAACGCTGACGGCGACGTCACCATTGATTCGGCCGAGTCGATCGCGCTGATGGATTGGCTGCTGGCGCTGAAAGACGAAGGCGTCGCCGGCGATCCGCCGACGGGCGACGCGCTCTGGGCCGCTTTCAAAGATGGCACCTTGATTTCCATGGTCGGCGCCGACTGGTATGGCGGATTCTTCAAGGACAATGCGCCTGAGCTATCAGGCAAGTGGAAAGCGGCGCCCCTGCCGGCCTTTGAAGCAGGCGGCCGCCGCACCAGCGTCTGGGGCGGCACCGGCGCCATGGTCGTTAAGACCAGCGACCACATCGAAGAGGCGCTGAGCTTCCTCGAATTCTCCATGCTGTCCATAGAAGGCAATGTGCGCCGCTTCGAGCTGACTACGCTGTGGCCGCCCTATATCCCGGCCATGGCTAACGAGCGCCTGCATGCCGCGGACGAGTATTTCTCAGGCCAGGATCTGGGCGCCCTCTTCGCCGATGTCGGTCCCGAGGCGCCGCCGCAATGGCAGAGCCCCTTCCGTTCGCAGTTGAATGGCTTGCGCACGGCAGCTTGGCAGGACGTCATCGACGGCAATCGCTCGCCCGAAGAGGTCTTCACCGAAATCGCCGATACCATCCGCGACGAAATGGAATTCGAAAGCTAGCGCTGATCAATTGAGTGGCGGTGGGCTCGGTTCGCCGCCACAATCGCTTGTCACTGAGGAACCGCGATGTTTGGACGCGGACGCAAAATCGCGCCCTATCTCTTCATCAGCCCCTTCTTCGTCGGCTACGCCATCTTCTTCCTTTACCCGGTGATTCAATCGCTGCAGTTGAGCTTTTACCGGCAGGTAGGCTTAAACAATGCGCCCCGCTTCATCGGCTTCGACAATTATGTCCGCCTGGTCACCAAGGACGATCTTTTCATCAAGGCGTTGACCAATACAACCTATTACGCCTTGGGCAGCATCCTCATCATCGTGCCCCTGGCGCTGCTGCTCGCGCTGATCCTCCACAGCCCGAAACTGCGCCTGCGCGAATTCTTCCGTTTTCTCTATTTCACGCCTAATATCACCGCCGGCGTCGTGGTTGGCATCGTCTTCAACCTCGTATTTGAAGAGCAATACGGCTTGATCAACAACTTGCTACTAGCGCCGCTCGGGCTCGACAATGTGCGCTGGCTGCGCGAATCCCGCTGGATCATGCCGGCGATCATCATTTTGGGCGCCTGGAAATGGACTGGCATCAACGCCATATACTTCATGGTCGGCTTGCAGAATATCCCGCCCGAGCTGAAAGAGGCGGCGCGCGTCGATGGCGCCACCCGCTGGCAGGTCTTCTGGCACGTGACCCTGCCGCTGCTGCGCCCCATCCTCGCCTTCGTGCTGACCATCGCCATCATCGGTTCTTACAATCTCTTCGCCGAGCCAGCCATCCTTGTGGGCATGGAGGGCGGACCCAATAACGCCGGCATGACCATGACCATGTACCTCTATACTCGTGGCTTCCGCGAGCTCAAGATGGGTTACGCCTCAGCGATCGGCTACTCGCTGGCGGTCATCATTTTGGTATTGAGCGTGATTCAGTTGATTCTGATTCGCGCTTTCCGTGAGGATTGACCGGCATGAGACTCGCCAGCGCGCGCCACTCGGATGCCGCCGAGCGCAAATCGCTAACCCTGAAGCTGCTGGAAGCGACGGTCGTTTATGCCATCCTCTTCTTCTTTGCCTTGCTCGTCGGCATACCCTTTCTCTATATGTTCACCGGCTCCTTCAAAACCAACGGCCAGCTCTTCTCCTGGCCCGTCAATTTGCTCGCGCCGGAGCCCACCTATACCAATTACGAGAGGCTGCTCAGCGGCGAAGAGATCCCGTACCTCCAGCAAATGGGCAACAGCGTCGTCATCGCCATCAGCCAGAGCGCCTTGACGCTGCT
>JAPOYS010000137.1:0-12632 GCA_026706455.1 Chloroflexota bacterium | reverse complement strand
TCAGATGATCGTGCGCCTGGGCTTGCTGGATAGCTTCCTCGGCGTCATCCTGCCGAGTTCAGTCAGCGCGTTCGGCGCGTTTTTCATGCGGCAAGCGATGGTGTCCATCCCCAGCGAGCTGCTCGACGCCGGGCGCATCGACGGCGCCAGCGAATGGGGGCTCTTCTGGCGCATCGGCATTCCGCTCTCGCGCGGCGCCCTGTCGATCCTTTGCGTGCTCGTCTTCCTGACGGCTTGGAACGACTACCTCTGGCCTCTGATCGTCCTGCGCACGCCCGAGAAGTTCACCTATCCAGTCGGCTTAGCCACGCTCAAGGGCTTGTACAAGATCGAGTACGGCATGATCCTGGGCGGCGCCTTCATCGCCACGCTGCCGATCGTGTTGATCTTCGTGGCGGGCCGCAACCAAATCCTCGACAATTTGACCATCGGCGCGGTCAAGCAGTAAAACAAGGCGCCGTTTCGATGTAGGGGCGACTCGGTGAGTCGCCCGCGTCCAAAACTTAGAAATCAGCGGGCGAGCCACCGGCTCGCCTCTACAGATTCTTGTTTTCGCGGGTTCATTATTTTGTGTGAGCCAAGTTGGGACTTGCGAAGGGCTGTAGTTTATATTTTTTTGAGATACAGCTCCATGGAATGCAGGTCGTAGTAACGCCCGTCGACCTTAAGCTCGCGCCGCGCCGTGCCGACAATGGCAAAACCCAGCTTTTCGTATAGCCTGACGGCGGCCTGCAAATCGCTGTTGACGGTCAAGTTCACCTTCTCGATCTGGTCCAGCGCCCGCAGTTCAGCGAGCAGTCGGCGCACGAGCGCTGATGCGATGCCGCGGCCGCGCATCTCAGGCGCCACGTACACGCCGTAGACCTCCGCCACATGGCGCAGCTTGGCTTTCGCAGACCAGTGCGCCCCCGCCATGCCAACGATCACTCCGCCCACTTCCGCGAAAAAAGTCATGTTCCCGTCGCGCTTGCCTGCCGATGTCAGGCGAGCGATCCAGACCTCATCGTCAAAAGCGAGCTCGTCTTCATAACTTGAGGCGAAGGCGCTCGGCTCGGCGAGCAGGGCTTCGAGGCGCAGTTGCTTCGTTTCCCGCCAGCGTTCGGGCGGGAGGCTGATGATCTCCAGGATGTTAATGTTTATGCTCCCGCGTTGCAAAATGCTTTCAGCGCGTATATTATTGGGCGTGATGAAGTTGCAAAAGTGTCGTTTTCCTTTGTTTGGCGATGCAAAATGAAATGTGCAGGAGGTGATACACGACAGGATTAGTTTTGATGATTGCGTGCCCGGCAGTCACAAATTCTCAAGAATAAGGAGAGAACAATGTCCGAAAAGAAACTTTCCCGCCGCGACTTCTTGAAAGCGGCATCGACCGCGCTGGCGGCTTCCGGCTTTGCGGCGCTGCCGGTTGGCATGGTCCGCGCCCAGGACGAAACCGTCACCATTGACCTTTGGGGTTTCGCCAATAATCGCGACGAATGGATGCAGAATTTGGTCGAGGAGATCTGGTCAGATGCGCACCCGAATGTCAATGTTGAACTGTCGCTGACGCCTTATGCCGATCTCTGGCCCAAATTGCAAGCCGCTTTCGTCGCTGGCGCCGGCATTCCCGATATGGTGGATATTGAAATCTCCGCCATGGGTCAATTCGTGCGCGATGCAGGCAGCGAACCCTTCGCCCCGCTGAACGACCTGCTCGGCGATCAGTTGGCGGATCTGTCTATCCCATCGGCGACCAAACCCTGGACCGTGCGCGGCAATATCTACGGCATCGGCAACGAAGTCAATCCGGTCTTGCTCTATTATCGCCACGATATCTTTGACGAACTGGGCTTGGATATCGACGCGCCGGGCACCTGGGAGGAATTCGTCAACGCGCTCGGCGGCGGCGCGATGGATGCCGGCCACGGTCTCTTCGCCATCGCCACGCAAAGCTGGGCCGATTTCTACGTGCAATTCCATCAAGCCGGCGGCGAATTCTTTGACGCCGATGGCAACGTACAACTGAATTCTGACCTGGCGGTGGAGATCCTGGCTTGGCAGAAAGAGCAGCTTGACAGCGGCGTATACGTCGATCGCGGCTCGGGCGACGCCCATTACGCGCTGATGAACGAAGGCGCTTTCATCACCGTCTGGGGCGCGCCTTGGTATCAGGGCTTCATGAAGCAGAACGCGCCCGAGCTGGAAGGCTTGTGGAAGATGCGCTATTTGCCAGTCTGGGACGAGAACAGTTACCTGACCGTCCCGCGTGGCGGCACCGGCATGGGCATCACCGCCGCGTCCGAGAACAAAGAAGAATCCTGGGAGTTCATCCGCATCTGCAATCTGACGGCTGAAGGTTCGCTGCTGGCGTTCCGGCGCATGAACCTCTTCCCGTCCTATAAACCGGTTTGGGATGCGGATGAACTGCTGCGGACGGACGACTACTTCAGCGGTCAGAAGCCGGGCGAGTTCATCGCCGAAGCCGCTTCGGCTATGGCGGAAGTCAATGTCGATCCCTATTGGACGCTCTTTGTCGACGCGGTCAATCGCCTGGTCGTTCAGCAGGTCATGCTGGATGGCGTCGATCCGCAAACCGCCATCGACGAAGCCATCGACGAATTCGAATTCAACAAGTAGCGTCAACTTACGGGTCAGCCACCAGCTGACCCGTATAGATCTCATCTTGTTTCAATAAGTAGGGGCGACCAATCTGGTCGCCCGCCAACCAACAGGAAATGGCTGTAAGGGCGACTCGAGGGTCGCCCGAGAATAAACGCCGCATAGCCTGTAGAGGCGAGCTATTGGGTCGCCCGACATGGAGTGTATGCCTTGTCCGCGCGCGCGCTGACTACTGCTGACAATCCACAGCCATTCGCCCTCGCGGACTGGTGGTCGCGCAATCAGCGCAAGGTCATCCCCTACATCTTCCTCGCCCCCTTTCTCGTGTCGCTTCTCGTCTTTACCGTCTATCCCGCGGGCGCGGCATTCTTCCTCAGTTTTCAGCGCGTTCGCGGGTTCATCAGCCCGGAAGAAGGCGGCGGGGTCGTCCTCGAATACAAGGGCTTGGACAATTATGAGCGCCTGCTCACCAAAGACAAGCGCTTTCGCACGGCGATTATCAACGGCGCCGAATTTGCGCTAGGCACTGTGCTCATTCAAATGCCGATCGCGCTGGGCATGGCGCTGCTGATGAACGCGCCCCATATCCGCTTCAAGGTCCTGGCTCGATTAGCCTTCTTCGCGCCCTACATCACCTCCGCCATTGTCGTCGGCTGGATCTTCACCTTGATCTTTCAAGACCGTTACGGTTTGCTCAACGCGGCGCTAAACGCGCTGGGGCTGGAAGGCGTCGGCTGGCTAACGAACAAGGCTTTTGTGATGCCAGCCTTGATCATCCTCGGCTTGTGGACCTGGTGCGGCTACAATTCCTTGTTTTTCCTGGCTGGACTGCAGAATGTGCCCGATGATCTCAAAGAAGCGGCGCGCATCGACGGCGCCAACACCATCCGCGTCTTCTGGCATATCACGATTCCCTTCTTGCGCCCGGTCTTCGTCTTTGTCGTCATCACCGGTTTGATCGGCTCATTCAGCCTTTTCAGCCAGCCCTACCTGCTCTTCGACAGCGGCGCGGGACCGGGAGACGCCGGCTTGTTCCCGGTAATGTACCTCTTCTTCATGGGCTTCGAAAACTTTCGCATGGGTTACGCTTCCGCCATCGGCTACTTGCTGACTGCGATCATTCTGCTCATCACCGGCTTGCAACTCTTGCTCTTCCGCCTGTGGCGGGTATGAGGCGCGTTATGCACTTGAAGGTCAAACGCGCGAACATTATGGGACCGGGCCGGGTCAACTTGATGTTTATGAATTCGGTCGTGCTCATTGGCGTTTTGCTGACCGCTATCCCCTTCATCTATATGATCACCGCCAGCTTCCGCCAACAGGGCGAGCTCTATTCGCTGCCCGTAACCATCATGCCGCGCGAATGGCACGGGCACAATTATGTCAAGCTCTTTGGCGATACACACTTCGTCATCTGGTACGGCAATACGATCTTCACCGCCGGCCTGCGCACCGCTCTTGGCGTCTACTTCGCGGCCTTGGCTGGCGCCGCTTTCGCCAAATACGAGTTTCGATTCAAGCGTTTCTTTTTCTTCCTGGTGCTGGCGACGCTGACACTGCCGTTCCAAGTGCTGCTGGTCCCGCTGTTTCTGATGATGGTCGATTTTGGCTGGGTCGACACTTATTGGGCGGTCATTGTGCCCGGCATCGTGGCCGCCTTTAACATTTTCCTGATGCGACAATATATCGAAGCCGTGCCGGACGAGCTTATGGACGCCGCCCGCATAGACGGCGCTTCAGAATTTGGCATCTTCCACCGCATTATTCTGCCGCTGGTGCGCCCGGCGCTAGGCGTGGTGGCCATTCTTACCTTCGTCAATACCTGGAACGATTTTCTCTGGCCTCTCATCGTACTGCATGATGATACGAAATATCTGCTGTCTATCGGCATCGCAACCATGGACGGTCCCTACGATGTAGAGATCGGCGCCATCATGGCTGCATCATTCCTCAGCACCTTGCCCATCTTAATCGTCTTCATCTTAATGCAGCGGCAGATCATCGCCGGGCTCACGCAAGGGGCGATCCGCGGTTGAAAGCGAATTCCTCCGCCCCAACTGAACGCCTGGTCTTTCAGCCGGATGCTTCCCGCAGTCTGCAGCGCGGCATCAACCTGATCGTCGATGCTATCCGCCCGACCTTGGGTCCTATCCCGCAGACGGTCGCCATCAGTCAAGCGCTGGATAACAAACCACCGGACTTGCTGGACAAAGGCGGCTTGATCGCGCGCCGCATCAGCGACTTGTCCGATCGCAACGCCGATATGGGCGCCATGCTGCTGCGGCAGATGCTCTGGGGGATATACGAAGACTGCGGCGACGGCACGGCCACGGCCGCCGTCATCTTTCAGTCGATCTACAACGACGGGCTGATATACCTCGCCGGCGGCGGGAACGCCATGCGCCTGCGTCACTGTCTGCAAGATTGCGCTGACCTGGTTTTGCGCCAACTCGACGAGATGACACAGCCCATCACGGGACGAGACCAACTGGCGCAAATCGCCGAATGCATCGGCCACGATCGCGAACTGGCGGAGAAGCTGGGCGATATCTTCGACTTCATCGGCGAGCACGGCCAACTCGATGTGCGGCGCAATCATACGCGCGCAATCGAACATGACTACATGAAAGGCATGTACTGGAAGCGCGGCGCCGTCTCGCGGGCGATGCTGCGCGGCGGCAAAGAGCCGGATCGCATCGTCATGAACAACTGCGCCGTTCTGCTCAGCGATCTCGATATCGACCGCCCGCAGGACCTGCTGCCCGTTGTCAACAGCCTGATGCGCGCCGGCGCCAAGGCGCTGCTGCTGGTCGGCGCGAGCTTTTCCGAGAATGTCATCAATCTCATCCTCAACAACAAAAAACCGGAGAAGTTCCGCATCGTGGCGGTCAAGACGCCCGGCAGCACTGATGACGAGCGGCGCGCTAACTTGAGCGATATGGCCGTGATCACCGGCGCCATGCCGCTCTTCAAGGCGGCCGGCGATACGCTGGCGACCGCTGTCGGAAGACCGCGCCCCCACCCTAAATCCCTCCCCGGCGGGTCAGTGTCTACGCGACCCCATAAAGAGGGAGGGACTTCAACGCTTCAAAAGCCGTCCTTTGATCCCCCTTCCCTCATTTTGGGGGAAGGGGACAGGGGATGGGGGAAAACCCGCCGGCGGAGTTACTTCGGGCAGGCGAAGCAGGTTTGGGTCGAGCGGACGATGTTCGGGCTCGTCAGCGATCGCGACGATCAGGAGGAACTCACAGAGCATCTGGCTGATTTGCTGGAGCTGGTGGAATACGCGACCGACAAGGACGATGCGGCGTTTCTGCGCGAGCGCATCGGCAAGATCCTGGGCGGGGTCGCCATCCTGCGCATCGGCGACGCTCTGCCCTCACGAATGGACAGCCGCATTGCCCTTGCGAAAGAGACGGCGAAATCCCTGCGCCGCGCCACCCGTGACGGTATCTTGCCGGGCGGCGGCGTGGCTCTGCTGGCTTGTCGCGAAGCGCTAACGGAGGCCTTCGATTCCACAGCCGACAGCGACGCGCGCGCGGCCCGGCGGATGCTGCAGCGCGCCCTCGAGGCGCCGATTCGCGCGATCTGTCAGAATGCCGGCTTCGACTCCGCCAAGTTTGCCGAGTTGGACGGCCAGCCGAGCGGCTGCGGCATTGACGTCCGCAGGGGCGATGTCGTGAACGTGATGGACGCAGGCATCATTGACGTGGCCTCCGTCGTCAAAGCGGCTCTGCGGGGCGCCGTCTCCAGCGCGGGCTTGGCGCTCACCATCGATGTGCTGCTGCATCACAAAACGCCAGAGCAAAGCTATTCTCCGTGATCGGTGATTTGAAGGCTCGCAAGACGTCGACAGTTGGAGGCGTGACCATCTTCCGATACCATAGAATCAAGGGAATCACCCCGTTGAAGCGAGGCGGGCATGCTTTCTTGGCGCCTTTGGCGTACGATCGCCGATGTCGACATCCACGATCCGATTTTCCGGCGCGTCAGCCAGAATCATAAGCCCGCCGAAGGCACCGCGCCGCGCCGGCGCAGCCCAAAGCTAGCCTGGCCGATCGCCGCGCTGGCGACCGCTGTCGCGCTGATGCTGGCGCCACAGTTGCTGGCGCTCGTCTTTGTCGTGCCGATTATGATGATCATGGCCATCGTCGCGGCGCCGATTTACTTGCCCCTGGTCATCTGGATCGCGGGCGCGCGCTTCACCGGCGAGGTGATCAGCGGCGTCTATCGCGAGAGACATCAGTACACCTACGACTTGATCTGCGCTTCGACGCAAGGCAAGCTCAATGCCAGCTGGTCATTCGCTAGCGGCATCTTGTATCGCGGCGCAACCTTCACACCCTTGCGCTGGGGTACATTTGTATCGTTGCGCTTCGGCCTGGCGGCTCTCGCCCTACTGGCGCTTTTCGCGCTTCTCTTCATTGGCTCCACTGACAAGCACTTCGGCGCGGAAGAGCTGCGCATGCTGCTGCTTCCCGTCTTGCTCCTGACTGCTTACATCACCAATTTGACGCAGACATTCGTCACGAGTCAGATCATCGGTCTGCTCGCCAGCAGCTTCGATTGGGCGAAGCGCGACGCGCTGCTGGTCGGTTTGCTCGTCTACGTGATGCTGGGCGCGCTGCCGCTGGCAGTTGCCGGGCTGGTATATTTCGCTTTTGCCTGGTTCGTGGTGGCGCCGCATCCGCTGGCGTCTATGGCGGTCGAGACGGCCGCGCTGCTGCTGATTATCGCTGGGCGCGAGCTGACGATCTGGGCGCTGTGGTCGGCGCTGAAACGGCGGATGAATTCGCGCATGGGCGCGGTCGGTCGCGGGGAGGGTCTGCGGCGCGGCGCGGCTTGGGGCGTGACCTGATATTCTAATCGGGAAGCCTTCTGCTATTGCTCTCTTGTGAATTCTCCAATGCTCGCTCGTACCCCGCCCGCGTATCCACATCCAGCAGCACGCCCGCGTCCTCCACATCCACCAGCCGCAAGCGCGAATCCGCCAGCGCGGCGCGCGGCTTCGCCTCGGCCGGCAAGTCCAGCATCGCCCGCCAGTAGGCTCGATCCAGCAAGACCGGATGTCCCCGCTGGCCCTCGTGCGTCGGCGCGACATTCCAACCGGCGTCATACTCCTCCAACAACTGCCCGATTACCTGCTGCGGCACGCAGGGCATATCAGCCGGCTGGATGAACGCGGCCGCCAAATCGTCGGGCAGCGCGCGCAGACCCGCCTTGACCGACGAAAGCATCTCGCCCGTCTCATAAGCGGGATTGTGAACGCAGGTCACGCGCAGGTCGTCCAGGGCGGCGCGCACCTGAGCGGCGTCGCGCCCGGTCACGACGATGATTGGTCCTATACCAGCATGGCTGTATTTCGATGCGACATGGCGCACGATTGGCTGGCCAGCGCGCCAGGGCAGCAGCAGCTTGTTCGCCTTCATGCGCGACGATAGACCGGCCGCAAGAATGATCGCGCCGAATCGCGGGCGATTCACCGAGTCGGCCCTACAACTGCCGCGCTGCGTCGGAGGGGTCTGGGGGCTGGGGTAGAAATGGGCATTCGGTCAGTCCGTCTTGCTGCGCGGCATCGGCCGTTCGGCGATATCTTGCAGCAGACCGCCATGCCCCATCGAAACGAGATTGGCGCGCGTCAGACGTTCGCCGCTGAGCAGGCGCGGCAGGATCCAATCGATGACGTTGGTCTTGGGCGATTTGATGCAGCCCGGCGCGCCCACCACCGGCACATCGCCCAGATAGCCCAGCATCAGCAGCGTGCCCGGATCAACCGGCACACCGTGCACGGTGATGCTGCCGCCCGCGAGTTGCAAAGCCGACGGCACGACATCTTCGCGGTCGATAATGGCGGAGATGCCCGCGACCAAGATCATGTCCGCAGCGGCATGCGCTCGAATCGCGCTCGCGATCGCTTCCGCGTTGTGCTGCGTGAACGCCGGCGCCAGCAACTCACTGCCCCAGCCTTCAATTCGCTTTCGCACCGGTTCATGAAAACTCTTCAGCAGACGCGCCCGCGTTGCCTCCGTGCCGGAGACGATCAGCGCCACCCGCTGTCTGAAGAGCGGACGCACTTGCAAGATCGCCGCGCCCGCTTCGGCGATGCGCTCGACATCGACGACCCGCGCCGCTGGCACGCCAAAAGGCACAACTTTGACCAGCGCCAGCATATCGCCTGCGTCAACCAGCGTGTATTCGCGCAGGCTCGCGATCGTGATGCCATCGTATATGTTGTTGACCAATTCGAGTTTTGGCACATCGACATGCAAGACGCCCCGTTCCGCCGCCGTGAGATTCGCCCGACCCACACCCGGCGCGCGCATCCGCACATTGGCGCCCGCCACCGCCGCGCCAATGCGTTCGGCGGCCTCGTCTTCGTGCAGGTCGGCAGCGCTCAGCTGCATGACCGTGACCCGCTCCAGCCCTAGCTGGCGCAGCGCAGGCAGATCGGCCTCGGCGAGCAGGCGCCCCTTATTGAGTATTAGCTTGCCGGCATCATCGTAGAGTTTGTGCGCCAGAATTGCGCCGGCAGCCTCTTCGATCGGCGCCTCACCGAACTTCATCTCGAGCTCCGTTGCGGACGGCGATAATCTCCGCCAGGATGCAGACCGCGATTTCCTCCGGTGTGCTCGCGCCTATATCAATGCCAATCGGCGTGCGAATCCGGGCGATGAGCTCGTCGCTCAAGCCCGCTTCTTTCAGCCGCGCCACTCGCTGCCGATGCGTGCGCCCGCTACTCAGCACGCCGACGTAAGGGATATCAGCCGGCAGCGCCGTAAGCAGCGCCTTGTCGTCGATCTTCGGGTCGTGCGTCAATACAGCCAAATAGGCGCCGCGGTCCAAGCCCAACTGGGGCAAGGCTTTGTCCGGATAGCTGTGCAGGATGTTGGCGACAGCCGGAAAGCGCGCCTCGGAGGCGAAGGCGGCGCGCGGATCGACGATCGAAACGCGAAAGCCGGCCAGCGTCGCCATTCTCTGCAGCGGGATCGCGACATGGACGCCGCCGATGAGAATCAAGTGAGGCCGCTCCGCTTGCAGGTCAACCATCACGCGCGTGCCGGCAGCAGTTGCGACGCCGCTTTTCTGACGCCCAGCCGCGGCTTCTTTCAGCGCGTCGAGCATCTCAGCGTCAAGATTTGGACTGCGATACAAGATACCGCCGTCCGCATCCAAAAGAACCTTTTCGCCGATGCGCTCGCCCTCCATGATCGTCATGGTAAGGCCGAAGTCGTCATTCAGGGCCAGCTCGGCCAAGGCCTCCCACCACAGCGAATCAAGCGGCTCGACGAAAACTTCGATGCGGCCGCCGCAGGTCAAGCCGACCTCCCAAGCCATGTCGTCAGCCACGCCGAATTTCAGCAGGCGCGGCTGCCCCGCGCGCAAGCCGGCCAAAGCCTCTTCGACCACCGCCCCTTCGACGCAGCCGCCGCTCACCGAGCCGATCATCGCCGTTTCCGCGGTGACGCCCATCTTCGAGCCTTCGCGCCGCGGCGCCGAACCCCAGGTCTTGGCCACCGTCGCCAGCGCCACCGACCGCTCTTCCGCCAGCCAGCGATTCACGGTCTCCAGGATGTCTAACATCATCACTCTCCGCTATGCCAAATAGCGCGCCCGGTAGGCTTCCGCGCTCGGCGCGCTCGTCAGATTCTGCAGCGCTTTTACGATCACTTCCAGATTCGCCAAATTGGTGATCGGCAGAAAGTCATGCACGTAGGGCAGCAGCGCCTGCGCGCCCCGCGTCAGCGGCTCGTACTCAGGCACATCCAGCAGTGGATTCAGCCAGATCAAGCGCCGGCAAGAGAGTTGCAAGCGCGCCATCTCGCGGTGCAGCAGCGGGATATCGCCGCGGTCCCAACCATCGGTGATCAGCATCACGACGGCGCCGCGACCGAGCACGCGCCGCGACCATTGCCAATTGAAGAAGCGCAGGCACTCGCCCGTCATCGTGCCGCCGCCCCACTGCAGCACCGTCCCGCCGATATCTTCCAGCGCGTCATCGACATTCTTCTGCCGAATTTGCCGCGTGATTCGCGTGATGTCCGTGCTGTAGACGAAGGACTCGACTTGGTAGAGCGAGCTCGCCAGCGTATGCATGAAGTGCAGCAGCACGCGCGTATAGCGCTCCATGCTGCCGCTGATATCACAGAGCAGCACGACCGGCCGCGGCTTCTCCTTGCGCCGATGCGTTGGCAGCCGCGTCACATCGCCGCGCTTGCGGATCATGTCTTTCATCAGGCGGCGCATATTGATCCGCCGGCCCGAACCATTTTCGAAGCGGCGCGTCCGCCGCATGCCCAGCGAGTCGGGCATCTTGGCGATGACGCGCTTCGCCATCTCCAGCTCGGCCGCCGTCATCTCGGCGAAGTCTTTGTGCCGCAGGCGCTCTTGCCGGCTGTAGGTCGGCACCAAAGCGATCATGCTCGAATCAAGCTCTTCAGCATCGGCGCCATTTTCGCCCGGGCTCGCCTCCAAAGGCGGCAGAAACTGCGTCTTTTTCTTGCGCCGCTCCTCACCCAGCGATTGCAGATTCAGGGTGGTGAAGCCCTCCGCTGGCCGCCGCCAGAATATGTCGAAGGCCTCGTCAAAGTAGGCGAATTCTCGCGGATGGCTCACCAGATGCGCGCGCAGCGTGTAATAGAAATCGCGCTTGCGGCCGATCTGAACATGCGCCAGTGCCAAGCCCACTTCCATCATGCGGTTCGGCGTCACGTTCATGCCCAGCGCCCGGCAGACGCGCCCAAACAGAATGAGGTTGTGCGTCAGCTTGCCGCCTTGATAAGCATAAGGCGCATCAGCCGGACCCAGAAAAAGGCTCTTTATCGGCCCATTGCCGGTCTGATCATTCGACACTTGCATTCATTCCTCGTTGGGCGACTCGGTGAGACGCCCCTACAGGCCTGCGCTTCGGTGAGGGCTGGGGTCAGGCCTCAGCCCACCCGCTGCCCCTCGACTTTGGCGCGGTCGATCATATTTTGAATCGTCGTCGGATCGAGCGTCTCGACATCGTCCTGATACTTGAGGATCACGCCCAGCGTATCTTGCACCGTCTCGAGCGAAAGCTCATTCTGATCGAGCGCGATCAGGGCGGCCGTCCAATCCAGGGTCTCGGCGATGCCGGGCCGCTTGAAAAGCTCCAGCGAGCGCATATCCTGAATGAAAGCGGTGATTTGCCGCGCCAGCATGGGACGCAGCGATGGCGCCTTGCGCTCGACAATGCTCAACTCCTTGTGGAAATGCGGATAATCAATCCAGTAATAGAGACAGCGCCGCTTCAAGGCATCATGAATCTCGCGCGTGCGATTCGATGTTACGACCACGACCGGCGGGGCCGAGGCGCTGATCGTGCCCAATTCCGGGATTGTAATCTGAAAGTCGGACAGCAGCTCAAGCAAGTAGGCTTCGAACTCCTCGTCGGAGCGGTCCAGTTCATCAATCAGCAGCACGGGCGCGGCGCCAGCGCGGCTCTGTTCGATCGCTTGCAGCAGCGGCCGCTTTAGCAGAAAGCGCTCGGAGAAGAGTTCGCTCTCCATCGCCTCGCGCGCCAAGCCTTCGCGCTCCATCAGCCGCAGGTGCAGGATCTGCCCGGCGTAATTCCATTCGTAGACAGCCGTGTTGACGTCCAGACCCTCATAACATTGCAGGCGGATCAGGTTGGCGCCGAGCGCCGCCGCCAGCACCTTGGCGATTTCCGTCTTGCCGACGCCGGCGTCGCCCTCAAGAAACAGCGGCTTGCCCGTCTTCAGCGCCAGGTATACCGCCACCGACAGACCGCGCTCGGCGATGTAATCCTGCTCGTTCAGCGCCGCCTGCAATTCGTCTACTGAGTTGTACATTCGCGCCTTCTCGTTCTTGATTCCGTCGGAATACTATCGCTCTACGAGCCTGTATTCTAGCCTAGTCAGCTCAGGATTCGCAGGGCGCATTGATAGGAGTAGTTCCAAGTTAGTCATGCGAATTTTCAATGGAAACTGTAGGGGCGAGCCGGTGGCTCGCCCGCATGAACAGATACCGGTTGCGGAGAGGGCGACTCACCG
>JAPOYS010000031.1:2540-15692 GCA_026706455.1 Chloroflexota bacterium | reverse complement strand
GGGCTTCTTCGGCGTCGTCTATATGTATGTCGCCGCTGAAGGCATTGTGGCGCGCGAAGGCGGGCGCATCGCCCTGCCCAATACCGTGATCACCAAGTCCTTCACCATCACCGCCGATACCGTCGACTTCTTCCTGGAGGGCTAGCGCTGCCAGCGGGTCAGCCACCGACTGACCCCCACACGAGCAATTGAATTGGAAAATGTAGGGGCGATCTGGTAGATCGCCCACCACCGCGCAAAATGTAGGGGCGATTCTGTGAATCGCCCTCATGGCGAGGAGATCGACGGTCCATGAAACTCAAAGGCAAAATGGCGCTCGTCACCGGCGGCGGACGCGGCATCGGGCGCCATATCGCCCTGCGGCTGGCTGATGAAGGCGCCGCCGTCTTGGTCAACTACGCCAGCAGCCAAGCCGGCGCCGAAGACATCGCCGCGCAAATACGCGAAAAGGGGCGGCGCGCGCTTGCCGTACGCGCCAATATCGCGGCGCGCGCCGATGTCGACGCCATGTTCGCAACGCTACAGGAGGAATTCGGGCGCATCGACATCCTCGTCAACAACTCCGCCATCGATCCGGTCATCCCCTTTCTCGACATGACCGATGAACAGTGGGATCGCGTCCTCGACATCAACCTCAAAGGCACATTCATGTGTTCACAGGCGGCCGCCCGGCGCATGGTCGCACAGGGCGGTGGCGGGGTCATCATCATCATCGGGTCGATGCACAGCATGGCCACCTTCCCCGGCATGTCGGCTTACGCCAGCAGCAAGGGCGGCCTCAACGCCATGACGCGCGCGCTGGCGCTGGACCTCGCGCCCCATCGCATCCGCGTCAACTGCGTCATCCCCGGCTCCATTCATGTGGAAAAAGCCTACGAGGTCATCCCCAACTACGACCCGCACATGATCGATGATCAGATCGCGCTGGGCCGCATCGGCTATGGACCCGATATCGCGGCCGCCGTCGCCTTCATGGCGTCGGCCGATGCCGACTACATCACCGGTACGACCCTGAATGTCGATGGCGGCGTGATGGCGCGCATGGCGCTCTGGTTTGATGATCTGGAGACTGTCGAACGAAAGTACGACGACGGTGCGAGCGGAGCCTAATCAAACCGGGCTCATTCGATGACGACCGCCGCGCGCGCTTCCAATTCCGGCAGCGTCGTTGTCAGAACTTGCCCTTCAAGTTGAAAGGGCAAAGTCGTATCCGGCGCCATGTACACGCGGCTGACCGTGTCAATTGCCGTTCTTGACAGATCCAGTTCTATTTCTATTTCCCGCAGGGTTAGGCCATTATCGGCAAATGACGGTCGATCAAGGCGTCGTGAAAGGCTTCGGCGCCGTCCAGCATCAGGCTCCAAAGCCTGGAGGCGCTCCGCGGCTTCGGTGCCATGATCAGCCCGATGTCGCTGAGACCGCTCGCGTCAGTCAGCCAGGCTTCAAGCTCGCGCGTCGGCAAAAATACACCCGCCAAGCCCGCGAGCTGGGCTGGATCGCTGGCGCCAGTTGCGAATGGCGCCTGACCGAAGACCATGCTGCCGCGCTGCGCATAGAGGGAGTAGTCGGGAATCGGATGGGGCGCGATCATCCACAAATCCTGCCGCACATCGCGCGCGAGCGGGATGATATCCAGCCAGAAGCCATCGACCTGGTAGGTCGCCGCCAATTCATCGAGCTGCCGCAGCGCGTAGTCGGTGTAGGGCGAGCAGACCGACGCCATATAGAAGGGCGCAGCTTATAGGGATCGCCCAAGTAATTGACCATGCGCCATTCCGGGTGGATTCCCAGCGCGTAGTTATCGAAGCAGACGCTGAAATAAGCGATGAGCCGAATGTCCCGCTTCTTGAGCTCCGGCAGCAGCTCGCCCAGGATATTGCGCGGATGCGGCAAGCCCAGCGAACAGGGACGCCCCTACGGAATCGTTGAAATAGTGCGGCGAAGCCTAACCCTTGCGCGCTTCTTCCGTCGCTTCTTGCACCATTTCCGCCGCTTCTTCCGGCGTGACCACCCCGTTCAGCACCAGATCCGACGCCTGCTTCAGCGCCGACAGCACATCCGGCGGCACGTTCGCCTCATAGAGCGAGGGCGCGCCCATCATCCCGACATCAGCCACTTGCTGCGCCGCCTCGGGCGTCAAGATCTCAGCCACCGCCTCCTGCGGGATATCGATGCGGCCCGGCGCCAGCCCCGACGCCCGCGAATAGGTCTCAATGCCCTCGGCCGAAGCCAGATAGGTTACTACCTTGAGCGCCGCTTCCTGATTCTCGCGATTGAAGACGATGAAGCAATTCGGGATCCAGCTTCCGACTGGTCCGTAGGGCTCGATCATGCCGTCATCGAAGGGCGGGTAGTAGAAATAACCCCACTCGAAATCGACTTCGTCGCTCAAGCTGCCGGAAGCCCAGGAGCCCATCTGCCACATGGCGGCGCTTCCGCCAGTGAACAAGCCCTGCCCCTGGCTGTACTCCGTGTGCCCGGCGAAGCCATCAGCCAGCAAGCCGCGATCGACCATCTCCTTCATCGTCGCGAAGATGCGCAGGCCGTGCGGGTCCGTCCACTTGTATTCATTCGCCCAGTCCGGCGAGCCGGGATTGGCGTTGAGCATGAAGGCGCGGTATTCGTCTTCGCTCCAGGAGCGCATCATCAGCGCGTCCGGAAGATGATTGACCAAGCCCCAATCGTAGAGATTGACCATCGGCTGATAACCGCCGGCGCGCACCTTGTCCGCCACCTCGTAGAGTCCTTCCCAGGTCGTCGGGACTTCCGCGCCCACCTCGGCGAACAGTTCCTTGTTGTAGTAAATGTACGGCGTCCAGACCACATCGATATTAACCCCGTAGATGCTTCCGTTCGGCTCGGTGTAGAAATCGAGCGTGCCCTGCGGAAAGGCGTCGTACCAGCCTTCACTCTCATACAAGCCATCCAGCGGAACGAGCAGATCGGCTTCGATCATGTCGTTGTACTGGAACAACGGCGAGCACCGCCACCAGCTTAGATCGGGACCATTGGGGTCGGCGAACATCGTGGTGGGCGCCGTCGCCTGCCAGTTGACTTCGTCGGCTTGCACGTCCAGCTCGACCTGGATATCCGGGTTGCGCTCATTCCAAATCGGCAGCACCGTTTGCAGAGCGGTGGCGACAATGCCCGCTTGGCCCGTCATGCGCAGTGTGGTGACATCTTGCGCGCTGACGGCCGTGCCGCCGATAGTCGCCAAGAGCAGCAGCAAAAACAGAATGCCCGCAGTTTTCACTTGTAACAATTTCACTGCCCTACTCCCTTAGACATACGAATGATCTATTCGAGATTTTGCTCTGAGCCGGATGGCTCGCCTCTGACTTAATCTCGCTCGCGCGGCTCCTTTGCCTTGCTTGAATCCTGTTTCGCAGTTAATACCCCAATGCTATTCCACCGTCCACTTCCAGCGCGACGCCAGGTCCGAAGTCAGGAATAAGCGCGACCCAGCCAGCCAATATCGGTCCGAGGGACAGCGAAGAATGAGACTCCGACATACACAGTAAGCCTGGGCGAATCACCTGTTGGCAGATTCTAATTCGAATTGCCGATGTGTCAAAATAGCGGGCGGCAGCGCGGCGCGTTTGACATTCAGCACTGTCATGGTTATTCTCGTTGAATTGTCGGCGGACCAGCTGCGAGGCGATTGCGCATTGATTAAGAACTTCGGCCTGGATGGAAAAGCAGCCGTCGTGACGGGCGCGGCATCGGGCTTGTCGCAGGCGATCGCAATCGGCTTTGCCAGCGCCGGCGCCGATCTCGTCATTGCCGATATCAATGTGGAAGGCTTGCACGATACGGCCAAAAGCATTCGCGCCCTCGGCCAGCGCGCGGAAGTCTGCCCCTGCGATATTTCTGATTCGGTCGCCGTTCAGAAACTATTCGAGCGCCTTGATGAAGTCTTCGGCCACATCGACATCTTGCTGAATGGACCCTTCGCCTTCAATCGAGAGAAACCAGAAGCGCTGACTCTTGAAGATTGGAACGACGCCATCGGCGTCTGTTTGACCGGATTCTTCCTCTGCGCCCAGCAAGCCGGGCGGCGTATGATCGAGCAGGGCGCCGGCGGCAGCATCATCAGCATCGGCTCGATCGCCGGCGCGTCCGCCTTGGGGCGGGGCAACTTCGTCTACAGCGTGGCCAAAGCGGGCGTCCATCAACTGACCCGCGAGCTGGCCGTCGAATGGGCGGGCCACGGCATTCGCGTCAACGCGCTGCTGCCCGCCCAAATGCGTAGTCCGTCGGTCAAGAAATGGCTGGAAGATCCGGCGACGGCTCCGGATTTGGTGGCGCACTTGCTCAAGGGCATCCCACTGAATCGACTGGGCGAGCCGGAAGACATCGTCGGTCCGGCCATATTCCTGGCGTCGGATGCGGCCGCCTTTGTCACCGGGACTTTGCTGCCGGTCGATGGCGGCAACCTGGCACTGAACGCCGGCGGGAGCCACACATGGTGAACGTCTTCACGACCACCGCGAATTGCCACATTTGCGGCGCAGGCGAATCATGCTGACCATCCACGCCGCCCATGAATCCTATGTAATTTCCGATCTCGAAATCGACGCCTTCCACGCTATCGACGCATCGGTCGTCCAGACCGCCAGCCTCGATTCGCCCGAAGCCCGCGCGATTGCCCGGGTCGCCGACGCGCTCATGGTCACTATTCAGCCGGTCGATGCCGAACTCATCAACTCGCTGGAGCGCTGCCAGATCATCGCCCGCGTCGGCACGGGCTTGGACGCCATCGACATTCTCGCAGCCACGGCGCGCGGCATCTGGGTCACATCCGTCCCCGACTACGCGGTGGACGAGGTATCGACCCACGCTATCGCCCTGCTGCTGAACCACGCGCGGCGGCTGCCTAAGATGATCGCCTCCGTCGCTGCCGGCGCTTGGTATGACGCCGCTGCCATCGAACCGGCGCCTCGCTTAGCTGGGCAAATCTTGGGCCTCATCGGCTACGGACGCATCGGACGCGCAGTCGCGGCCAAGGCGCGTGGCTTGGGGCTGCAAGTCATCGTCTACGACCCCTTCATTGAGCTTAACGCAGCGCAGGAAACAGTGACGCAAATCGATCTGGACGCGCTGCTCGCAAGCGCCGACTTCATCTCCCTGCACGCGCCCTTAACGGAATCGTCCCGTCACATCATCAATGCCGCCGCCTTGGAAAAGATGAAGCCGAATGCCTACCTAATCAATACCGCCCGCGGCGAACTAATTGACGAGGGCGCGCTGCTAGACGCCGTGCAGCACGGGCGCATCGCCGGCGCCGCTCTCGACGTGCTCACGGTGGAACCGCCGCCGCTCGACTTCCCCCTGCTTAAAGACGAGCGCATAACGATCACGCCCCACGCCGGCTGGTACTCGGAAGCTGCCAAACTGGATGTGCGCGTCAAAGCGATCGACGATGTAGTACGCGTCTTGACGGGCAAAGCGCCCCGATCGCCCGTGAACAAGCCTGTCGGAGTTTAATGATAATCAGCGCAAAGAGAGTCAAGATTAGGGGACTCATCATAGATCAAGCGTCAACGCTGGCGCCTGACAGCAGATTGACTCTCATCTTAGGATTGCCGAGTTTTTGACATATTCCAGGCGAACCAAGCGTAAGTATAATATAGTACAAAAGCCAAAGGGCTCGCCGTATAAGTCGCAAGCCCTTTGGAGACGCGGGATTCCCGCATGGGATTCCCAGCCTTCCCTAACCCCGTCTGTCCAGAGCGGTCTAGAGGTTAGTGTTGGATCTCACCAAACACCCACATCAAACTTACCACACTGCGAGAACATTTGTCAACATGACCACAGGAAGATTCGCCAAGTCCAACTATTTCCCAAAAACCTGCCGCGAAGTGTATGAACTGCACTGGCGGGGCCAGATTGGAAACCTGCTGAAGCGCCCAGATGACCACGCAGTTGCTTTGTTGGGCATGCTGGCCTGCATGGAATTGGCGTTTCTATGCAAGAAGGGACTGCCCCTATACCCGCGAAAACGCAGCCAATACCCCAGCCCTAAACGCATAATCGAGGCAATCTATGCTAGGCACAACTGCCCTTGCGATACCTTCAAGAGATGAGTGGGAAACGCGCCGGGTCGGTCACACACCGCCCGCCAAATTTTGCGCTGCCTCCTCTTTCATATAGGCTCTTAACATATCCCAAGGAGAATTCTATTGAGCAACGACGAAATCCAACTCGGCGGCGAACAGCTGCTTGACCTCTACCGCATGATGGCGCTGATCCGCCGGACGGAAGAGCAGCTCGCGCGCGCCCACCAAATGGGTCTCGTGCCCGGTCCCTGCCACACCTACGTCGGCGAAGAGGCGATCGCGACCGGCGTCTGCGCCAACCTGCGCCAGGACGATGTCATATTCAGCACCCATCGCGGCCACGGGCACGCCCTGGCGAAAGGCGTCAGTCCGCGCGCGCTGGCGGCCGAGCTTTTTGGCAAGGCGACCGGCTGCTCGCAAGGACGCGGCGGCAGCATGCACCTCTTCGCCCCCGAAATCGGCTTGATGGGCACCAGCGGCATCGTCGGACCCAGCATTTTGCAGGGCGCGGGCGCCGGCTACAGCTTCAAGCTGCTCGGCTGCGATCAGGTCAGCGTCGCCTTTTTCGGTGATGGCGCGGTAAGCAACGGCGCGTTTCACGAAGGGCTGAATCTGGCCGCCATCTGGCGCCTGCCCGTGATCTTCGTCTGCGAAGACAATATGTACGCCACCGAAGTGCCCTTCAGCGAAGCGACGCGCGTGCATGATGTCGCGGCGCGCGCAAAAGCGTCTTACGATATGGCGGCCGTCCGCATCGATGGCAATGACGTGTTGGCGGTCTATCAGGCGGCGGAAGCGGCCGTCGCTCGGGCGCGCGCCGGCGACGGTCCGACGCTCATCGATTGCAAGACCTATCGGACGCGTCCCCACGCCGAGGGCATGCGCGATGGCGGCTACCGCAGCGCCGAAGAAATGGCCGCCTGGAAGCAGCGCGATCCCATCGCATCCTTTGCCGCCTGCCTGGTCGAAGAGGGCAAGGCGACCGAGGTCGAATTCGCAGCGATTGACGCCGAGGTCAACGACATCGTGGCCGACGCCATGGAGTTCGCCCGTTCGAGCCCCTTCCCGGATCCGGCCACAGCCGCCGATTACATTTTCAGCCTGGGGGCATAAGCCGATGCGCGAGATCACCTACACCGAAGCGGCGCGCGAAGCGCTGGCTGAGCAGATGGCGCTTGATCCCAGCATCTTCGTTGTCGGCGAGGGCATCGGCGAGCGCGGCGGCAACTTCAATACCACCCTCGGCTTGTACGAGCAATATGGACCCATGCGCCTGCGCGATACGCCCATCGTCGAGCGCGGCTTCGTCGGCATGTGCGCCGGCGCGGCCATGACGGGCGCGCGGCCCGTCGTCGATTTCATGTTCATCGACTTCATCCTCGATTCCATGGGCGAGCTTTTAAACCAGATCTCGAAGATCCAATACATGAGCAGCGGGCGCATCAAGATGCCCATCGTGCTGCGCGGCTGCATCGGCATCGGCGGTGCCGCGGCCACGCATCACTCCGGCAGCTATTATTCCATATTCGCGCATATCCCCGGCTTCCGCGTCGCTCTGCCCTCGAACCCCTACGACGCCAAGGGCTTGCTCAAGACGGCGCTCACCGGCGACGATCCGGTCATGTTCCTCGAGCACAAGCTGCTGCTGAACCGGCGCGGTCCCGTGCCGGAAGAGGAATACGCGCTGCCTTTCGGGCAAGCCGCCATCCTGCGCCAAGGCAGCGACGCGACCGTCGTCGCGCTAGCGGTGATGGCGCCCAAGGTCCTGGCTGTCTGCGACGAACTGGCGAAAGATGGGTTGGACATCGAAGTCATCGATCCGCGCACGGTCGCGCCCTTGGACACGGATACAATTCTGGAGTCTTTGCGCAAGACGGGCCGCCTGCTGATCGCCGACGAGACCTTCGGCCCCTGCGGCATCGGCGCCGAAATCAGCGCCCAGGTGATGGAGCGGGGCTTTGACGACCTGGACGCGCCCGTCGCCCGGCTCAACGGCGCGCATACGCCAACGCCCTACAGCCCGAGCCTGGAAAGCGCCATCATTCCCGACGCGGCGGCGATCGAAAGGGCAATCCGCGACCTGGTCGCCGAATAAAGAGGAAGGGCGCATGGCAATCGAAATCGTAATGCCCAAGCTCGGCTGGACCATGGAAGAGGGCATCCTCGACGAGTGGATCAAGCAGGACGGCGACGAGGTTCAGCCCGGCGATATCATATTCGTCGTCGAAAGTGATAAGGCGCTGCAGGAAATCGAAGCCTTTGACGGCGGTATCCTGCGGATTTCGCCCGACTCGCCGCCGGTCGGCGCCACAATCAAGATCGGCGAGACCCTCGCCTATCTCGTGCAGCCGGGTGAAGAACCACCATTCGAGCGGGCGGGGGCGGCGCAGACCAGCCAGCCAAGCGCGCCAACGGCGGATCCAGCCAGCAAAAGCGCGCCAACGCCCAAAGCGCAGAAGACAGGCCAGCGCGCTCGCGAAGACGCGCCCGCCATCAGCCCGCGGGCGAAACGCGTCGCGCTGGAATTGAACGTCGATTGGTCCGGGCTTAGCGGCAGCGGCAGCAGCGGCCGCATCATCGAGCGCGACATTCGCGCGGCCGCCGCGCTTCATTCGAGGCCAGCGCCCGCAGCCGACATACGGATTACGCCCGTCGCTCGCCGTCTGGCGCTCGACGCTGGCATCCCGCTGGAAGAGCTGGCGGCGCTTCACCCCGGCGTACGCGTCACGCGCGCCGATGTGGAAGCGGTCTTGGCCGAGCGGGGATCAGACGCCCTAGCCGAGCGCCAGCCTCTTTCGCGCATCCGCCAACTGACCCGCGATCGCATGGTCGAAAGTGCCCGGCAAGCCGCGCCCGTCACTTTGACAACCGAAGCGGATGCCAGCGAACTCCGTCAGATTCGGCGCAAACTGGCGGCTGATGGCAAAGACATCGTGCCCTCCTATAACGACTTAATGGTGAAACTGGTCGCGGCCGCGCTGGCCGCGCACCCGACGCTCAACGCTTCGATTGAAGGCGACGAGATTCTCTTGCACGGCGCCATCAATATCGGCATCGCCGTCGATAGCGAGCGCGGTCTGCTGGCGCCGGTCATCCGCGGAGCCCACCGCCTGTCGCTGCTTGAACTGGCTGCAATCAGCGCTGATCTTATCGCGCGAACGCGCGCCGGCACGGTAACGAGCGACGAGTTGGGTGGCGGGACTTTCACCATCACGAACCTGGGCATGTACGATATTGAGGCTTTCACGCCCATCATCAATCTGCCGCAAAGCGCGATCCTGGGCGTCGGTCGGATCGTACCGCGGCAGATCGTCCTGGATGCGGACGCCGAGCGCTTGGCAATACGCCACATGATGTCGCTCAGCCTGACCTTTGATCACCGCGTCGTCGATGGCGCGCCAGCCGCTCGTTTCTTGCAGCGCGTGAAACAACTGGCGGAGACGCCTTATCTATGGCTGGTAAACTGAAAAGTGAGGAGTGAACAGTGAAGTTAGTGACATTTAGGCAAGGCGAGACGCTAAAGCCCGGGGTCTTGACCATGCGCGACGCAGGCGACGTCATCATTGATTTGCAGGCGGCGGACGCGTCTTTGCCAGGCAGCGTGCGCGGACTATTGGAAGCTGGTCCAGCCGCCCTGGCGCGAGCGGCGGCCGCAGCCGAGGCGGCGAACTCCGTCCTCGACGCCGCTTCTGTCGAGCTGGCCGCCCCCATCCCGAACCCCGGCAAAATTCTCTGCATCGGTCTCAATTACGCCGATCACGCCGCCGAATCCGGGCAGCCCTTGCCCGACTACCCAATCGTCTTCAGCAAATACAGCAACACGGTCATCGGCAGCGGCGAGCCCATCATCTTGCCCAAAGTCACCGACATGGTCGATTACGAAGCCGAACTCGGTTTTGTCATCGGCAAACGGGGACGCTACATAAGCGAAGCCGACGCGCTCGATTATGTCGCCGGCTACCTGCCGATCAACGACGTCAGCGCGCGTGATTACCAGGAGCGCGTCAGCCAATGGACGCTGGGCAAAAGTTTCGACAGCTTCGCGCCGATGGGTCCGGCGCTGGTCACCGCCGACGAAGTCCCGGACCCGCACAACCTCGCGATCCGGCTCTGGATCGGCGACGAGGCGCTGCAAGACTCCAATACCAGCCAGCTAATCTTCAATGTGCCTCAATTGGTGGCGGCGATCAGCGAAGTCATGACGCTTGAACCAGGCGATATCGTATCGACCGGGACGCCGCCCGGCGTCGGTGGCGCGCGGACGCCGCCGCGTTGGCTGCGCGCCGGCGAGACAGTCCATATCGAGATTGAGCGCCTGGGTGTCTTGAGCAACCCAATCATCGCCGAGAGCTAGCGCGGTCTGCTGGCCCCGGCGTTCCGCCCGCGTTCAACGCCAGGTTGCCGCCGTCGAATGGAATCAGCGCGCCCAGGGCCGCCTGCAAATCAAACCGAGGCAGACATAATAGCGAATCCGCCAGAAAAGAATCTGTAGGGGCGAGACGGTGGCTCGCCCGCGTATTTCAAGAAGGTGCTGGAACGGGCGACGCACCGAGTCGCCCCTACACATTTCGCTTTTCGGCGGGCGACGCGCGAGTGGTTAGGGCCTCAGGAATTCTCCAGGAGTGCGCGAGCCCTCGTATTCCGCGTTCGGATCGCGATTGATGATTTCTTCCGGCACTTCGCCCGTCCAATAATTGGGAATCGCGCCAATGGGCCGCCGATGCCAGCTGAGAACCAGCGTGCGGCGCTCGTCTGTGAAGTTGCGCCCGGCCGCGTGCAAAATGCGCGCGTCCATCAAAGCGAGAGCGCCGGCTTTCACCTCGACCGTTGCCTGCTCCGGCACATCGCTGAACATGACCGGGTCGTCATCGTCGACGAAGCGGGCGCCTTGCTCATGCGCCGGCACCAACTCGTCATGAATGGGAAAGCGCCGCCGGTGGCTGCCCGGTATCACCTTCAAGCAGCCGTTCTCCACTGTCGTGTCGGTCAAGTAGTAGCTAAGCGACATGAACTCGGGCCAGGGTGACAGGCTAAGCGGATCGTTCCACCACATCCAATCCTGATGCCAATACAGGGGCGGTCCGCCCGGCTCTTTGGTGAGAATAATCACCTCCGCGGGCCGATCGCGATCGGGCTTGAAGTCGCCGAAGCCCATCGCCGCAAGCGCCTGGTAGGCGGGCGTCCAGGTGACCAGCTTCTTGACAAGCGCGTTTTCCGCAGCCGTGACTTTGATGTGTTGCCCCTGAAAGCGAAACTCGGGCGCTTCTTCATGCGCCGCAATCAGCCGCTCGGTTTCCGCGCGCAACTCGTCCAGGAAGCTGTCCGGCAGGATATTCTCGATCAGGACGTAACCGTCCCGCAGCATGCTTTCGCGCTTGGCGAGCGCAGCATCCGGCTTGAGCATGGCGCGCCTCCTCGCTCGTCTATCGACCAAGTCATACTCATAACGCGTCTGGCGCATGAATGCAAGTCCGCTGACGGAGAGACGGTGGCCTACGGGCCAATGCGGAGACGGGACAGGCTTTATTCACCACCGAGGACACCGAGGAGATTGAGAACGCCGAGGGTTATTTTGAACACAGAGCCACAGACAAAGACCGGCGGGCGGCTGATAATCTATGAACTATGAGTACGGGCGATTCAATTGACATTGCCCGACAATCCATAGTGGCGCGAAGCCCATGATATTCGGTAAGGTAAGCGATGTGACAGCGTAGGCATAATCAGCGACAGTGAACGGAGCAAGCCATGACAGACGCGCCCCTTCTAGTCCGTTACCAACTACCCGGCGAGGGAGCCCGCTTGGGCCTGCAGCGCGGCGAAACGATTCATGACGTCAGCGATGCCTTTCCGTCGCTCGCCGCTTTCTTTCGCGCGTCCAGCGGCGCTGTCGCAGGCGCCATCGACGCCCTGTCCGCCGCCGCCGACGCATCCGCCCGCCGCTTCCCAGCTGGCGACCTGGACAATAGGCCCTCCGCCGACAAGCCGCACTGGCTGCCGCCGCTGGATGAGCAGGAAGTCTGGGCGGCTGGCGTCACCTACCTCGACAGCCGCAAAGCGCGCCAGGAAGAAGCGGCCGACGGCGGCGATGTTTACGCCCGCGTCTACACCGCCGCCCGCCCGGAAATCTTCTTCAAAGCCTCAGCCAAGAATACAGTCGGCCACCTGGACGCGGCCGGCTTCCGCGCCGACTCAAGCTGGAACGTGCCCGAGCCGGAACTCGCCCTGGTCGTGAATCCCGCCATGGAGATGCTCGGCTTCACCATCGGCAACGACATGAGCAGCCGCGACATTGAAGGCGAGAACCCGCTCTACCTGCCGCAGGCGAAGGTCTACACCGCCTCCTGCGCCCTGGGTCCGGGCATTCTGCTCGCGCCTTCGAAGGACTGGCTCGATACCACTATCCGCCTCGTCATCAGTCGGGCTGGCGCCGATGTCTTCAGCGGCTCCATCACAACCGACCAGATCAAGCGCTCAATTCCCGAGCTGATTGATTATTTGGGCCGCAGCAACAGCTATCCCAGCGGCGTATTCTTGTTGACCGGCACGGCCATCGTGCCGCCCGCAGAGTTCAGCCTGCGCGTCAACGATGTCGTCACGATCAGCATCGACGGCATCGGCACGCTGCAGAACCGCGTCATCGAGGTTTGACGCGGAGCGTCACCCCCATCCCTCGGCCCCTCGCACCCATAAAGTGGGAAGGGGAGTCTCGCGACAATTTAGGCGCCAGGGCTAAAGGAGAACTTCATGTCAAACACAATACGCAAGCTATATCGAGGCGACTGCCTGAATATCCTTCGCGACTACATTGAACCGGAGTCAGTCGACTTGATTTATCTTGACCCGCCATTTAATTCCAACGCCAAATACAACTTGCCATTCAAAGGCAAAGACAAAGGTTACGAACCTGTCGAAGCCTTTGTCGATACGTGGACTTGGACGGCTGAAGATGACGTGCGGCTGGCTGAGCTCAAGAAAATGCCCGAGCCGCATCCCACCCTGGCGATGATTGTCGAGGTGACACAGAGAATAGAACAAATGTACGGGGGGGGGGGGGGGGAAAAAAGCGGAGCAAACGCCCGGGGCCCTATTG
>JAPOYS010000031.1:0-2530 GCA_026706455.1 Chloroflexota bacterium | reverse complement strand
CCCCTCCACCCCCGGCTGTTTATGTCCCCCCTCAAACCCACCCCCACCCCGCCGCCCCGGGGGGCGGCCGCCCAAGAAGCGGACGAACAGCCTGGCGTCCTATTTGCTGAGCATGGCTGAGCGTTTACTGGCAATGAAGCGGGTGATGAAGCCGACCGCGAGCATCTACCTGCATTGTGACTGGTACGCCAGCCATTATCTAAAGGCGACGATGGACGCCATATTTGGCAAAGAGTTCTTCATGAACGAAATAGTCTGGTGCTATACAGGTCCGTCCAATACCAGACGGTGGTTTCCCAGAAAACACGATGTTATCCTTTTCTATGCTAATGGCGAACAATGGAAATTTTTCCGAGACGAAATCAGAGTGCCATACAGCGATAGCTATGTCGAAAGATTCAAGAAGAGATATAAGGAAGCTGCTGGAAAGTCCACAATTTTCAGTGGCGGGCACGACACAGAACGAAATCAAGAGTTAGCTCGATTAGGAAAAGTTCCAGAAGACTGGTGGGCAGAATTCAGCCCAGTGGGACGCTCGAATGAATACATGGGCTATCCCACGCAGAAACCCCTCGCCCTGCTCGACCGCATCATCAAAGCCAGCAGCAATGAGAACGACCTTATTCTCGATCCTTTCTGCGGGTGCGGTACGACAGTCCACGCCGCCGAAGAATTGAACCGGCAGTGGATTGGCATTGATATTTCGCGCTTCTCGACCGAGCTGATGCGGCAGCGCATTCTCTCAAATTATCCTGCGCGAGTGCAAGCGTCCGGAATTGAGATCGTTGGACTGCCCTATAATGGTCAGACGGCAAGGGACTTGGCACGTGAAAACCCGTTTGAGTTCGAGAAATGGGTCTGTGGGCGCATCGGCGTTAATAAGATGGGCAAACGGAAACAGCCAGGCGATAAGGGACCTGACGGCGGCATCGATGGCGAAATCATCTTGCCGGTAATCCGCAAGGGCGTCGTGTATGAAGAATCGGTCGTGGTGCAAGTCAAAGGCGGGAATGTGAGAGTTGAAGATGTAAAGGCGCTGAGCGAGACGGTACGGCGGGTCGAGGCTGTCGCTGGCGTCATGGTCTGCTTCAAAGACCAAATGGGCACAGTGGAAAATCAGCGTAGCCGCGATATCTGGGATGGTGGATTTGACAAGTTTTATCCAGTAATTCAAGGGTATAGCGTAGACGACTTGTTGAATGACAAGCCACTGAACTTGCCGCCGCAATACGGGCGGAAGCGCAGCGGCAGAATATCAGCTTGACGCCTATTGTCTTTGTGCCCTCAGTGCGTCTGTGGTGAGTGAATTATGAAAATCACGCGGATCGAAAGCCTGCAATGGCGCGCCTACCCCCGCTTGCTCACCGTCCGCGTCCACACCGACAGCGGCATCATCGGCTTGGGCGAGACCGTCGACAAGATCCCCGGGGCAAAAGCCGCCCTGCACGGCACAATTGCGCCCCTCGTCTTGGGGCAAGACCCGCTTGATATCGAGGGCCTCTGGCGCTTCGTCATGGACAATATCATGTATCACGGCTTCGCCGGCGCCGAGACGCGCGCCCTCTCCGCCTTTGAAGTCGCCCTCTGGGATATCATGGGGCAACATTATGGTGCCCCGCTCTATCACTTGCTGGGCGGCAAGACGCGCGCCGAAATCCCCACCTACAACACCTGCCTCAGCTTCGGCGATGTCCACGATTACCAGGCCTGGCACGAAGACGCTGGCGCCCTGGCGCGCAGCCTGCTCGCGGAGGAAATCCACGCCATGAAGATCTGGCCCTTCGATCGCTTCAGCGAGCGCAGCTTTGGCCAGCGCATCACCGTAGCCGAGATCGAGCAAGGTTTAGTTCCGGTCAAACAGATCCGCGACGCCGTCGGTGATCAGATCGAGATCGGCATCGAGTGCCACTTTCGTTGGAATCGCGCGTCCATGGAACGCATCGCCCGCGCCCTCGAACCCTACAATATTCTCTTTCTCGAAGACGTCATGCCAGCCGTGTATCCGGACGAGATCAAAGTCCTCGCCAATCGCACGAGCATCCCCATCGTCGGCTCCGAACTGCTGATGACGCGCTGGCAACTGCGCGAATGGCTGGAGAAGCATGTCTCGCAAATTGTCATGACCGATGTCGTTTGGAATGGCGGCATCGCCGAGACGCGCAAAATCGCCGCCCTGGCCGAAACATTTGGCGTCCCGCTCGTGCTGCACAATGTCGCCGGTCCCATCTGCCACGCCGCTTGCATGCATCTCGGCGCCCATATCCCCAACCTCTTCTACGTCGAATCGGTTCGCGCCTTCTATAAGGAGTATTTCACTGTGCTGACGGACTTCTCGCCCAGGGTGAGCGATGGCTGCCTGGATATCCCGGCGGGACCCGGCTTGGGCCTCTCGCTGCGGGACGCGGCTTTGGCGCGCGCGGACCTCGTCCGGGAAGTGTCCGAAGGCGAGGGGCTGGCGCGGGGCCGCCGCGCTATGGGCGACCACTGGGCGGTGGAAGAGATAAGATAAATAAGGCCCCGCTCTCGGGCG
>JAPOYS010000174.1 GCA_026706455.1 Chloroflexota bacterium | reverse complement strand
GTTATCTGCTGCCTTGGGATCAGTTGTCGCTGTGGGCGGTGACGATCGGCGCGTCAATGGCGGAAGCGACGCCGGTGGTGGGCGATCAGGTCAACTTGCTGCTGCGCGGCGCGCCGGAATTGGGCGCCAATGGTTTGCTGCGTTTTTATCTGCTGCATGTGCTAGCGCTGCCCGCCCTGCTCTTCGTCTTCTTCGGCGTGCATTATTACAAAGTGGTCATTCACGGGCACAGCCTGCCGCCGCAAAAGGAGAACATCGGCGAGGACACGGCCAAGCGCGTGCCGCTGGACAAGCGCGTTTATTTCATCCCCGACATGCTGACTTATGAGATGATGTGGCTGGGCGCGACCACCTTCATCATCACCGTGCTCTGCATCTGGTTCTATCACGCGCCATTGGAGAATCATGCCGACCCGCAGGTGACGCCGCTGGGCACGACGGCGCCCTGGTATTTCTTGTGGATTCAGGGCGCGCTCAAGCTGGGCGATAAGTTCTTCTGGGGCGTGGCTTTCCCGACCATCGCGCTGGGCGGCTTGGCGCTGCTGCCCTATCTCGATGTGACTCCGAGCCGGCGCTACTCCCACCGCCGCTTCATGCTGACGATCGCCTGCTTGCTGATATCGCTGACGACCATCTTGAGTTATATGGGGCTGGCGAAGTTCGCCGTGCAGACGTCGGCTGAGACCGAGATCGTGCACGAATTGACCTTTGAACCGGCGCACAGCAAGGTCGGCGTCGGGCGGACGGTTCCTTTCGACCAGATGATCGTCGGCGCCTACACCACCGCTCAATTGCATGCGTCGGACGATATGTCGGCGAATGACATGATCGCCGAGTTCAACGCCGCGGTGATGGCGAATGGTCAATTTGACCAGATGATTCAGGAATTGAAGGATCAGCATCTGGGCGCGAATCAGTTGCCGCTGCGCTTCCGCGCGATACCGGCGGCTGAGGCGCCGACGCTGACGCGCGTGATGGAAGAATTCGAACATCATCTGGCGGCGGTGGAGGCGATTGAACTGCCGAACGTCTGGGGCGCGCTGGTGATCACGGACAATCAAGGCGGCTTGAAGCGGCTGGACTGGATCGTGAGTTGGGACAGCGTTCTGATTGAAGGCGGCAAGGTCCAGCTAGATGACAGCGGGGCGCCGATTCTGATCTACTCGGATCAAGTCGACGCCGAAGGCAATCCCGTTCCCGTCCGGCGCATCTACAGCGACCATCTCTTCATCCACGAAGCGTCCGCCTATTTCGATTAGAAGACCGCGCTGCAATTGATCGGCTTTGCGCGCAACTGAACAAAGCGGAAACAGGAAAGCACAATGAATCTACTATTCATCAGGTCAATCGAGGGTCGCATTCTGATGGGCGTTACGATGTTCGTCGGCATGATGATTCTGGTCGGATGGGTGGCGATCAACGAAGAAGCGCGGATGCAGTCTTTCGTGCGGCAACACACGGGCCGGTCAATCGAGCGCGGGGCTGAATTATTCGCTTCGCTCTGTTCCGAATGTCATGGCGAAGAGGGTTACGGCGCCGGCGATCGCGCGCCGGGGCTGAACAACCCGCATTTATTTGGCTTCGACCCGGTTGGCTTGCAAACAGCCGCCATTACGACCGCCAATCGCGCGCTCGTGCGCATAAACAAAGAGGTCGACACGCTGCTGGCAGAGCTGACCGACGCGCAGAACCCGCCGTCTGATGAGCGCCAGAACGAGATTCTGGCGGCGATCACGGAGCTTGAAGCGCAAATCGACGAGCAGAATGCCAGCATTGAAGCGGCGATCGCCGAGCGCGTCGCTATCCTGGAGACGCTGGATTCGGCCGTCGACAACGGGCTCTTCCCGCTATGGGATACGGTGGTCGACATTGAGCAGACGGGCGACAACGAGGTCGAGGTATTCTTCAACAGCAACGGAACGCGGCTGTCTCAGGTGGGCTGGGCGGGCGACTTGCACGGGTATGTGGTCACGACTTTGATCCATGGGCGGCCCGGCAGCGCCAACGTGTATCCCAACAGTACGGGCATGGCCGCCTGGTCGCAGACGGCTGGCGGACCCCTGCGGCAGGATCAAATCGAGGATCTGGCCGCATACATCTTGAATTGGGACAAAGGCGCGAACTGGAAGCCGGAAGATTTCATCGCCGTGGCGCAATATGGCAAGCCGCTGGCGGATGGATCTTTGCCGAGCGAGCCGCCGCCGCCACCGGCCGGCGACAACGTCTTGGGCATTCTGGCGCGCTGGGAAGCCGATGAGATCGTCGGCAGCGCGGTCAGTGGCGAGATGCTCTACGATCAAGAATTCGGCTGCACGGATTGCCATCGCGACGGCGCGTCGGCGCCGGATACGATCGGCACCTTCGCGCGGGTGACGAGCGAACGGCTGACGCTGCCGCAATTCGCCGGTTACAGCTTTGAGCAATACATCGTCGAGAGCGTCACCCGGCCTGGCGATTACGTGGTCGATGGCTACAGCTCGGGCTTGATGCCGACCAACTTTGGCCTGCGAATGACCGATCAGCAGTTGGCCGATATTGTCGCCTATCTGTTGACGCAATAAAGATCGGCGGCAAGGCCTGGTCTGTGCCAGCGGGCGACCTGATAGGTCGCCCCTACAGATTCGCTGAATAGCGAGAATAGGCGAGCGTTGATACCAGGCCGAATTGAGCCCCCGATGCAGGGGGTTTTTGTATGTTTGTGGGGAAACCAAAGATGAAACGACTGGGCATTTTACTGCTGATACTGCGGACGCTGTTGCTGCCGGTAGCGGCGCAGGAGGATGCCGCTGACACCTGCGGCGCGGCGGCGCTTACAAGGCAGCAGGAAGTATTGGCCGGCTACCTGACGCTCGACTTTGCGAATGATGGCGAGTTGGCCTTGGCCAACTTGTTTCGCCTAGGCGCGCTCTACCAGACGCTGGCGCTGGATTGCGGCTACGCTCCCAACGTCGCCGAAGTCAAGGTTATGTTGGAGCAAACGCTGGACTTCGCCTCGCTTGACGATTTGATCGCGGCGCAATCTGTGGGGGCTGATGTTGAGGCGATCTTGGTCGAATTGGAAGCGACTTATGGCGATCCGCTGACCGGGCAACTGCTCTACAACGGGTTGGAACCGACGCTGGGCGGCGCGCCGCTGGGATGCGCCGGCTGCCACGAGAATGAGGCGATCGCGCCTTTAACCGCCGGCACCTGGACGCGGATAAACGATATTCGGCTGGGTTTGCCGCAGTTCGAGGATTATTCGCACCGGCAGTTTCTGGTGGAAAGCATCGTACGGCCTATGGATTACATCACGCCGGAATACGCGGCCGTCATGCCTGAGATTTATGGCGGGCAGTTGACGATACAGCAGTTGGCGGATCTGGTGGCTTTTCTGGATAGTCAGGATCAGTTGCTGGATGCGGAGTGAGCGCTGCGCGCTGAAGGGATCAGGCAATTGCGGCTTGTCAGAAGCGCTATCGATTGGCGCCGCTCTCGTTCTGCTGATCGCTTTCGTCGTCTTGTCGGCGTTGGCGTTCTGCCAAGTACTCGTCTAGGAGCTCGCGCCGCCATTTGGCATAATCTTCGTCATTCGTAAACACGCGGATCTCGCCCCTGCCGCGCATCTGAGCGGCGCGAGGGCTTCGATGAAAACCGATAAGTGCTATGAGTTGTTCGGCCGTGAGCTTGCGGGTCATAGCGCTGCCCTCCAATTATTCCTCAATCAACAGCGAAAACCGGCCTGATTCTCTTGTGGCAGGGCTGCCGACCCAGCGAACAGTAAAGGTATAGAGTCCGGGCAGAGTATACCACAGAATCGGAAACCACTGACCAACCATATATGATTCTGTCGTAAGATTCTGAGGATACTGTAATTCCGCCGATCTTTCCAGAGTTGCCTCCTCTTGGAAAAGCATTACCCCCAAGGGGTCTCTGTACTCCACGAGCGGCACAAGCAGGTAGTCAATGTCGCCCTCATCCATCATCCATTTTGACCGAATCAGCCAGGGTGGGTCAAGCTCGTACATGAATGGCAGCTCATCAGCATCGGGCGCTCTCGGGACGACAAAGTCATCAATAGGCAAGTCAAGCCATTCCGGCTCGCCGGCGTCATGCGTAACCGTATTGTCTGTGGTAAGCGTCGTCCAAAGGTGTCTCACAGTGTCCTCACACAAGTAGCTCCAAGCGCAGGCGGGCGAGCCAAGGCTCGCCCCTACGGTTTCGTCAAGGATGGAAGATTCGGCTCGAAATTCGCATTAGTATATTGACACGCAGTTGGACAAATGGGCAAACCTGACACCGATGTAGTTGCGTGTCAAGAAAGCGTTCCGGCGCCGAAGCGGTGTCTGTTTTGGCGCGGGGAGCTGTGATAGAATGAGCAGGTCGACTATGGGTGTGGGCGACCTGCGGGATCGCCCCTACGCGATGGGTTGAGGAAGGGACGTGAACGCGAGTCGGGCGGACAACGTGATGACGCGGCTGCTGCTGGTTCGGCCCGGGGGGCGCCTCGCGTCGTCCAACGATGCGGCCTTGAAGCGCGGAGCGGAAAACGCGCTGACCTTGTCGCTGCTGTTCTCGGGCGCGCGCTGCCTGTTGCAATACGCCTTGTTGCCCTTCCTGCTACCGCTGGCAGGGATTGCGGCCGACGCGGCGCTGCCGATTCTGCTGCTGATCAATATCCTGGCAATGGGTTCAATCTATTTTAGTCTAAGGCGCTTCTGGACGATTGGCTACAAGCACCGCTGGCGTTATCTGGTGGTGGCGGCGGCGGCGCTGGCATTGCTGTTGGCGTTTACGATGTATGACATCTTGAAACTGGGGGCGGCGTAGTCGAGCGTAAGGGCTCTTACCACCGAGGAATGCTGGATGTGATGTTAGTCTTGCATCCCCAAAGATTGTAGAGCGCGGACTAGGCGTCTCAGTACAGTGGCAATGTGAGCTGTAGAAAGCGAGCGCAAAGAATGGCGAAACGGGAGAAAACGATGATCAATGTCGCGATAGTACGCGCTGCGATAAAGGGCATGGCAGCGATTGCCGCGGTTTTTGGTCAGATTGGCGTGGCGCTGGCGCAGGACGCCGAGGCCTCATCTTCGCCTGAGGGCATGACGATGCTCATCCTGTTCTTGGGCATCGCCGGCATCATCGGCGTCTTTGTCATCCGTTGGAGTCAGTCGACGGGCGACGATGAGGACGCCTGAGCGGCGAGAGGACGGCGGCAGAGCGAATGAAGGACCTCAGCTGGGTAAAGCCAAAGCAGCCTCAGAAACGGAAACGATCGGAGCGCCTCAAGTTCATCGGCGTCGGAATTCTGATTCTGTTGGCGGTGCTGTATTTGCTGATCTCGGGTACGCTCCAGGGCGCGCGCTACTTCATCACGGTCGCCGAGCTGCTTTCAGATCCGACCAATCACGGGCGCACGGTGCGCATTTCGGGCGCGGTTGATGGCGAGAGCATCGAATATGACAGCGAGAAGGCGATCATCCGCTTCGAGATCGTCAATATCCCGAATGAATACGATGATCTGGCGGCCGCTTTGCGCGAGGCGCTGATGGACAATAGCGCGCCGCGATTGAAGGTTTTGGTGGAAGACGCGGCGATCCCGGACTTGCTGCAGCATGAGGCGCAGGCGATACTCACCGGCGCCCTGGGACGCGACACGGTGTTTCAGGCGTCGGAATTGCTGCTGAAATGCCCGAGTCGATTTGAAGAGAGCGCTGCGCCTGAAGGCTTGAGCCAGATCCCGGAACACAAATAATGTCAGCCGAGATTGGTCTGGCGGCGCTAACCTTGGCTTTTGCGCTGGCGCTCTACGCCATCTTCGCCTCGGTGATTGGCGCGCGCCGGGCTTCGAGCCAGTTGATTCTAAGCGGGCGCAACGCGGCGCTCTTGACCTTTCCAGCATTGCTGCTGGCGACCGGCGCGCTGGTTGGCGCGCTGACGAGCGAGCAGTATCAACTCTCGTATGTGTACAGCGTGACCGATCCGCAGACGCCGGCGCTGTACCGTTTCACCGCGCTATGGGGTTCGCAGCGCGGCTCGCTGCTGCTGTGGTCGCTGCTGATGAGCGTCTTCACCTGCGCGGCAATCGGGCTCAATTGGCGGAGCGAGCGCCATCTGATGCCCCAGGCCGTCGCCTATATGATGGCGACCTTGGCCTTTTTCTTGGGCTTGTCCTTGTTCATCGAGAATCCCTTTGCGCGCTGGTGGATCTTGCCGGAAGCGCCGCCGGCTGAGCAGGTGGTCTCGACCGTGCTGATCCCGCCAGGGGCGATAGCGCCGACGGACGCGAATCTGCGCGCGGGCGCCGAGGGCTTGAATCCGCTGCTGCGGCACTTCGGCATGGTGATTCATCCGCCCATGCTGTATCTGGGCTTCGTCGGCTTTACGATTCCGTTCGCCTTCGCGCTGGCGGCGCTGGCTGCGGGCGATCTGTCGACGGGCTGGATCCAGGCGACGAGGCGCTGGTCGCTGATCGCCTGGATCTGTCTGAGCTGCGGGCTGATTCTGGGCGGGCGCTGGGCTTACGATGTGCTCGGCTGGGGCGGCTACTGGGGCTGGGACCCGGTGGAGAACGCGGCTTTCTTGCCTTGGCTCGTGGGCACAGCCTTCATCCACAGCGTGATGATCCAGGAAAAGCGCGGCATGCTGAAGCTCTGGAATATGATCCTGGTGATCTCCACATTTTCCGCCGTGATGTTCGGCACATTCGCCACGCGCAGCGGCGTAATCGAAAGCGTGCACAGCTTCGCGCGCAGTGAGGTCGGCTTTCCCATGCTGGCTTTCTGGGCGGTCATGACCCTGGTGGCGCTGGCGACTCTGCTTTGGCGCTGGCGGCGGGGCGAATTGCGCGATGAGCGGCAGTTCGCCAACCTGCTCAGCCGCGAATCGCTATTTGTGCTGAACAACGTGGTCTTCATCGCGCTGTTTCTGGCGATATTCTGGGGCAGCTTTGGCTTGCCGATTACATCTGAATTGCTGCTGGGCAAAGAAGTGACCATCGGACCCCAGACCTTTGAATTCTACGTCGTGCCGCTTTTCATCGCCATGTACATCTTGATGGGCTTGGCGCCGCTATCGGCTTGGAGCGCGACCTCGCTGCGGCGTTTCGGCGCGGGGCTGAAGGCGCCGCTCGCGCTGACCATGCTTAGCATTTTGGCGCTCGCGCTGAGCGGGACGAGCCTAATTGTCGCGGCGCTGGGTTACGGCGTCGCGCTCTTCGCCGGTTATGTCGCGCTGCTGGAGATTTTTCGCGGAGCGCGGGCGCGGCGACGGTCGCTGGACGAGGGCTGGCTGCGCGCGGTCACGGCGCTATTCAGGCGAAATCAGCGGCGTTATGGCGGTTATATCGTGCATCTTGGCGTGACGGTAATTGGCATTGGCGTGGTCGCGAGCACGGTGTTTCAAACGGAAACGCAGCATACGATTCTGCGCGGCGAAGCGATAAGCGTTCAGGATTACAGCCTGCGCTTTGACGATTTTATCCGGGCGCAGGCGGTCGATGGGCGGCTGATGAGGATCGCCGCGGTCACGGTCTTTCGCGCTGGGGGCGAGATCGCGCGTCTGCGGCCGCGGATTGATGATTATCCGCAGATGCCGATGAAGATCGCCGGCGCGCACAGCACCTTGGAAAACGACTTCTACGTATTATTGATGGGTGGCGACGGCGAGCGCGCGACCTTTCGCATTTATATCAATCCGCTGGTGAATCTGGTCTGGTGGGGCGGGGTTCTGCTGGTGCTGGGTACCGTGGTCGCCGCTTATCCGAAGATTGTGCCCAAATGAATGCGCCCCCACCCCCTAGCCCCCTCCCCCAAGCAGAGGGAGGGGGAACGCAGATACGAGGCATCTTGTCATGTTGCAGAGCCGCCTTGAGCTTTCACAGCGCGCTAATGCTGGTCCTCCTCTGTCTTGTGACCATTCTCCCGCAGGCGCAGGATGCGAGCGTTACGGACAACGACGTGATTCGGGTGGCGGAGCGGATGTATTGCCCGGTCTGCGAGAACATTCCGCTGGACGACTGCGAGACAAACGCCTGCGTGGAGTGGAAGGCGGAGATACGCGCGCAACTGGAAGCGGGCGCGAGCGATCACGAGATCATCAACAGCTTTGTTTCGCGCTTCGGCGACAACGTCGTCGGCCTGCCGCAGGATCCGGTCCTGCGGGCGCTGGCTATCATCATGCCGCTGCTGGCGACGGCGCTGGCAATCGGCTGTGGCCTTTCTGCCTTTCGGCGTTTCGGATCGCAGCGGAAGCTCAGTTTGCCCCCACCCCCTGGGTCCCATAAAGAGGGAGAGGGAGCGAGTGGAGAGAGCGACGGCGAGATGAGCGACGCAGCTTATCGTCGGCGCCTGGAAGAGGATCTGCGGCGCCGACGCTGAGGGCGCGCGAAGCATGACAATGTCCGAACCATTTGACCAACTGGAGTTTCTGGATGAAGCGACCGCAACTCCGGCCGGGCGCGGATTGAGTCCGGGTTCGCTGGCGCTGCTGGCCGCCGTGCTGGCGCTGGCGCTGGTCATCGCCCTGCAGTTGTCGCGGCGGAATGCGGGACGCCCGACGAGCGGCGCCGCGCCCGATTTCTCGCTGGCGCTCTTCGACGGCGGTGAATTCAGCTTGAGCGATTATCGGGACCAAGTCGTGCTTATCAACTTTTGGGCGAGCTGGTGCCCGCCCTGCCGCGACGAGGCGCCGGACCTGCAAGCGCTTTACGCAGACTATCGCGAGTCCGGCTTCACCGTGATCGGCGTGAATATGCTGGAAAGTTCAAGACGGAAGGCGCTCGATTTCATCGCCGAGTTTGGCCTGACCTATCCGAATGGCGAGGACCTCGGCGAGCGAGTGACGAATCTGTATCGGGTGGAAGCGCCGCCCGAGAGTTTCCTGATCGACGGCGACGGTGTAGTGCGCCGCTTCTTCATCGGCAGCCTGCGCTATGACGATGTGAGCGGCAGCATCGAAGCGCTGCTGGCGGAAAAGACATGAGCATTCCCGGTTTGTTAATTGCCCTGATACTGAGCTTGATCGCCCTGGCGGTCGTGGCGCGTCCGCTGCTGCGCCCGGCGCGCCGAGAGCCGACGGCGGAGGAAGGTCGGCTGCTGCAAGGCGAGCGCCTCGCCAGGTATTATGAGCGCGCCCTCACGAATATCCGCGACCTGGATGAGGATTACAGCACTGGCAAGATCAGCGAACTAGCCTACACGACGGAACGCGAAGTGTGGGTGGCGCGCGGGATACGCCTGCTGCGCGCCCTGGATCGAATTGAGCGCGACGGCGCCGCTGGGGACGACGCTGACGAGATTGAGCGCGCGATCGACGAGGCGGTCGCCGCGTACCGCGATCGCGCCCGACCGGCGCACGGCGATCCGGCAGCGGGAGACAGATCTTGAAATCGCCCGGGCCTCCCATGATATTGCTAATGATTTGCGCCGCGTTGGCCGCCTGCCGCGGTCTGGGCGGGGAGCCGCCGATTGTGGCCACGGCGCCTCCGCCAGAAGCAAGCGACGAAGCTCCTGCCTGGCGACCCGATATCGCCAATGGCGCGCGGATTTACGCCGAGCGCTGCGTTGAATGCCACGGCGAAAGTGGCGATGGTCAGGGCGAGTTGGTGCTGACGGGAAGCGTTGAGCGTCCGCTTGATATGACCGATCGCGCCGAGGTTGCAGCCAAGTCGCCGCTTCAGTGGTTTGAGGTCATCACAGAGGGTCGCATCCAAAACTTGATGCCGCCCTGGGAGGCGGCGCTCAGCGAGGCTGAACGTTGGGATGTGACGCTCTACGCCTATTCCCTGGCGAGCGCTGAAGACTTGCTGGCGCTTGGCGAGCGTCTCTGGCGGGAGAATTGTGGCGAATGCGACTTGCCGTTGGTGGTTCCGCCCGTCTACAGCGATGTGGAATATGGCGCGAAGCTGAATCGGGACCTCTTTGACTCGGCGCTGAGCCAGGCGGAAGCGGCGGCTGTTGCCGTGTACGCGCGAATGCAATCGCTGGCGCTGGGCGCAGACAGTGGGGGCGCGTCGTCCCTGTCAGTCGGCGCGCTGAGCGGCCGCGTCGAGCATGGCGCAGCCGGCGGCGTCATACCCAGCAACACAGTCGCGCAATTGCATTACGGCAATGATGAAATTGGCTACCGAGTAGCGGAAGCGGCGCTGGGCGAAGACTCCGAATTCAGATTTGAAGACATACCATTATCGGCTGATATCAGTTATGTGCTCGGCGTCATGTACGACGAACGCCTATTCAGTCGGAGAGTTTCCGCTGGAGAATTCAGCGGCAGTGACAGCGGCCTTACTATCACAATCTACGACAGGACCAATGATCCCTCGGTAGTCAGCGTCGCCCAAGTTGACCTGTATATCGAGCCGGTGCGGCTGGCTGACATGGGGGCGGGCTTGCGCGTCTCGCAATTTCTGACGGTTCGCAACCGTTCGGATCGGGTCTACACGAGCGGGCGCGGCTTTGATGACGGGCGCGAAGCCGCGCTGCTGATTCAATTCCCGCTGGGCGCGCGCCTGATGAGCGGCGATCAAGACGGTCGTTATGTTGTAATCGAGGATATCGAGCGGCTGCCGGACTCGGTTATCGATACCTGGCCAGTGCTGCCAGGCGAAGTACACGACCTGCTGCTGGAATACTGGCTGCCCTACGAGGACGGGCTTCGTTTTGAGCAAGCGTTCAATAATCGGATGGAAGCGGAGGTGACGGTGACGCTCGCCGGGGACCTGGAGTTGGCGAGCGGCTGGCTGCGGGAAGCGGCGGCTGATGGCGAAGACGCTTACCGCGTTTTCCGCGGGAACCTCCACGTGGACGGCGAAAGCGAACTCAGTTTCAGCATCAGCGGCGATCCCTTTGTGACGAGCAGCGATGATGTCTGGGTCGTCACCAGCGAAGCGCTGCCCGCCCTATTAATCGGCGCGCTCGCGGCGGCGGCGCTGTTCATCGCCATGGGTAAAGCCAAGCGGCGTCGGGGCGATCGCGCGGGAGACATAGAGCGTCTGGTGAAGGAGCTTGCGCGTCTGGAGGACGATCACGATCAAGGCCGAATCAATCATGATTTGTATCACCATCGGCGGCGCGAATTGAAGGCGCAACTGGCGGAAAAGATGGAAGCGAATTCGTGAAGACAGATGCGTGACGAGCCAGCGATTATTCTAGCCGAGCGCCTGAGCAAAGCCTACGGCAACCTGCCCGCGCTCAGGAGCCTTGATCTCAGCGTAAAGCCGGGCGAATTTGTGGCGCTGCTAGGCGCTAACGGCAGCGGCAAATCAACGCTGCTGCGGCTGCTGAGCGGGCTGAGCAAACCGACTGGGGGTCGGCTCCGCGTTGGTGGCTGGGAGATGCCCGGCGAGGCGCTGGCGGTGCGGGCGCGGATCGGCTTGGTGGCCCATCGGCCGCTGCTTTACGAGAACCTGACGGCGCGTGAGAATCTCGACTTTTACGGCGCGCTCTATGGGATCGATCGGCGCGAACGAGCGCGGCGCATCCAGGACTCGCTGCGCGCCTTCGATCTGCACAAGCGGGCGGATAGTTTGGCGCGAACATTCTCCCGCGGGTTGAAGCAGCGCTTGAGCATCGCGCGGGCTACCCTGCATCAGCCCGACCTGCTGCTGCTGGACGAGCCGTACAGCGGGCTGGATCAACGGGCGGTCGCGCTGCTCGACGAGATGCTGGCGGCGGCAAGAGCCGAGGGGCGCACAATCGTGTTGAGTACGCATCAACTGACGCGCGTGCCGCCGGCGGCCGACCGCGCCCTGGTTTTGTCGCGTGGTAGAATCAGTTTTGACGCCGCCATTGGCAGCCTCGACTTGAGCGAGATTTACCGCAGCGCCAGCGCATGAAGACGCCCTTCATAACATGCGTCGCCGCCATCGTCAGGAAGGATCTGCGCGCCGAGATCCGCTCGCGCGAGCTGCTGAGCGTGATGGGGCTGTTCGCCCTTTTGAGCGTGCTTCTGTTCAGCTTTGCCCTGGAGTTGGATCGGCAGGCGCGTGAGGAAGTGGTAAGCGGCGTTTTGTGGGTGACGCTCATATTCGCGAGCCTGCTGGGATTGAATCGCAGTATGGCGCTGGAGCGCGACCAGGGTGGTCTCGATGCGATCCTGGCGGCGCCGGTCTCGCGGGCGGCGATATTCGTCGGCAAACTCCTGGGCAACTTTGTCTTCACCGGCATCGTGGGCTTCGTGCTGCTTCCGCTGATGACAGCCCTGTATGGCATGAATCTGCTGCGCGCGCCGCTGATACTGACGACGATAATCGGCCTATTTGGCTTCGCAACCGTCGGAACGCTGTTGGCGACGCTGACGGTGCAGACGCGCGCCCGCGAGGCGCTGCTGCCGATTGCCATGCTGCCGATCGTCTTGCCCTTTGTTCTGACGGCTGTGCGGGCGACCAAAGCCATTTTGAGCGGGGCGGCGGCGAATGAATGGCAGAGCGCCCTGGGGATGCTGGCCGCCATCACGCTTATCTATTTCCTGTTGTGCCTGCTGCTATACGAATATGTGGTGGGTGAATAACGATTCACGGACATGAATTTCAAATCTACAAAGACCTATATTTTCTTGTTGGATTTATGCAGAAAACGATGAAAATGGGGGCGAGAATGGGAGAAATCAAGGCTTTGGCTCAGGAAGACTTGCGGCTCGAGACCAGCGTTCCGCCGCGCTTGCTGCGCCTGCTGTCGCTTGTCACCGTGTTGGGATTCGGCGGGACGCTGTTCTTGGGGCTGCGCGCCGCTGGGACGGATATTCAGCAAGGCGAGATCCAGCGAATCTTTTACATTCACATGCCGTCATTCTTCGGCGCCTTCACCGCCTTCGGCTTGACAGTGGTGGGGGGCGCGCTCTACTTGGCGCGGGGCAGCGAGAAGTGGGACCGAATCGCGCTGGCCGGCGTCGAAGTGGGCTTGGCGTTTTCCTTGATTAATCTGTTGACCGGCTCCATTTGGGCGCGCCCGATCTGGAACACCTGGTGGACCTGGGATCCGCGCCTGACATCAGCCGCCATCATGTGCCTGACCTACGCCGCGTATCTGATGCTGCGCGCCGGCATTGATGATCGGATGCGGAGGCGCGCCTTCATGTCAGTGTACGGCATTCTCGCTTTCGTCACGGTGCTGATCACTTTATTCATCATCCGCGTCGTGCCGGAGACGATCCATCCGGTGATCGTCGGCGCCAGCCCGCAGAACGCGCAAGGCGGTTTTGAAGCGACGAGCGGCGTCGTGACCGCGCTGATTCCGAGCCTGCTGCTTTGGCTGACGCTGCTGCCGATCACGCTTATGTGGCATCGCGTTCGCTTGGAGGAGCGGCTGGACGCCCTGGATCGCTTGAAAATGCGCGTGCTAAGCGAGTAAACAGCAATGAGAATGACGAAAGCAAGTGCCCGTACTGGACTGCTATTGTTGGCTCTTACAGCTGGCCTTCTCAGCGCGCAAGATGGCGAGCGGGGGTCCACGCCCTATTTCCAGTCGCGAGCTTTCAACGTGCCGATCCTTGAAGGCTGGGACGATCAGAGCGGCGAAGATTTCGCGCAGTTTCATCAGGCCGAGGCGCGGGCGACCATTCGCACAGCCATCGCGCCGGCGGCTGAGGCCCTCGACGCGGCCGGCGCGGAATTGAGCGCCACCTTCGGATTCGATCTTGATCCGCCGGTTTACCAGGGCAGGGTCAACCTCGCCGATGGCACTTGGCACACGCTGGTATACGACATTGACGCCGAAACGACGGCCTCCGTGATGGCGCGTCAAGACGGCGGGCGGGGGGTGGTCATCAGCTTCGTCGAGCGCGACGCGGCGGCGCGAACCCTGATGTTGACAATTGCGCAGGCGGATGATTCGCTGGCTGATGCGTCGCCGGAAATCGCCATTGCCCTCGAGAGCCTTGCTGGCTTATCGCTGAGCGAGCTGCAGCGTGCCGACAGCCAGACTTTGCCCAGCGGCGAATGGACGGTGTATGCGGGCGAGTCCGTCATGGCGATGGGCATGATCTTCGGCAACGATGCCTATGTTGCGCTTCAAATGGGCGAAGCGGGCGACTTGGCGGCGCTGGCAGAGGCATATAATCGGACGCTGCTGGGCTTCTTCATCACACCCGACAATTCGCAGTACCTGGCGCTGGGCTTGGCGGTTGTCTTTGTGATATTGGCGGCGCTGGTCGGCAGCCTGTACTGGCGGGAGAAAAACGTACAAAAGGATCTGGCGCTGTTGCGGGAATTGGCGCGGGAGGATGAGTGAGCCAATTGTAACGCGAAGCGGGCGACTCACAGAGACGCCCCTGCATTGTTCCCAATGGATAGCGCGAAACTATTGCTGTGGTCGGGCGTATAGTGAAATGATGAGGGCAACCTACCGAGGAGCGATGCGATGAGCGAAGAGATGAATCCGGCGCCGGAGGAAGCGCCCGGCGAACAAGGGGAGACGCCGCTCGAACAGTTCATATTTCATCAGCGCCGCGGTTTGGAGGAATTTGGCAAGGCGATGGAGTCGCTGCTGCCGCCTCGATTCAAGGAGCATACGCAAGCGGCCGGCAATGAATTCGCGGCTGGCTTCCGCGTGCTGATCGACGCCGCCATCGACGAGATCAAGAAAGCCAGCGAGATGGAAGACCACGATGCGCGCGGCGAAGCGGAGCACGAGCGGCAAGCGCGCGCCAATCTATCGGCCGACGAGGACGAGAGCGAAAGCGGCGGCCTTGGCAGCGCTGGCGGCAAGATCAAAGTCGAGCTGGATGATTGACAGTTCAATAAACGGGCGGGCGCCACTGACCTGCCCTACTGCCCCCGAAACCGATGCGACAATTGAGTTTGTACTATTCAGGGCGCAGCGGTCGCGCGCGCTTTGCGACTTGGTTCACACTTCAAAAGCAGTCCGCCAAAGCGAGAATGTGTAGGGGCGAGCCGACGGCTCGCCCGTACGAGTGGTACGTTGGACATGCGGGCGAGCCACCGTCTCGCCCCTCGAATTGGGATTGGCGGGCGGGCGACCCAAGGATCGCCCCTACGATTCCCTGGATGGGCGGGCAGAATTACGACGCCTGTTCCTCGAAGCGGATATTGAGGAACTTTTCTTCAAATTTGGCGCTGGTGATCTCGAGGTGCTGCAATTCGGCCGGCAGCACGATATTGCGGCGGTAGGGTCCGACGCTCAGCGTGATCTCTTCGCGCGAGCGGTACAGGTCGAGCTGCTCCTTTTGGGCGAAACCGATGGGCACGCGCAGCATCCAGGCTGCGTCGCCATCGAGCTGTTCGAGCTTATGCACGACGCCGTCGAAGAGGCGCTCGGCCGGGTTGCGATCGCCATAAAGTTCATCGGCTAAGCGGCGCAGCATCTCCAAGCCGCCCATTTCTTCACCGAAAAGCGGCGCTTTCAGCAGCGGCAGATTGCCGAAGGCTTCGCGCACAAACTCGATGTTCTCAGCTTGGCGTTCTTTCCAGCGCTTGAAGAAGGGATCGGTGACTTCGTCGGGAAAGATGCGGTTGACCAGGATGGCGTCGGTGGCGTAATCGTAGAGATTGAGATAGGTGTAGGTGCGCTGCGTCTCGCGGATGACCATGCGCTCGGGATTGACGACCAGGCGAATGCTGGCGTGTTCGGGGTCGGTGAGCAGTTCGCGCACGCCATCGAGCGTGTCGAAGAGCAGCTGCACCTGATCCCAGGCGTTTTCGGCGATGTCGATGCCGATATCGTTCTTCTTGCCGCGGGCGAATAACTTCTGCACTGGGCGGATGACGCTGTCGAGGCCGCGGGCGATGCGCATGAGACGCTCGACCCACCAGCGCGTGACATCGGGCAGGCTGAGCAGGCGGATCGTCTCGG
>JAPOYS010000123.1 GCA_026706455.1 Chloroflexota bacterium | reverse complement strand
GGAAGCTCGTCTTGTCCTGGTCGAAGCGGTGGCTCATCGTCACGCCCATCTTCAAGCCGGCCCGCTTTACTTTGTCCGCGATGCGCGCTGACGCGGCCAAGGTATCGGCGATCGGCTTTTCCGAGAGGATGTGCAGATCGTGAGCCAAAGCAAGGTCCACGACCTCTTCATGACGCGCGGGCGGTACAACAATCGCGCAGAAATCGGCCGGGTTCTCAGCTAAAGCCTTTTCCAGGTCGGTGTAGCATTGGTCGGCGCTTAAGCCCAGCTTTTCCTGCGCGACCGGCAGCGCCGCCGAGTTGATATCGACGGCGGCGACAACTTCGATCAGACCGTCGTCAATGTTCGGCGGCAGCGCGTTCACGCACCAGTCCCGTCCCATTGACCCGAGGCCGATATGGATCATCCGGTAGGTCATCGACAGTCCCCGAGTCGCCGCCAATAGCGACGACTAACCGCGCAGGCCGCCAACGGTCAAGCCGGCGATGAAGCGGCGCATGAGTAGCAGATAGACGACGATCATCGGTCCGGTCGAAATGATGGACGCGGCGAACATGGTGACGTGGTCCTGGCGGAAACCGGCCGGTTTCAGCGTCGTAATGGCGTAGGCGATGGTGTATTTGTCGGGCGCCTGCAGGAATACGGCCGGCAGCAGCAAGTCATTCCAGCTCCAGAGGAAGGCGAATATGAGCACGGTGAGGATGCCGGAGCGCGCCAGCGGCGCCATGATGTGACGAAAGACGCCCCACTCGCTGGCGCCTTCGACCCGCCCGGCATCACCCAACTCTTCCGGCAAAGTCAGGAAGAACGAGCGCATGAGCAGGGTCGGCACCGGCAGAAAGGTGGCGGTCGTCGTCAGAATGACGGCCGTGCGCGAGTTGGACAGTCCCAGCTGCCGGACGACGCGCGTCAGTGGCTCAAGGTAGGAGAAAACGGGCGTGACAATCGCCATCATGATCAAGAGCAGCAGCAGGCGCCGCCCAGGAAAATCCAGCCGCGCCACGGCATAGCCCAGCATGGTCGCCAATACGCCGATCAGCGCGGTGACCGAGCCCGAGACAGCCAGGCTGTTGTAGACGAAGGTGCTGAACTTCGCGCCCGTCCAGGCGTGGACATAGTTCTCGAGGTAGAGCCGGTCCGGCAGCGCCAGCGAATCCATCGTGATCTGCGTATTGGTTGAGAAGCTCGCCATAAAGACCCATAACGACGGGAAGACGAAGGGAATCGCCATGGCGGTGACCAGCGCGTAGAGGGCGTAGCGCGTCAATCGCGTGGATAGCATAGCTCGCGTTCAGTCTTTGGGCGCCGTGCGCTCTCTAAACCAGAGGAATGCGGATACGATGCCGATGACCAGGATCAGAAGAATGACGCCGAGGGCGGCCGCTTCGCTGGCGTTGTAGCCCATGCGCGCTTTCTTGAAGATGAGCGTCGGCAGGATTTCAGTCGAATAATAGGGACCGCCCAAGCCCGGCGTGGTCAAAGGGAATACAACGGCGAAGGGCGTCAAGCCGACGATCAGCATGATGGTCATGACGAAGGTGGCGACGTCGCGGACGCTGGGAATCGTGATATAGCGGAACACCTGCACTTCCGACGCGCCATCGACCTTGGCCGCGTCATAGAGCGAGCGGTCGATTTGCTGGATGGCGGCCGTGAAGACGATGTAGCAAAAGGCGGTTTCGTGCCAGACGAATACACCCATCGCCGCATAGATGGCGATGCGGCCATCGCCCAGCCACTGGGGCTTGACGTCAGTGAAGCCCAAGGCGTGGATCACCTGATTGATCATGCCGTAGCTGGGGTCATAGACGCGGGTGAAGAGCGCCGCCGCCACCGCCATCGAGAAGAAGTAGGGCACGAAGAAGGCGAAGCGGAATAAGGGCTTGGGCCGCAGATTGGTATCTTCCACCAGGGCGGCCGCCACCAAGCCGATGATTGTCGGGACGAAGAGGCCAACCACGCCCCACAGTAGGCTGTTCTTGATTGCCTGTGAAAAGGGGTAGTTGTCCGTCGCCCGGCTGAAGGTCTTGAAGCCGACGAAATCGCCCATCTCCGGGCTGATGCCGTCCCACTTGTAAAAGCTCAGTCTGATCGTCTGCAAGGCGGGATAGAACACGAAGATGCCCATCAAAACCAGCGCCGGCGCGACCAGCAGAGCGGCCAGCCGCCACTGTTCGCGCGACTTTGCCGAGGCGCCCCTCCAGGCGTCCAGCGGCCGCGGAAGCATTCTGTTTCCGAGTGCGGATATCAAGGCTATCTCAACTTGAAGATCATGCTTGACGAGCCGAGCCCAGACTAGCCCGCCAGGACTCGGCTAAGCTATCTCTACGCCTACAGCAGATCGCTGCGGTCTTCCGGCACTTGGCCGTCTTCGATATCGCGCTCCCAGGCGTCCTGGACTTGCTGCGCCCATTGTTCGGGACTGATGCTGCCAGCCAGGATGCCGCCCAAGCCCTGCTGGTAAGCGTCCTGCGAGTTCTGCGGCAGCCAGCCGAAGATCAAGAGCGACGACTCCTCGCCGGTGATGATCGGCAGGCGCTGAATCTGCGGAATGGCTAGCTCGCCAAAAGCCTTGGTCGCCAGTAGATTGCCGCGCTCAAGCAGGATTTTGGCGCCGGTGCCTTTGACGCAGAAGTCGAGGAAGAGCGCGGCCGCGTCGGGATCTTGCGCCGCCGCCGGGATGACCATGGCTTCCGTCTCGCCCGTGCACCAGATGGGTCCGCCGCCCGGACCCGGCATCGTCAGCATATCCCAGTCGTCGTCAAACTGGCGCTGCATCTCTGAATAGAACCAGGTGCCGGTCACATTCAAGGCGGCCGCCCCCGAGATGAAGCGCTCGTTGCCATCGTCCTGCGTGATTGACAGCACATCGGGGTCGAGCAAGCCGGCGTTGTAGATGTCGAGGATGGCGCGAGCCGCTTCGACGCTGGGCGCGTCGGTGAACTTGCCCTCGCCGAAGATGACGTCCGTGATGCTGCCCGGACCGCTCAGCCCGCCGATGCTCGCCCAGAACTGATAGTGAATCATCTGAATCTGGCTGAAGCCACGATGGCCGTTGGTCAGCGGGATCAAGCCGGCCGCTTTGAACTTCTCCAGCATGGCGATGAACTCTTCCCAGGATTGGGGCTCGCCCACATCAAAGCTCTCCAGCACGGACTTGCGGTAAGACGCGCCGCAAATCTCGTAATAGAGCGGCAATGTCCAGAGCTGGCCGCCTCGCGATGAGCGCCGCAGCGCCGCCGCCAGCACCCAGTCGTCCCACTCATACAGATCGCGATAGCCATCGAGCGGCTGGATCAAGCCGGCTTTGAGCACGGGATCAAGCTTGAGGAATTTGGGATTCTCGTTGGAGATCAGATCAACAGCGCCCGCTTCCATGGCGATGCGCTGCCAGTCGACGCCGACGACCGCCGCTTCCACCTGGCTGAATTCAACCGAGATCTCCGGATGTTCTTCAATGAAGGCGTCCACCACCGCCACGAAGTCGGTGCCGGGACCGGATTCGATTTGGAAGCGGAAGGTGCCGGAATCGGGAACCGATTGGGCGAAAGCCATGTGGGAACCGAGGGCGCTCCCAAGCGTGCCAACGCCCATTAGCTTGAGCATCTCACGTCGTGAGAGGCTCTTGTTAAAGCGATTCATAATTGTCTCCTTAAGATATTTTGCGCCCCATGTGCAGAGGCATAAGAACTATATAAGTTGGGTAGCGCGACCAATTAACAATTTGACCATAACATAGGCGGCGGCAACTGTCAAAAACTGCCGCCGCCGGGGAGCGGTTAACTAGGTGGATATGTCTCTGCGTCAAGTGAGACTACAAAGCTCCAAAATAGGGGGAACATAGAAGGCGCAGAGATTTTTGACAAGATCGCAGGCAGCTCATATCCTCAACAATAGACACTTCCCTCACGGTCCCGCATTGCATGGCCCGCGCTCATGAATTACACTCGGCGGAAGCTGGCAACAGTAGCCTATCCCAAGAGAGGAAGCATGACCAAGCTATCGATCAGTCTGGCGCAGATGCATATCAAACTGGCGCGCGTGGAAGACAATCTCGAGAGCGCCGAGCGCATGATCGCCGAAGCAGCCGAGCGCGATTCGCAGCTCATCCTGCTGCCCGAGCTCTGGTCGACCGGCTACGACTTGGAGAATGCCGGCGATTACGCCGACGCATTAGGCGAGGGCATGTTCGCTCAAATCTCGCAGAGCGCGCGCGGTCAATCGATAGCGGTCTACGGCTCAATCCTGGAGCGCCGCCAGCATCAGTACATGAACTGCGCCGCCTACTACGACGCGGATGGCGGCTTATGCGGGGTTTATCGCAAGATCCATCTCTTCCGCCTCTTTGATGAGCACAAGTGGCTGGGGGAGGGCGAGGCGCCGGCCCTGCTGGACTTGGCCTGGGGGAGGGCTGGATTGAGCATCTGCTACGACTTGCGTTTTCCCGAGCTGTTCCGCCGCTACGCCGTTGCCCAGGGCGCCAAGCTCATGCTGATTTGCGCTGAATGGCCCTTGATGCGCGTCGAGCATTGGCGCGCGCTGCTGATCGCGCGGGCGATCGAAAACCAGTGCTTTGTCGCGGCGACCAATTCTTGCGGCGATACTGGCGGGACTGTCTTCGCCGGGCGCTCGATGATCATTGATCCCTGGGGCAATGTGATTGTTGAAGCGGACGAAGACGAGTGCCTGCTGACGGCTGAAATCGACCTGGCTGAAGCCGACCGCGTGCGCTCGACGATACCGGTCTTCGAAGATCGCCGACCCGATGCTTACGCGGCCCGCTGATGCCCGCGAATCCCAGGGCTTGAAGGCGAGAAGCCGCTGTGCTATACTCGCGCTGTGAATGCATGCTTGGCGGCGATAGACAGGTCTATATCCCTCAAGAAAGCTGTTTTCCCTCGGTTTATCACCATTGCAATCGATGTGAATGCAGGCGGGCTCGGCGCGGCTTGGCAGGCGTCGCGCCGCCGCAGTTTCCAGGGCTGGCCGAGACCGTCCCGGCCCCCAGCCTGCTCCAAAGCGAGGCTGTGGCTAGCCCTGTGTATGGGAACAAACGCTGAGGACGCCACGTATAACTTAATTGAACTATGAAGCGGAGACGACTTATGTATTCAAGAGGCGACCAGATCATTCATCCCCGTTACGGTGCTGGTACGATTGTCGGCAAGAGGAAGATGACCTACCAAGGCAAAATGCGCAACTACCACATTGTTGAGTTGGTTGGCGATCGTGGCGAGGTGATGATCCCGGTGGAAGCGGCGACCGGCATGAATATCCGGCCAGCCATTGAAGACCTGTCCATCCTGGAAGAGGTGTTCTCCGCGCCGCCATCGGTACTCTCGGATGATTATCGCTCGCGGCAGGCGACGATTCAGAAGCAGATCCAAACCCGCGAGCCGGAAGCGATGGCGCAGGCGCTGCGCGACCTGTTCTGGCGCGAACAGACCGACAAGCTAACCTCGGTCGAACTCAAGATGAAAAGCAGCCTGATGAAGATGCTCAGCCACGAAATCGCGGTTATCTGCGCCGATTTGACGGTAGAGCAAGCCAACAGCCAGCTGACGCAGATGCTGTACCGAATAGTGCAGGAACCGAGCGAATCGCCGCCGGAAGAGGGCGCCGAAGCCCTTTAGTTTCGTCGCATTGGCGCGAAGCTGCGCATCAGTGACTGTCGCTGTATTCCAGGCTGCAGCTGCCCAAACCGCCTTTGAAGTCAATCTCGATTGGCGCCGCCGCGTCGGAGAAGTTGGGCGTCTGCCAAACGGCGCGCGCTCCGCTTGTGGCGCGTTGCATGTCATCCGGCAAGCTGAAGCGACCCAAGCCCGTTTTGCTTGCCAGGCGGAGGCCCGCCCCGGGGCTGGTCAACACGCGAAAAGCGCCGATCCCGCCTTGAATCGTGAGTTGCGCAGCGCCCCCAGCGGGAATCGTCACCTCTGACTGACCGACGCCGCCGATTAGTTCCGCCGCGAATGTAGTCGCTTCCATCGGCGTGATCAGCTTTGCCTGCCCGACGCCCGTCTCAAGTTTAAGTCGCCGCGCCAACAGCCGGCTCAGATCGATGTCGCTCTTGCCGACGCCGCCCTTCAGCGCCAGCGTCAGCGGGATCTGCCGCGCCAGGCGAATATCCCAGTGCAGGTCATGCTCGTCGCTGATCAGAGCCGCCAAGCCGCTCGCTGAGCTTCCGAGCTGCCGCAGCGTGATGACCCGCTGGGCTTCGCCTTCGACCTGAAATTCGATGTCGCCGACATACGTGAGGTCCGCTTCCAGCAGATTCGGCGAATCAACATCCAGCGCGCGCAGCGTTGCCCGCCCGACCGAGAAGTCGATCTCGACCCGGGCTGACTCCGCGCCCTTCAGCGCTTCACGCAGGCTGAGGCGCTTGACTTCCGCCCCGCCCAGCGTTTCGGCGACGACTTGCCCGGCGCGCACGCGCATATTCTCAAAGTCGAATGACCACTCTACCTTGCGGTCCCCATTGCTCATAGTTTCTGTCTCCCCTGCCGCCTCTATTTTCTATACGCAGCCTGACGGCGGCCGGTTCGCCAGTCGGCATTCCGACTTCCACTTGCCGCTCAAGGTGAAAACACACTATACTAGCAATCGAAGTCGCAAGTGAGGAATCACGAACAATGCAAAATATTTCCGCCGTCAAATGGGTGATGCGACATCCCCGCTTCAGCGCCTGGGTCGTCTTGGCTGCGGGCATGGTCGCGCTGCTGGTGGTTGAAGCGCGCAACGTCGGGCTTCTCCCGTCGCAGTGGATCGCCTTGATCGTCGCCACTGTCCTGGTCGCCGGCGCCTGCATCTGGATCATCAGCTGGGAAGACAAGGACAACCCCGAAGACGAGGCGGAGGTCAACGCGGCTGAGGATTCTGAGCAGGACGCTGCCAGCGCCGCCTGAGATCCCGCCTCAATCACGGCGAAATTGATATAGGGGCGAGGCGGTGACTCGCCCGCCGCGGCCAGAAAACCTGTATGTAAGGGCGACTCTGTGAGCCGCCAGCGCCCCAACCGTGCGCGCGTAGGGGCGAGACGGTGGCTCGCCCGCTGCGAAAGCGCCCATTGATGAAGCAAACGCAGCCCTTTCTGACCCGCCCGCAGGCGCGCTACAAAGACAGCTTTATAGAGGCGGTCTGCGAGCATATTCGCGAGAAGCGCGCTGTCGTCTGGCATCCGGAGATCTTACGGACGCGCTTTCAGGAATACCTGCGCGTCATCGAGCAGATGGAGACCGATCCGTTGGCTGGTTATGTGCCGGCGACGCGTTTCTGGCTGGTGGGCGCCAGCGACTGTTTCATCGGCGATGTCGATTTGCGTCATTATCTGAATGAAAGCCTGAGGCGCTTTGGCGGGCATATCGGCTACAATGTCCGGCCGTCGCTTCGGCGGCGCGGTTACGGCACGCTCATCTGCCGGCTGGGCATTGAAGAAGCGCGCAAACGCGGCATCGGCGATATCCTCATCACCTGCGATGACGACAACATCGGCTCGGCAAAGATCATTGAAGCCAACGGCGGGGTCCTGCGCGACCGGATCGACAATGGTCGCGGCGTATTGACGCGGCGTTACTGGATCCGCGCCGCCTGCTGAATCGGGCTTAGGGCAGCCTAGCGCAACTGCCCGCGGCGCAGTCTGGCGCTCGCCGGCCCAGCAGCTTGTTGATGCGGTAGCGGCGCCGGGCGATGAAGCGGTAAGCGCGTTTCCCGAGCGCGTTCATGCCTGGCAGATGCAGCAGCAGCCAGAGCGGGAAACCAAGCGGCAGCTCTTTCAGCATGCGGCGCGTGCCCGCGAAGCCGGCGAAGACTACCCCGGCGCTATCGAGCACGTGGATCTCGCGCATCAGGCTTTCGCGATTCAAAATGGAATAGCGTTCGGAATCATCCGCCTGATCGTGCAAGTCGACGAAGTCAATGCGCTTCAGCCAATCCAGCGCGCGCAAGTTCTCGCAAGTGGATTTACAGATGACGCAATTGCCGTCGTAAAGAGCCCTCAGCACAATTCCCGCCTCATGTCAGGATTGCGCTTATTGTAGCAGGACCAAGAACAAAATGGTACGACAAGTAGCGCGTTCGCACGGGACCGTCCTCTTTTTTAATAAACCTAGACGTATGTAGGGGCGACTCGGTGAGTCGCCCGCGTCCAAAACTTAGAAATCAGCGGACGAGCCACCGTCTCGCCCCTACAGATTCTTGTTTTCGCGGGTTCATTATTTTGTGTGAGCCCAGTTGAGACTCGCGAGGGGCTGTGGTTAAATGAGAGTACTGTCTCCAGCAATATGCAGCGCCGAGAAAGAATGCTCCCAACCCGCCTGGAACTGCGCAATTTCCTCGCCTACCGCGCGCCCGAGCCGATCGTCTTTGAAGGCATTGAGCTGGCTTGCCTGACCGGCGACAACGGCGTCGGCAAGTCCTCCATCCTGGATGCCATCACCTGGTCGCTATGGGGACGAGCGCGGGCCAGACGCGATGAGGAATTGATCCACCTCGGTCAAAACGAAATGCAGGCGCAGATCGACTTCCTGCAGGATGGCTTGCGCTACCGCATCGTGCGCCGGCGGTCGCGCGGCGGGCGCGGAACGCTAGACCTGCTCGTCTTTGACAGCGAGGGCTTTCCCCGCCTCATCAACGAAGATGGCGCGCGGCGGACGCAGGAGAAAATCAACGGAATCCTGCGCCTGGATTATGAAACCTTCGCGCACTCAGCCTTTTTGCAGCAGGGACGCGCGGATGCCTTCACGCTGAAGACGGCCTCCGAGCGCAAACGTATCCTCGCTGATATCCTGAGCCTGGATCAGTGGACCGCCTACGAAGCCGCGGCCAAAGAGCGCTTGCAAGAAATCGCCTCGCGGATCGATATCATCCAGCACGACATCAGGCGCATAGACGAAGAGATCGAGGCGGAGGCGCGACTCAAATCCGATCGGGAATCGGTTCTGAGTAGATTGGCCAGCGCCAACGAGGAGTTGCGGCGGGCGGAAGAAAAATACCGTCAGGTGACCGTTGCCGCCGCCGACCTGCGCCGCGAACGCGAAAGCCAGCGCGAGCTGCGCGACCGCCTTGACAGTCGGCGCGAGGAGATCGCTACGGCGCAGGCTGAAGTTATGCGACAGGCGGACAGGATAGCGGGCTACCAGGATACGATCGCCCAGAGCGAAACGATCGAAGCCGGCTTTTCCCAGCTGCAAGCCGCGCGCGAGAATCAGAGCGCCATTGCCGAACAGTTGCGGCGCAGAGGCGAGCTTGATGGAGCGGTGCGCGAGCTGGAGCAAAGGCTGGCGCGGCAGCAAGCGCGGCTGGAACGCGACGCCGATGTCCAGCGCGAGCGCATCCGCGGGCTGGAGGCGCAGTTGGCGGCCCGTGCCGCCGCCGATATTGAGATTTTGCGGCGTGATCTGGCGACATTAAGCGCGCTTGATGAGCAGCGCGACGAAGCGAACCGAGAAGTCCAGCGGCTGAAGGAACGCCGATCGGGCTTGGAGGCGCGAAAGGAAACGCTGATCGCCGAGGGGCTCGCCCTGAATGAGCGGCTGGACCAACTCCGCGCGGCCGACGGCGCCGCCTGCCCGCTCTGTGGCCAGCGGCTGACCGCGGAGCATCGCGACGAGATGCTGGCGCAGCTCAGCGATGAACGCGATGAGAAGCGCGCCCAATACCGCGAGCGCAGCGCCGAGATTGATGAAGCCCGCCGCGCAGGCCTCTTGCGGCAGGGGGAGATAGACGGCTGGGCGGGGCAATTGACGCGCTTGCCCGTCTTGCAGCAGCGCCTGGGCGCTCTCGCTGAAGGCGAGCGGCTGGCGGAAGAAGCTGAGGCGGCGCTGCCGGGCGCACGACAGCTGTTGAGCCAGCTCGCGAGGCGGCTGGCGGCTGGCGATTTCGGGCATGAAACGCGGCGTCAGCTGGAGCAGCTTGAGCGGCAGCGCGCTGCTATCGGCTATGACCCCGATTCGCACGCCGATACGACCATGCAGTTGGAGACCTACGCCAAATACGAGCGCGGGCATTCGCGTTTGGAACAGGCTAGAATAAGCTTGCCCGAAGCGGAGAAGATCCGCGCGGACACGGCGGCGCGCCGGGATGCCATGCGGGCGGCGCAAGGACGAGACGAAGCAGCGCTCGAACGAGTGGGAGAAGCGATCGCCGCGCTGGAAGAGGTCTTGCGCGGGGAACGCGACCTGCGCGCTCAAGTCGAAGCCATGCGGGCTGATGCGCAGAAATTGAACGAACGCAAGACGATTGTCGAGCAGCAACTGCATGCAATTGAAGCGGGCCGAGAAAGCAAGCGCCGCCTGAGCGAGCGACTGCAAGCGGCGCGGCATGAGCAAGGGCTATTCAACGAGCTGCGCGCTGCTTGCGGCAAGAACGGCTTGCCCGCGCTTATCATCGAGACAGCCATCCCGGAGCTGGAAGCGGAAGCGAACGACTTGCTGGCGCGCATGACGGATGGGCGCATGAGACTGCGCCTCAAGACGCAGCGGGAAAAAGCGACTGGCGGTCTGGCTGAAACGCTGGATATCGCCATCGCTGATGAGCTCGGGACGCGCGCCTACGAACTCTACAGCGGGGGCGAAGCGTTCCGCATCAACTTCGCTTTGCGCGTCGCGCTGTCGAAGCTGCTGGCGCGGCGGGCGGGCGCGCAGCTGCGTACGCTCTTCATCGACGAAGGCTTCGGCTCGCAAGACGAAGAGGGCCGTGACCGGCTGGTCGAGGCGATCAACAAGATTCAGTCCGATTTCGATCTCATCCTGGTGATCACCCATATTGACGAACTGCGCGATTCATTCCCTGTGCACTTGCTGGTGGAAAAAACCGCCGCTGGCAGCCGCGTTACAATACGCTAAACTTGAATGAGTTCGGACTTGTCCGGCGTCCCTTTGCATCGCCCGCCTGGAGCCCACATGACCACAAACGAGACAAGCAATCGTTTAACCCGCGCCGAAGTCGACTTCTTCGTCGAGAACGGCTACCTTGGTCCCTACGCGGCCATGAGCCCGGACGAGATGGCGCTGGTCCGGCGCGAAATTGACGAGCAGGTCTTGAGCACGGATGGTCCCAACCCGCGCTCGCGCGGCCAATCGCGCCACATGGATCAGCCGGTCGTATTTGACTTGGCCACGCACCCGGCTATCATCGACCGTATCGCGGGCTTGCTGGGGCCTGACCTGGTTGTCTGGGCGACCAACTTCTGGCTCAAGGAGCCGGGCGGCGCTGAGATACCCTGGCATCAGGATATCCATTTCTGGCCCCTGGAGCCGCCCTTGAACACATCAGCCTGGCTTGCCATCGACAAGGTCACGGTGGAGAACTCTTGCGTGCAGATCATCCCCGGCTCGCATCGTCTTTCGCTGCCCCATGTCAAAGCTGAAGAAGGCGTGGCATTTGTCAAAATGGCCGATAACGCTGCATTTGACGCGGCGGACGCGATCAATATGGAATTGAAACCGGGCGAGTTCTTCATCTTCAGCGAGCGGACGCTGCACCGCTCCAGCGTGAACACATCAGAGCAGCGCCGCCTCGGCATCTCCATCCGCGTGACCCTGCCGATCGTGCATGTTGTCCAGGACAGCGCGCCCCTTCACCGGGGACACACGGCCATCCTGGCGCGGGGCAAGGATGTCATGGGCTTTAACCGCTACGCGGGCCGTCCGTCGGATAAATGACGATTGTAGGGGCGACCCTTAGGTCGTCCTCAGAGAAACAACATGCCCCCAGACGAAACCAGCTGCCAATTAACCCGCGCCGAAGTCGACTTCTTCGTCGAAAACGGCTACCTCGGTCCCTACGCTGCCATGCGTCCGGACGAAATGGCGGGGATGCGCGCGGCAATTGATGCGCGCGTGCTCAACACGGATGGACCCAACCCGCGCCGCCCGCTGCAATCGCGGCACATGGACCATGCGGTGGTCTATGATTTGGCGGCGCATCGAGCCATCATTGATCGCATCGCTGGCTTGCTGGGTCCGAACATTGTCGTCTGGACGACCAACTTCTGGCTGAAAGCGCCTGGCAGCGCCGAAATCCCCTGGCACCAAGACATCAACTTCTGGCCCATTGAGCCGCCGGTGAATGTCTCGGCTTGGCTCGCGATCGATGAAGTCACCGCCGGGAACGCCTGCGTGCGGATCATCCCCGGCTCGCACCGCCAGTTCTTGCAGCATCAGCGCGCGCCGGACGAGATGGCGATCCATGAGATGGTCGATCCGAAATTCTACGATGCCAGCCGGGCGGTCGACATGGAATTGAAGCCGGGCGAATTTTTTCTTTTCAGCGAGCGGCTGCTGCACGCTTCGGGGGTGAATACATCCGACAAGCGCCGGCTGGGCTTATCCATCCGCGTGACCATACCTATCGTTCACATTTTCCAGGACACGCATCTGCACCCGGGGCACACCGCCATTCTCGCAAAAGGTGAAGATGTCATGGGCTTCAACCGCTACGCGGGACGTCCGCAAGAAATACAATCGTCCAATGTGTAGGGGCGACCCTTGGGCCACCCGTACAACGGATCTTCTTTGCTGAGGCGGGGGAGGTCAAAGCTAACGCAGCTTCCGCCGCAGCTCGTCCATGGCGGCGCGCGAACGCCGGCGCAGCTTGGCGCGGAAATGCGCCGCTTCAATGGCGCTGTACTTGCTGCGGACGATGCCGACGATCTCCTCCGTGCATTCCTTGCAGAATACATCCTCCGCATCGGAAAAGGCGGATGGAGGCAACTCCTGCTCACAGCGAACGCAGGGTTTGAGTTCCGTCAAGGGGGCGGATTCCTTTCGGTCAACAGGTCATTGTATGCGCATCTGCCGGCAATTGGAATACGATTATGCGGAGCGTCTCGGCGGGGCGACCTGGCGGGTCTAAGCCATGCCAAAATTCGACAAACGGAAACCGATGTGCAACAATATCGGCAGCATCAGTGGGAACTAAATTGGCAGGCTCTTTTCATCACGGACCTTTGTTAGTACTTGTTTCAAAATCCTGCGTTGACGCCCCTTTTCGGCGTCTGCGCCTACCGTGACGAGGGGAGACTGCAGTGAAGTTATGTGTTGTTGAAGGCGACGGCATCGGACGCGAGGTGGTTCCGGTCGCTGTGCGCATCTTGCGCCAGGTGATGCCGGAGCTGGAAGTCATCGGCGCTGATGCCGGCTGGGACCGATTCCAGCGGACGGGCGAGGCGCTGCCAGCCGAAACCGTTGCCCGTGCCAAAGAAGCGCGAGCCGTTTTGTTTGGCGCTTGCAGTTCCCCTTCGTATCGGGTCGAAGGTTATTCGTCGCCCATCGTCAGCTTGCGCAAGCAGATGGAGACATTCGCCAACTTGCGCCCGACGCGTTTTCTGCCGGTGCCAACGGCGCGCGAGGGCGTCGACCTGGTGGTCGTGCGCGAGAACACGGAAGACCTCTACATCGGCGATGAACATACGGAGGACGCCGGCGATACCGGCACCGCCACGAAGCGCATCACGCGCGGCGCCACCGAGCGCATCGCCCACACGGCTTTCCGCCTGGCGCGCAACGAGAAGCGGAGCCGCGTAACCATCGTGCATAAAGGCAACGTGCTGCCGCAGACAGACGGTTTGTTCCGCCGCGTCGCCTATGAGGTCGCCAAGGCCTACAGCGATATTGAGACCGATGAATTGCTGGTCGATACAGCCGCCTACTGGATGGTCAAAGAACCGGCGCGTTTCGATGTCGTCTTGACGCCCAATCTCTACGGCGACATATTGTCCGATATGGCGGCGGCTTGGGGCGGCGGATTGGGCTTGGCGCCGGCGCTCAATATCGGCGCGGAGGTCGCGATCGCCGAGCCCATTCACGGCTCGGCGCCTGATATCGCTGGCAAAGGCATCGCCAACCCGACGGCGGTCATCCTCAGCGCGGCGATGCTCGTGCGCCACCACTGGAACAAGCCGGCGATCGCCGACCGGATAGACGCCGCTGTCACAGCCGCTTTGAGCCGAGGCGATTACACAGCCGATATTCTGGGCGTCAACGGCATGAGCACAAATGACTTTGCCGATATCATTTGCGCGCAGTTGGGGTAGCGACATCATAGGCCGCGAGCTTCACTCCGTCAGTCAGGCATCGCCTTGGCATCTCACGGCTCCGCAAGCGTTCGGGCGATTTATGCCAAAACTGTTGTAGGAATAAGACAGGATACCGTTACTGCTGTCGTAAATCGCGCTGCAGTAGTCACACGCGGAAATGCCGGTCAAGCGGCTGTCGTAGACGCTTAGCTCACCAAGATCAGAGATTGCGCCGCCGTCATCATCTGAGAATTCGTCGTTACCGTTGCAGCGCCGACCACTGTTGCGCGTCGTGTTGTTAACCGTCAATTCACCGCTTTTGCAGGTTCTTTGGTCTCGGCGGCGTGCCGAAAGCGTAGCCAAACTCGACAGATTAGCGGTTAATCCGCGTTGCGCAAAACGGCAATTTCAATTATAATAAAACTATAGACGGTACAGCGTGGAAAGCGGGCGTTGTGATGGGGTTAACATTCGATATTCTGGAATCATTGTTCCACCGGCAATACAGATTAATCACCCTGGTTTTGCTAGTGGCGATCGCAGCGTCTGGCGGGCTTGGTTTGGCGCAGGATGCAGCCGAGCGAGGCTTGGAGCCGGCTGTCCCTGTCCTCGAATACAGCACCTACGATTGCAAGTGGTTGCGTTATCTCAACCATGATGCTGACGGGGAAGCCAAGCTCGCGCTTGATACCATCTCCCTTTTTCCTTTCCGCTACTTGATCGCTAGATCCCCGGTCGAGTTGATTGAACTGGAAGCGGCCGCCACGCTCGCCGAGCAGCTCGCTCAATACAAGGGCGATAATGAAAACGCGCTGGCAACCGGCGACGGTCGATTCGACGGCGTCTGCGATACTGAGAAGTTGGGTGAAAAAAGCACTGATGTACTCTGTGTTCCCGGTGTGGACGCCATGCCCCTCAATCGCGTTGGCCTCGCGCTATTCAATCCCGAGACATTCGAGATCGCCGCGCTTACGACTGCAATCTATAACAAAGCCGGCGACGCCGTCCGCACCGCCTGCGAGATCCCGGCTATCGACGCCCCGTCCGAAACCGCGCGCGAAGACAGGCATCGCGATTGCTGTCTTTACGCGCCTGGGCAAGGGATCTCGGCAACGGAATACGCCGCTTCGGGACTGAACTTGCCGCTAGACGTGGACAATGGGCAGGTCCCAGTCTTGAGCTACGTCTTTTTGGCGATTGACAGCGCTTCGTCCTACTTGCGAGCTCAACCCTTGATCGAATCCACAACAGCGCCGGCGCCATTAGACGCTCAGTCGCTCCTCCAGCGTACAGAGCGGCGAGAATCGGAACCCGTCCGCGAGTCAGCAACCTCAGCCCCGCCTGAAATTGATTGTTGACGCGCTTCAAGCGCCGCAGCGCACAGGTATCGCAGCCGGTAGTTGCCGGTCGGTTTCTTCAAGTAATTCGCGCAAGCCCTGGCAAGCAGTCTATTGTGACGCGCGAACCGCGTCTGGCTTACCGCGGCCTTAAGTCGCCGCGATTAGGCGGATGCGATATGATTAGCGCGTTCCATCCGCCGCCTCAGCAAAGGAGACGCGATCAATGGCTTCATACACCCGTCAAGAAGCGCTTGATTATCACCGCCGCGGGCGGCCGGGCAAAATCCAGATCGCGCCCACCAAGCCGCTCGACAGCCAGTTGCATCTCTCGCTGGCCTACTCGCCGGGCGTGGCTGAAGCGGTGCTGGAAATCGACAAAGACCCGCTGGCCGCTTATGAGATGACGGCGCGCGCCAACCTGGTCGCCGTCATCTCCAACGGCAGCGCCATCCTGGGCTTG
>JAPOYS010000139.1 GCA_026706455.1 Chloroflexota bacterium | reverse complement strand
AGCGGCGTGAAGGGCTGATAATCGACGAAGATCAGATCGGCGGCCGCGCCAATGCTGATCTCGCCCAGCGTCAGATCGCGAAAGAAGCGCTCGAGCAGGCGGGCGTTGTTGCCCCAAGCCATGCGGGCGATACTGCCGCCGTCGGCGCGGCGCGGATCGCGATTGACGACTTTGTGCAACAGATAAGCCGCCTTCCATTCCGCCCACATATTATTGCTGAAGCCGTCGTTGCCCAGGCAAAGTTTGAGGCCGGCGGCGAGCAAGCCATCGATATCGGCGGCGCCGACGCCGTTGTTCATGTTGGAGCGCGGCTGATGACTGACCCAAACGCCCCGTTCGCGCAGTATGTCGCGCTCGCGCTCGTCAATGTGCACGCAGTGCGCGGCGATCGTTGAATCGCGCCAAAGGCCGAATGCGTCCAGGCGCTCGACCACGCGGGCGCCGCTGCGGCGCAGACTGTCTTCCTCGTCCGCTTCGTGCTCAGCCACGTGGATGTGAAAGGCGGCGTCAGCGGGCGCGGCCTCGGCACAGGCGCTTAAACTATCATCTGACAGCGTCAAACTGGCGTGCAGGCCGAAGGCGCCCCGCAGCCGCGCATGATCGGCAGCGGCCGCCAGGAAGCGCAAATTCTCGTTGATGCCGGCGCGCATCGCGTCCGCACCATCGCGATCGCTGACCTCATAGCAGAGCACGGCGCGCAAGCCGGCCGCCTCAACGGCGGCGCCGATGGCATCCAGGCTGCCGTCGATGAAATTGGGGCTGGCGTGATGATCGATCAAACTGGTCGTACCATGCTTGACGGCGTCAAGCAAACAGACGAGCGCGCTGGCGCGCACGCTGTCACGGTCGAGCGCTTTGTCCAGCGGCCACCAGAGACGTTCCAGGATCTGGGGAAAATCGCGCGGCGCCGGACCCGGAATCGCCAAGCCACGCGCGTAGGCGCCATAAAAATGCGTATGGGCGCAGATATTGCCGGGCATGACGTATTGACCGCGGGCATCCAGGATTTCGGCGGCGGGATAGCGCGCTTCCAGCTCGTCTCGCTTTCCTATAGCGCCGATTCGGTCGCCCTCGATATAAAGCGCATGATCGGCCAGAATCTGCGGCTCGGCGCCGAGCGTGATCAAATCCGCGTTCACAATCAGCAAATTGGACATGTCTTTTCTCGATCCATGCCGGGCCTCAACCCCTCAACGCGTGATAAACCCTGTCGACGTAAAAGTCGCTCGTATCATAGAGGTCGCTGATGAATTCGGCGCTGATGAAGCGATCCCAGGTGGTGCGCACAAAGCTGATGGAGCGCACCGGCTGATTTTCGATCGGCGGATCTTTGGGCGCCAAATGACGAAACTGAATCTTGTAGTAGCGCTCATCGGCTCGTAGGGTTTCATCCGGCAGCAAGTCGCGCCGCCGCGCCAATTCCAAGCCGGTGACGCGGGCGAAATAGCCGATGCGCCCGCCCCCTTCGCGGAAGCATTTGCCGCTGAGGAAAAAGGCGATGTATTCGGCGTTCAAGCCGCGCGGCAATTGGCGCTCAGGAATGCGATACCACAGCTCGCGCCGCATGATTTCAAGATCTTTGGCTCGCTTGACTACCCCGACCAGCACACGATCATCGGCGTACATTGAGTCTCTCGATCGCCTGATTGGCGGCGCGCTGCGCCAGCAAACGCTTGTCGATTTCGGCCACCTGCGCCTGCTGCCCCAGCCACCAGGCGGGATCGCGTTGCGCGTCCAATTCGGCCACAGATTTGCCCTGTTGCTCAACCCAGGTGTAATACTTCAGATTATGCCAGCGTTCACGCGCCGCGCGCCCGCCCTCCATGATCCAATCCAGACCGGCGCGCCGAAATACGCCCTCGATGATGGCGGTCGCCCCCGCTTCGTCCAGCGCGCCGCCCGCCGTCCGCAGATCCTGCATGACCGAAAGATAGCGTTCGAAGGCGTCGGTCGCCACCGTAGCGACCACATCTTTCTCGCTCAACTCATAAAACTTGGCTGTCTTGATCGCGCCGATAATATTGCAGACGCCGCTGATGCCCAGCGTCTCAGCCAGCTGCGCCACCATGTCTTCCGCCAAGCCAAATCGTTCAATCAAGACTTTGCGACCGGCTGCTTCCGCCAGAACGCGCAAACCATTCAGCGCGTCCCTATCGTCAATGGCCATCAGCGCGTCCATGTTGAAGACGTTGTGAATCCAGGTAACATGTTTGTCGCCGATGCCCTGGATTTCGTGCGCGCCGTAGCCATTGTTGAACAAGGTCGGGCATTGTATCGGCTCCAAGCCAACGATCTTGTGCTCGGGCCAGACCTGTTTCAGGCGGTCGCCAGCGGCAATCGCGCCAGCGCTGCCCATCGCCGAGACGTAGGCGGAAATCCGCCCGTCGCCGATGCCGGCCGCGGCCAATTCAGCCGCCAATTCCACCAAGGTGTTGCCGGTCACATGATAATGAAAACGGTAGTTGCCCATCACTTCAAATTGATTCAGCACGCGAATCTTGCTATCGCTTTCGCGCAAGCGCTTGACCTCATCGTAAATCTCTTTGACATTGCTTTCGCTGCCGGCCGTGCGGATGACGCGCGCGCCGTAACGGGCGATAAGGTCGAAGCGCTCCTGGCTCATCTCCTCCGGCAGAACGACGATGCTGTCATATTCCATGCGGCAACCGATGAAGGCGCCGCCGATGCCATAATTGCCGGTCGAGGGCCAGACCAGCGTATGCGCAGCCGGATCTACATCGCCGCGCAGCTGCTCTTCCAACAGGACGGAATAAGCCGCCCCGACCTTATGGCTGCCCGAGGGGAAGCGCCCGCCGTAAAGCACGACGATCGGGGCGGCGACGCCCGTAAGTTCTGGCGGCAGCACGATGTGGTAGACCTGGTCCTGCGGATCGCGCCAGGTGATATTGTACAGATTGAGCGGGCTGAGCGGATCCTCATCGAGAGCGGCGACGGCGGCGGCGCGCAGGCTCGGCTCGATCGTCTGCGGATGCAGCATTTCTTCAAAGCTGGGGCCGGTGATCATCCTGCGCTCCTCAATCGGCGCTCGTCGCGTCGTCCGTCAAATCCAAGTCTTGTTCCAGTTGGCGCATATCATTCAGCAATTCGTTTCGCTGGCGAGCCAATTGGCGGTAGCGGCGCAGATCAGCGGCCGACATCTCGTCGGTATTGCCGCGCGCGGCCGTGACCAATTCATCTATCTCCCCATCCAAGGCTTCGTAGGCTTCGACCAGTTGGCGGTATCGCTGGATCTGCGCCAGCAGGTCGCCCTTTTCAGCCGGCACGTTGTACAGCCTCCGACTCTGAGTCCGCTAAGGGGCGCTCGGCCGCCTCGCGCCGATAATTGTCGCTGGCGCCTCCAGGGCGCGGGTCGCGCGCTTCCGCGAAACCGGCGGTCGAAGCCACGACATAGAGCGGTCGATCGCGCGTTTCATCATAAGTACGCGCCACGTATTGGCCGATGATGAACAAGAAGAAGAGCTGAAAAGAACTCAATAGCAGCAGCAGAACGATGGTGGTCGCCTGCCCGCCGAAGAATTCTGCGCCCATCGTGAGACGCAGAGCCGAAATCACGACGCCCACGATCAAGGACAGCACCGCCAGTATGAAGCTGATATAAATCATAATCTGCAGCGGAAAAAATGAAAAGCTGGTGACCGCGTCCAGGGCGAAGGCGATCATCTTGCGCAGCGGGTACTTAGTCTCGCCCCAAACCCGGCGTTCGCGCACGTATTGGACGCCGGTCTGTTTGTAGCCCACCCAACTCGTCATGCCGCGAATGAAACGGCGATGCTCGCGCATTTGCCGCAGCACGCGCGCCACCCGCTGGTCCATCAAGCGGAAGTCGCCCGTGTCGACCGGTATATTGATATCGGTGATGCGATGAATCATGCGATAAAAGAGCTTTGCGGTCATTTTTTTCAGGGCGCTTTCGCCGATTCTCTCCGAGCGCACGGCGTAGACCACATCATAACCTTCTTTCCACTTGGCGATCAGCCGCGGAATGACCGCCGGCGGATCCTGCAAGTCGGCGTCTATCAAGATGACCGCTCGACCGCAGGCGTAATCGACGCCGGCCGTGACCGCGATTTGGTGGCCGAAATTGCGCGCGAAACTGATGACGCGGACGCGACTGTCGCGCTCAGCCAACTCAAGCATGAGCGCATGCGAGCCGTCGGAGCTGCCGTCATTGACGATCAGCAATTCCCAAGCCTCATTAAGCGGATCGAGCGCCTCTACCACTTCGGCGTAGAATCGCCGCAGATTGCCCGCTTCATTGTAAACGGGCGCCACGATCGAGTAAGAGGGAGCGTCGCTCATAGCAAGCCTGCGCTCCCCAAGGCGGCGTTCACAGCCGCGGCCTCGGCGGCCACGCGGATCCCGCCCGCGACCGACTCGCGGGCGCGCGCGACATCCTTCAAGCCGTTTCCCGTGCTCACGATGCACAGCTCGTCGGCGCTTGTGAGAATCCCGTCGTGGGCTGCTTGTCTTGCGCCCGCGTAGGCGGCGGCGGCGGCCGGCTCGGCGAAGACGCCGCTCAATTGCGCAAACTCAGGGATAGCCGCTCGGATCGCCGCGTCGCTAACGGTGATGAATTGGCCGCCCGTTCGCCGGACGGCGCGCAAGGCTTTCGCTCGGTCGCGCGGCAATTCCGCGGCGATGCTGTCGGCAATCGTCGATGCTGCTTCGCGCTGAATTTCACCAGCCGCCAGTCCAGCCCCAAAAGCCTTGGCCAGCACGGCGCTACCTTCAGCTTGAACCCCGAGCAGACGCGGCATCGTCTCGATCCAGCCTAATTCCAGCAAGTCGCTGAATCCTTTGTATATCCCACTGATGATGCTGCCATCGCCAACGCTGACCGCAACGACATCCGGCGCCCGCCAGTTCAACTGCTCGGCGATCTCGAGGGCGACCGTCTTTTTGCCCTCGGTGGTGAATGGATTGACGCCGGTATTGCGCGAATACCAGCCTTGGGCGGCGCAGGTTCGCAGGCAAAGATCGAAAGCCTCATCGTAGCTGCCCTCAATCAGAAGGACGGCCGCGCCATACACCAGGAGTTGGGCGATCTTGGCCGGTGGCGCCGCCGCCGGCACAAAGATCACGATTTCGACCGCGGGCAGGGAGGCGCCCAAGCCAGCCAGAGCGGCGGCCGCGTTGCCCGTGCTGGCTGTGGCGACCGTGCGCAGGCCCTGCTCCAGCGCACGGCTCAATACCAGCGCGCTGGCGCGATCCTTGAGCGAGCCAGTGGGATTGGCGCCGTCGTCTTTGACCCAGACGCGCCTGAGTCCCAGGCGCTGCGCTATTCGCGGCGATTCGTATAGCGGCGTCCAGCCGACGTGCAAAGGCGGGACGATGCTTTCGGGCGCCAGTGGCAGCAGCGCTTTGTAGCGCCAGCAATTGTTGACGCGCGAAGCGGCCAAGGCGTCACGGTCAAGCGCGGCGCGCAAGGCGGCGTAATCGTACAAAATATCGAGCGTGCCCGCCTCGCCATGCGCGGGGCAAGTATAGCGAACTTCATCGAGCGCGAAGCGGCAGTCGCCGATGACGCAGCGCAGTTCCTTTACTTCCGCCATGGCCTTTTCGTCTTCGGGACAATTGCAGCCATTCTTACACTATACTCCATTCGCGGCTCAGCCGTCGCCGCCCGGGACGATCCGCGTGCCGGTTTCGCCCCGCAGCGCCCGCGTCAGGTTCTCCGGATTGGTGATGATCGCCTGCGGTCCGCCGTTGTGAACGAAGTCGATGGCGGCTTCGACCTTGGGGTACATGCTGCCGCGGGCGAAATGACCCTGTTCCAGGTGGCGGCGCGCTTCCAGCAAGGTGATCACATCGAGCTCGCGCTGGCGCGGCGTGTTGAAATCAAGGCAGACCTTTTCCACCCCCGTAGAAATCAAGAGAAGATCGGCGCGCAATGTCTGCGCCAAAAGACTGCTGGCGTGGTCCTTGTCGATCACCGCCGCGATCCCGCGCAGCCGGCCGATTTCGTTGCGCACCACCGGCACGCCGCCGCCGCCGCAGACGATGATGACATAACCGCTGAGCACGAGCGCCTGGATGGCGTTGATCTCGTTGACCTGGATGGGCTTGGGCGAAGCCACCACGCGCCGCCAGCCGCGCCCGGCATCCTCCATCACTTGCCAACCCCCCGCGCGCGCCTCGAACGCTTCTTCCCGCGACATGAAGCCGCCGACCGGTTTGTCCGGATTCTGGAAAGCCTGGTCGTTCGGATCGACTCGCATCTGCGTGATGATGGTGACAACGGTCTGGTTTTTGCCGACGTTCCGCAGCTTGTTGTCGAGAGCTTGCTGCAGCATATAGCCGATGCTGCCCTGGGTGTCCGCCACCACAAGATCGAGCGGCACATCGTGAATGCCGGCTTCGCGCTTGGCGATCTCGGCGCGATTCAAAATATACCCGACTTGCGGACCGTTGCCGTGTGTGATGATCACCTGCCAGCCGGCCGCCGTCATGTCGGCGATGTGACGGCAGGTCTCGCGCACCGCTTCCCATTGTTCGTCGATATGGGGGTTGGCCGGGTCGGGTATCAGCGAATTGCCGCCGATGGCCACCACCACCAGCTTATCGATCATCGCGGGACGCTTTCACTCGTGAAGCCTGCACCGTCGATAGCCACCTGCAAGCTGACTGGGCTTAACGCATGGTCAAGGCCATGGCCGCCTTCTGGACATGCAGGCGGTTTTCGGCTTCATCATAGACGACGCTCTGCGGACCGTCGATCACGCTGTCGGTCACCTCGATGTTGCGGTCGGCCGGCAGACAGTGCATGTAGATGGCGTCATCTCCAGCCAGCGCCATGCGCCGGTCGTCCGCGATCCAGTCCTGGTACTGGGCGCCAATACGCGCCGATTCTTCATCGTCCTCCGTGGTCAGCCAGCTGCCCCAACTCTTGGGATAGAGGATGTCAGCGTCGGCGAAGCCGCTGTCAAAGTCGTCCATGATCTCCAAGGAACCGCCGTGTTTGGATGTGTTCGCTTGCGCCTGTTCGACGATTGCCGGCATCAGCTTGTATTCCGGCGGCCGCGTCAGGCGGACATTCATGCCGAAGCGAGTCATCAAGAGGACGAGGCTCTGCGGCACCGAGATCGGCTTTTGGTAGCTGGAGGCGTAAGCCCAGGAGATGTTGATCGTCTTGCCGCGCAGATCGCGTCCAAATTTCTCCTGAATGGTCATCAGATCAGCCAGGATTTGAAACGGGTGATAGATTTCGCACTGCATATTCAGAACGGGCGCGCGGCTGGCGTCGGCGACCGCGTTGATGTAGGCGTTGCCAATGCCCCAATCGCATTGGCGAATGGCGATGCCATCGGTGTAGCGCCCGACGATTTCGCCGATTTCTTTGGCGGTGTCGCCATGGCTGATTTGCGTTGTCGTGCTGTCGATGAATTGAGCGTGCCCGCCCAGCTGGGCCATGCCGGCTTCAAAGCTGATGCGCGTGCGCGTGCTGGTGAAGAAGAAGAGCAGCGCCAGCACTTTGTCGCGCAGCAGAGCCTGCGGCTCGCCCAGCGCCCGCCTTCGTTTGAGATCCCAGGCGACGTCCAACAGCGTTTCGATTTCTTCCTTCGACCAATCCTGGGTGCTGATGAGGTCGCGGCCTCGCAGGTCCGTCTGCATTGTTCGCTCCTGAAAAGATACAAGTCCGTCCTGTTGCTGCCTGTGGGCGAGCCACCGGCTCGCCCCTACGACTTTTGTTTTGCGAGCGTGTCGTCGCCTCGCCCCTACAACCTCTGTTTTGCGGGCGAGTCAGCGCCTCGGCCCTATGCGCCTGCGCTGTTTTAGCGGGCGCCGTTCAAGGTTTGTCGCAGGATAGCCGGGAAGAGCGCGTACCATTCGGTCGAGCGCACCACATCTTCCAGCGGCACCTGATCGAGAACGGTGTGGGCGTGAATTTCATTGCCGGGCGCGAAGCCAATGCTAGGGATGCCCGCTTTGCCCGCCCAATAGATGCCATTGGTGGAAAAATCCCACTTGCCCGTGTCGACGTGACCGTAGAGCACTTCAGCCGCCGATAAACCCGCTTTGACGATCGGCTCGTCTTCTTCGAAAGCCCATGCCGGGTAGACCTTGTCCAGCGGGAAGACGAAACCAGTGTAGCTCGGCTCGTCATAAACCAGGATCTCGGCCTGAATATCATCGCGTTCGCCGATGATCGCTTGCAAGCGCTTTAGCTCCGTGGCCGGCTCCTCACCGAAGGTGATGCGCCGATCGACATAGATGGTCGCCTCATCGGGCACGGCGTTGATGCTGGGCGTCTTGACTTCCATGTCAGTGACCGTAATCCGGCCCTGCCCGAGGAAATCGTGGTCGCCTAGCTCCGGCTCGATATGGCTGATGCGCTCGATAATCGGCAGCAGCTTGTAAATGGCGTTGTCGCCCAGGTAGTTGCTGGCGGCGTGGGCGCTCTTGCCCTTGGCCACAATCTTGAATTCGACGCGGCCCTTGTGCCCGCGATAGATTTGCATCTTGGTGGGCTCGCCGATGACGACGAAATCCGGCTTGACGCCTTCGGTCTGCACGAAGGCTTGCGGCGCCTGCCCGTCGTTCCATTCCTCCATGTTGCCGAAGTAATAGGCGCTGAAGCCCTCCAGCAAGCCGAGGTCGCGCGCCAAAGCCAAGCCGTAGACCATGCCCGGCGTGCTGCCTTTTTCATCGCAGGCGCCGCGGGCGTAGAGGATACCGTTTTCGATCTTGCCTTCGAAGGGATCCCATTCCCATTCATCGGGGTCGCCGATGCCGACGGTGTCAATATGGCTGTCGTAGAGAAGAATCTTATCGCCAGCGCCGATCTTGCCGACGATATTGCCCATCTTGTCCCAGAAGATCTCGTCGTAGCCCAGCCGCCGCATTTCGTCGGCGATACGCTCGCCGCAAGCGCGAATCTGATTTTCCATGCTGGGGATGGCGCAGATCTCGCGCAAGAATGCGATGATATCGGCGCGCTGTTCTTCCACGCCGTGCCGCAGCGTCTGCAATTTTGTATGGTCTACCATGTCGATGCCTGATAAGGACTGCCGTTACAGAATGTCGATACTCTAGCATAAATTGACGAAAAATAAATGAGCGTCCTCATACAAATAGCTCAACCAGCTTGAACGTTTCGACGTCCACCAATCCGAGATCGGTCAGCTTGAGCTTGGGGATGACCTCCAGTCCCATAAAGCTCATGACGATGAAGGGGTCGCTCATCTGATTGCCTAAAGCCCGCGCCGCCTGGATCATCTGATCATATTGCCGGCGCGCCTCTTCAATTGGCAACTCGCTCATTAAGCCGGCGACCGGCAAGGGCATACGCGCCAAGACGGAATCGCCGTCGGCAATCACCAAGCCGCCGCCCATCTCAACGATCGCCGCGACCGCCGTCTTCATGCTCTCATCGTCGGCGCCGATGACGGCCAGATTGTGGTGATCGTGGGCGACGGTGCCGGCGATGGCGCCGCGCCGCAAGCCGAATCCCTTGACGAAACCCAAGCCCAGATTGCCGCTGGCCCGATGCCGTTCGATCATGGCGAATTTGAGTATATCGCGCTCGACATCGCTGACGGCGAAACCATCGACGATTTTCGCCCGCTCCAGCCGGTGTTCGGTGACCACTTGATGCGGTATCGTCCCGATAACGCGTATCATTTCAGCGACCGCTTTGACCCGGAAGTCCAGCGAAGAAGCGCGGATATTGACCGTGCTGCGCAGATCAAGGCGGCGGGCTGGCGGGCGCTCGCCGATCATCTCGCCGGCGCGCGCGACGAGGACGCCGCCGCGGTAAACCTGCTCGGGCACAAAATCGCGCAGATCGGAAACGACCACGAGATCGGCGTATTTGCCCGGCGCCAACGCGCCGTATTTCTTCAGGCGGAAGTGGCGAGCGGTGTTGTAACTGCCCATGCGAATCGCCATCATGGGGTCGACGCCTGCGGCGATGGCGACGCGGATCATATAATCGATCGAGCCTTGATCAATCAAGTCGGCCGGGATGCGGTCGTCGGTGCAGAAGCAAATGGCGCTGTGATTCTCGGGTCTGACCAGCGGCAGCAGCGGCTTTAGATTGCGCGTGGTGCTGCCCTCGCGGATGAAGACGGTCAAGCCCAGGCGCAGCTTTTCGCGCGCTTCGGCCACCGTTGTGCATTCATGTTCGCTCTCGACGCCCGCGGCCACGTAAGCGTTGAGCAGCTTGCCGCTCATGGCGGGCGCATGTCCATCGAGGACCTTGTCTCCAAACAGGGCGATCTTGTCCAGCATGCCCTCGTCGCCCAGCGCCACGCCCGGGTAGTTCATCAATTCGGCCAAGCCCAGCACCCAGGGATGATTCGCCAGCGGCGCCAGATCTTCGGCCTCCAGCCGCGCGCCCGATGTCTCCATGTCCGTCGCCGGCACGCAGCTGGAAGCCATCACAAACATATTGAGTTGTCCATGCTTGGCGCGCTCGAGCATATAGCGCATGCCTTCAAGACCGAGGACATTGGCGATCTCGTGCGGATCGGTGATGACGGTCGTCACGCCATGCGGCAGGACGGCGCGGGCGAATTCCGGCGGCGTCACCAAACTGCTCTCGATATGAACGTGGGCGTCGATCAGCCCGGGCGCGACGAACTTGCCAAGCAGGTCCACTTCTTGTTCGCCGCTGTAGCCGTCGCCCAAGGCGACGACATGCCGGTCGTGAATGACGATGTCGGTCGGATAGATCTCGCCGCTGATGACATTCACCAACCGCCCGCCGCGCAGTATCAGGTCGGCGGGCCTCTCGCCGCGGGCCGCGGCCAGGCGATCAACAATTGACATTGGCGCTCCTCGGTATTGCCAGCGCTGGCGGGCGAGACATGATCAGCGCTCGCCCCGCATCAATTGTAGCGCCAATTCGTTGTGTTTCTCAATCAGGAGGGGCAAATCGACGGTGAGCAAATTGCCGTCCTCCACCACGACATCGCCGTTGACGATCGAGAGATCGACCGCCGGCGGCTGGCAGAAGACGAGCGCGGCCAGCGGATCGCTCAATCCGCCGGCCAGGTTTAATCCGTCCAATCGAAAGGCGACGATATCGGCCGACATGCCAACTGCGATTTCGCCGATATCATCGCGTCCCAAGAGCGCCGCGCCGCCGCGGGTCGCCATTTCAAGCGCCTCACGGGCAGACAGGACGCTCGGATCGCCAGTGGCGCGCTGCAAGAGGAGCGCCTGCCGCGCTTCGCCCAGCAGATGCCCGCTATCATTGGAGGCGGAACCGTCCACGCCCAGCCCGACCTTGACCTGATTGTCCAGCAGCTTGCGGATGGGCGCGACGCCGGAAGCCAGGCGCATATTCGACGACGGGCAATGGCAGACGCCGGCGCCGCTGCGGCCAAACTGGCGGATCTCGCTGTCGTTCAGCTTGACGCAGTGCGCATGCCAAACATCGGCGCCAAGCCAGCCCAGATCAGCCGCGTATTGACCGGGTCTGACGCCGAAGCGAGCCAAGCTGTAGGCGACATCATTGTCATTCTCGGCCAGATGCGTATGGAGATGGACGCCGTATGCGCGCGCCAGGCGAGCCGCTTCGCGCATCAAGTCCACCGTCACGCTGAAGGGCGAGCAGGGCGCGACGACAATCCGCAGCATCGATTGCGGCGTCGGGTCATGCCAGGTCTCGATCAGTCGCTGAGTATCGCGCAGGATTTCGCTTTCGCGCTCTACCAGGCTGTCCGGCGGCAAGCCGCCATCGCTTTCGCCCAAGCTCATGCAGCCGCGCGCAGCATGAAAGCGAATGCCCATTTCCGCGGCGGCGCGAATTTCATCCTCCAATTGAACATCGTTAGGAAAGATGTAGTGATGGTCGCTGGCGGTCGTGCAACCGGAGAGCAGCAGCTCGGCGATCGCCACTTTCGCCGCCGTGTAGACATGCTCGCCCCGCAAGCGCGCCCAGATGGGATAGAGTGCCGCCAGCCAATCAAAAAGCTCGCAATCTTGCGCCAGCGCCCGCGTCAGACTCTGGAACATGTGATGGTGCGCGTTGACCAGACCGGGCAATACGACGTGCTTGGAAAGATCAAGCACCCGATCGGCGCCGGCGGCCGGCGCAGTTCCAGCCTGTCCTAAGCCCGCGATCACACGATCGCGAATGAGAATCCAGGCGCCAGCCAACTCGCGCCGGTCTTCATCCATGGTCGCCAGATGGCGAATGTTCTTGAGCAAGAGGCTTGCCATGCCGCTTCTATCCTCCAAAAGCGGATATTGGATCAGTAGCCGCCGCGCGCCCGGCGGCGGATTCAAGCTGGCGGGAAAGCGCGCGCCGCCTTCAAGGTATTCGCCAAGAGCATGGTAATTGTCATCGGGCCGACGCCGCCCGGCACTTTGCTGATGTAGGCGGCCTGCGCGCGCGCCGACTCAAATTCGACATCGCCAACATAACGGTAGCCTTTTTCGTTCGCCCGATCGGGCACGGAATTCGATCCGACGTCGATTACGATGGCGCCCGCCTTGATCCAGTCGCCCTTGACAAATTCGGGCCGACCGACCGCGGCGACGACAATATCGGCCTGCTTGACAGTCCCCGGCAGATCGCGCGTGCGACTATGACAGATCGTGACAGTAGCGTTCGCATTGGTCAACATCAGCGCAACGGGCAGACCGACGATATTGCTGCGCCCGATCACGACCGCGCGTTTTCCTTCGATGGCGACGCCAGTTTCTTTGATCAGCGCCATCACGCCGGTCGGCGTCGCCGGCGTAAACGTCGGCTCGCGACCGCGCATGCCCAGCCGCCCCAAATTCATCGGATGGATGCCGTCGACGTCTTTCGCCAGGCTGATCTCATTGAGCACGGCCTCTTCATCAACATGGGACGGCAGGGGCAATTGCAGCAGGATGCCGTGTATCGCCGGGTCGCTATTGTAAGCGCGGACGGCTGCTTCCACCTGAGCCTGCGTTGCGTCGGCGGGCAAGATCCGCGCTTCGGAGCGCAGACCGACGCGCTCGCAGGCGCGCCGCTTCATGCGCACGTACATGGCTGAAGCCGAATCATCGCCAACCAAAACAACACCCAAGCCAGGCGCAGCGCCCCGGCTCGCCTTGTATTCGGCGGCGGCGCCTTTGATTTCTGCTTGAAGGCGCTCGGCTACCAGACGACCGTCGATGATTTTCGCTGGCATGGTCCATCCTTTCGGGCAGGACTCGCGCAGGCGCGCGCTGTTCTACAATTTGTCCGCTTAAGCGCCCGATCGCGTCACCGGCTCAATCCAAAAAAGGCGGCGCCAGATCGCTATGGAGATTGCCAAAGGCGCTTGATACACTGTCCGCTGACTTTGTCAGTTATGAGGATAGCACAGGGTGGCGGCATCAGAGAATATTCGCGGCGTAATTTTTGTCATGATTGGACCCGGCGGCGCGGGCAAGAACGCGATCATGAAGGCGCTCATGACGAGATTTCCGAGCATCCGTCAATTGGCGACCGCCACCACCCGTCCCAAGCGCGCCAGCGAGAAGCAGGGCCGCGAACATCTTTTTGTCTGCGAGCAAGAATTCAAGCGGATGATCGGCGCTGGGGAGCTGCTGGAACATCAGGAAGTCACGCCGGGCAAATTCTACGGCATTCCAAAGGCGGCCGTTCACGAGTCGCTGGCTGTCGGCGGCATTCGGATCGCCGATATCGAAGTTCTGGGCGCCAGGGAGCTGGCGGCCGCCTTCCCCAAAGATGTCGTGCAGGTCTTCGTCACGGCGCCGGGCAGCAGCCAAGGCGAGCAGCTCGACCTGCTCCGGCGCCGCATGCAAGAGCGCGCCGATCCGCTCACGGATATCGACCAGCGGCTGGAACGGGCGAGGAAGCTGGAATTGCCCTATCAGAGCCAATGCGATTATATTGTCGTCAATGATGAACTGACAGAAGCCATCGAGGCGGCCGCCGCCATCATCAGGCGAGAATTGGCCGCGCGGCAGTTGCCGCTGGATCGCGCATGAACGAGTTGGCGCGTTACCACGAGTCGCTAGGCGCGCGCTTGGCGCCAGATCGCATACCGCTGGATTATGGCGATCCGGCGGCCGAATACCGAGCCGCGCTTTCGGGGACGATTTTGCTGGACCGCTCGCATGAAGGCCGCATCCTCTTGCGGGGGCGCGACCGCTTCGAATTGGTCAACCGCATGTCAACCAACGACGTCGCCGCCTTGACGCAGCGTCAAGGCAGGCCGACGGTCTTCACGAATTCCAACGCGCGCATCCTGTTTCGGGCGAGCTGCTACAGTCTGGCGGCCGGGCTGCTGCTCGTCAGCGAGGCCGGTCAGGGCGAAGCGCTGGCGACTTACCTGCGCCGCAACATTTTCTTCGGCGACGACGCGCGCGTGGACGATATCAGCGCGGCAACGGCGCACTTCGCCCTGCACGGCATGGGAGCCAGCGCCGCCGTCGGAGACCTCGTCCCCAATTCGGGCGCCATTGCGCCCTTGGCCTGCGATGAAGTCGAGTCCGAATTTGGACAGCTGATTATCGCGCGGCGCAAATCCATCTGCGGCGACCATTGGATCCTCATCGTTCCGCAGGCCTCGGCTGTGGCGCTGCACAGCCGTCTGCTGCAATGCGGGTCACGCGCCCGCCTGCTGCCGGCCGGCTCCTTGACCTACAACTGCCTGCGCATTCGCAGCGGCAGGCCCGCGGGTCCCGAATTGACCTCAGCCTATATTCCGCTCGAGCTTGGCTTGTGGGACGAGATCAGCTTCAGCAAGGGCTGCTACACGGGTCAAGAGATTATCGCGCGACTGGAGAGCCGCGGGCGCTTGGCAAAGATCCTGGTCAAGCTGGCGCTGTCGTCGATGTCGCCGGCGCCAGCGCCCGTATTCGCGGGCGACAAAGAAGTCGGCCTCCTGACGAGCAGCGTTCAATCGGCCGCCGGTCACATTTTCGCTCTGGCTGTCGTCAGGCTCGCCAATGCGCGGCCCGGAAACATTCTGGCAATCGGACCGCAACGACTTGAAGCCCGGCTGGTGGACTACGCCGGCGCGCCGCCACCCTACGTCCTGCGCGAGCAGGCCGGCGCCTAAGTGAAATTCCTGACCGCTCAGCCGCGCGTTTCTGTAAGAGCCCCGTGACGACGCGAAGGCCGGCGGCGGCCAACCAATTAGTTGAATCTGGGCGGCGGGCCGTCAAAGAACAGCGCCCACCACAATTCCCAATTCTCCGGCTCGGGCGCGGTCGTTTCAAATTCGACCATGCGAATCGTCGATTTGTAAGCAGTGGCGTCTTGCGCGCGGCTCTTTGGCATGATCAAGACCTCGCCCTCGCGAATCATTTTTCCTTCGTCGCGCGCCCAATATTCGACATAGGCATCGCTCTTGACGTAGCTGAGTTGCTCGATCAATTCTTGTTGTTCGGCGAGCAAAGCCTCGATTTCGGCCGAAAAACGAACGTGGATGCGTCCCAGGTCGCGGTCGAGCGTGATGCGGTTGCTGAAGTTCAGCGCCAGGATCAGGCCAAAGGACAGCGCCACGGCTAACATTACCTGGATGCTGGTCAGGCGCCGAACGCGCCCGCCGCCTGCGCTCGCCTCAACTCTAGAATTCAATCCCGCTTCCGCCATCGCCCGTCATCGCTCCTGCGTCCGCTTCGTATAATCATAATACAGGGGGTGGATTGCGCCAGCGCGCAAGGCGAGAATCGGGCCAGGTGATGTGAGGAGCCGCAGAACCCGCTCTGCCGCCCACGCGGCGTATAGATTGCGCAGCAAGCTCGGCGCGCCTAGTACGAAAAAACCCGGCGCGCGGCCGGGCTGCGATAGTGCCGAAGGTGGGAGTCGAACCCACACTCCCCGAAGAGAACTACGCCCTGAACGTAGCGCGTCTGCCAATTCCGCCACTTCGGC
>JAPOYS010000021.1 GCA_026706455.1 Chloroflexota bacterium | reverse complement strand
CCCGCGCCGAGGGCAGCAAGCAGTCGGCGATCCTGGAAGCCGAGGGGCAGAAGCAGTCGCAGATTCTGGAAGCGGAAGGCGAACGCCAGGCGCAGATGCTGCGCGCGGAAGGCTTCGCGATGGCGCTGAAGGCGATCACCGAGCAGGCGCGCGCAGTCGATAGCAAGACGATGGCGCTGCAATATATGGAGATGCTGGAAAAGGTCGGCAGTAGCCCGTCGACCAAGTTTGTGCTGCCAATGGAGCTGACGAGCATGGTACAGAATTTCGTCAGCGCGATGGGCGCGAACGCGGGCGCGCTGGCGACGGGTGGCAATGGCGCGGCTGTTCATGAGCCGGACGCTGTGCTGGACGCGGCTGCGAAGTAGCGTTGCGATTTGTCGCGTTACTGGGCGACTCACAGAGTCGCCCCTACAATTCTCAACGCTTTGACACGGGCGACCTACCAGGTCGCCCCTACATTGTTCGACGATGCGACAGATAGGCTACTCCAACGTGACGCGCCATGCTGCGACGCCAATGACCACGCCGCCTTCTTTGACGAAGACGACCGGCTCGACCGCGGCCTTGGGCGGCGCAAAGTCGATGGGATCGCCAATGCGCGAATCATTGAAGTAGGCGCTGAGGGCGCCGGTCGCCGAGTCGCGGTCAAGGCGCAGGCGGGTGATGAAGTTATTGACCGTGCGCTGGCTGATTACATCGGTAGAGCCATCCCGGTAGAGGGCGAGGCTGATCACATTGGGACCGACTTGCTGTATCTGTATGCCCGCGCTGGCGCCACCTTCTGCGCGCCGCAATAGCAGACCGAAATAAGCCTCTCCGGCCGCTTCGGGGTCAGCGCTGTGCAATGCGATATCGGCCTCGACGCGGCTGATGCGCGCTGGCGCGTCATTGCCGTAGCTGCTGTCGAGCAGATTGGCCGGCGCGGCTTGGAAAATCGTCCCGCCGTCTGCTGCGCCGCTGAGGCCCAAGCGCCAGGAACCGTTTTGCAGACTGAAGGCTTCGGCGTCCCAGAAGGGAGCGGACTGCGCGTTCGCGTACAGCGCGAGCAAGTTTTGCGCTCCCGTAAGGCCGCCGGCCGGCAGAGGCCTGGTCTCGGCAGCACTGGCGATGGTTGGGGCTTCCGTCGGGATTGCAGTCGGCTCTGGCTCTTCGGCTGCAGCCGGCTCAGATGTTGAGGTGGACACCTTTGCGTTTTCGACTTCCTTGGGCGAGTTGGCGACAATTTGCGGCGGTTCGGGCTCGACCGCTTCAAGCTTGTCGGGCGCGCCCTCGTTAGATTCTGCGGCGCCCGTTTGCGCGGGAGCGGAGTCGGGCAGGATTGCGGCCAGGATGCGGTTCAGTTCGCCGCTGCCGGCCAGTGAGATGAGCCCGCCGATGACGAGAATGACGCCGACTAACAGGGCGACGTTGAAGACCCAGCGATTTACGTCCGGCGACCTCGCGACCACTTCTGGCGCCGGCGCCGCTTCCGGCAGTTGCGCGTGTTCAATGTTTTCGGCGCTTTCAAGGCTGGGCGGCCCAGCGGGCTCGCGCTCCTCCGGCTCCGGCGGATCTTCCGGCAGGGCTTCCACCTGGCGATACCAGCGGCGGAAGAGCGGATATGCCGGATTGCGATCGATGAACATGGCTTTGAACAGCTCGTCCATCGCTTCCAGCTTTTGCGCGCGGCTTTTGTCGCCGCCGTAGATGCTCAGGAAGGCTTCGTAGGTATCGCGCCAGCCCAGCATCGTTTGCGCGTGCTTGTATCCGAGCAAGTCTTCGGTTACATCGGCTTGCGAGTGGATGGCGTCTCGAACGCTTGGCTGAGGCTCATCGAGTTGTCGATCGATCTCACTCAGGAGATTGCGGCGCTTCACGCTGAGCTCGGCCAAGCCGGCTTGCAGCTCCAACATCCAAGCGCGATATGCGCCCATGCTGATATTGGCGTTGGATTCCGCCTCAGTAATGCTACGCAGCACTTGCTCGATTTTGTTGCCGGCCGCGCGAAACTCGGCGTCTGCCCAGTCCTCCAGCGCCGATTCCAGCGCCTTCAGACTCTGAATGCCGGGCATCAACAGTCGCGATTGGGGATTCGCTTCCAACTGACGAATTAATTCGGCGAGGCTGTCCGCGATATGAGGACCGGTGAGTTCGGCGAAAATATGCTGCGCGTTGAGCAGGCTGTCGCGCCTATCGATAAACTCGTCCAGTTTGCCCGCGGCGATGTGGCTTTCAGCGGCGTCGGGTAATGTGAGGATGCAGGCGGCATGCCAAAAACGGGCATCATCAATGGCGCCATCGTGGGCGTCAAGCACGCCGGAGAGGATGTAATGCGCGAAGAGAATGCGCAGCGCCGCTGTATTGGTGGTGGCGAAGGCTTGCACCAAGCCTTGGCTCATCGCCTTCAGATAGGTCTCGGTGCTGGGCATCTGCGTGGCGAATCCATTGATTGCGCGATTTTCAAGCTCCGTGAAGAGCTCTTCGATATCCAGCAGCGCATTCTGCGTTCGGCTTTCGCTTTCGACGCCGTTGCGCTCAACCCATTCTCGCAGGATGCGCGCGAGCCGCCAGAGCCGCTCGGCGATGAATTGCTCGCTGTCACTGCGGGCGATTTCCATTGCTTGCTGGCCCAGGCGCTGGGCGTCCGCCAATTGCCCTTGATCGAAAGCCGCCCAGCCGTCCGCAAGCGTGCGGCCCAGGTGGCCCGGCACGGAATGGCGTTCGACATAATTTGCCTTGTCCACGACCGCGCTCAATTGGCTGAACCAACTCGATAGCGTCGGGCTGATGGTGGCGACAGTCTCGGCGGCGCGGTCCAAGACGCCGGTCGTTTCGGCTTTATCGCCGGCGACGATCACTTCGCGGTAGCGATTCCAAGCCACCTGCGCCGTTTCAATGCCCTCGAGCATTTCACTCAACATGTCGTCAAAGAGTTGCCCGGCGAAGGGACGCAACTCATCATGCGTTTTGGCGAGCCACTTTTCGAGATCGGAACCATCGGCTGCGGGCACGTAGGTCTGGCTGTTTTGCAGGATTTCGTAGAGCAAGCCCAGGAAATCTTCAATCTTGTCCCAGACCGCGATAGTTGGGTCAATCGCGCGGCTGGCGTCGAGGGCGGCGAGGGCGTCTCGCGGGTTGTTGGCGGCGCCCTTGCCGATGACGTGCATATTGTCCGCCAGCGCCATAGCCGCGTTCAAGGCGCGGGTGAGCGCGTTCAGCGGCAGGCGGCTCTCCGAGAATTCGTGCTGCAAGCTGAGCGTCTGCAGATTGGCGTTGAGCGCCGAGAGGCTTTCGACTACGGCTCGATAGATGTCTCGCAGTTGGTTGGCGCCGGGCTGTCGCATTTGCTCGACTTGGTCGAGCGCTCGATTGACGCCTGCCAGGATGTTTCCCGCCTCGTCAATCGGGATGCCTTCTGAGCCCAGTCGCTGGATGGCGCATTCGACCCGATACAGATTGGGGCTCAGCAGCAGCACCTCCGGAAAATGGGAGGAGACGCGCTCGGCGAGCCGCCATTGCAGCCGGCGCAGGTCGTCGTCTTCGACGGCGCCTAGCAACAGGGTGTTGGCTGCTTTGTCGGCTCGGTATTCAAACAGAAGGTTGGCCGCCTGGGAGACGGAGGCGGGAACGCTGTCGAGCTGGCTGTCGGCCAGCATCAGGCACCAGTCGAGCAAGAGCTGCACCAAGCCGCCCGTTCGGCTGCCGGCGCGCCCGCGCAGTTGCGCCAGCAGGTCGGCGGCGCTGGCCCAGTTTTGGCTGCGCATATAGATTCGCACAGCGTCAAGATCGGCGGCGACTTCGAGATCGCGCAGGCGGTCGACGATCTCCGTGTGGGCTTTGCGCGCCGCCGGATATGCGGGATTCTGGCGCAGCGCGATTTGCAGATTGGTCTGCAAGGCGAGCAGGTCGTTGCGGCTTAAATCCGTGGCGCGCAGCTTGTCGAGGGTTCGCGAAACGATCGAGTTGCGGTCTTGCTCCAAAGGCGTGCGATAACGCAGGAGATCGGCGTTGAGCTCGCCCAAGGAGGCGTAGCGATAGCGCAGGTTTGGATGCGCCGCGCGCGTGACAATCGCCTGCAGGCGCGGATCAATCGATTCGCTGTCCTGGTGAAAGTCCACGCGAAAGTCGGCATCGGCGTCGCGCGGGACCTCGATGCGATAACCGCCGGACAAGATGAAGTAGATAAGCTCGCCGATTTGATAGATGTCGGTTTGACGGCTGATGCCACCCAGCGTTGCTTCATCGCCTTCGAGAAAGACGGCGTTGCCCCAGTCGATCACTTTCAGTTCGTAGCGTTCGCGGTTCCAAAACAGGTGCTTGGCATCGACATCGTTATAGACAATATCGAGGTCATGGGCGGCGCGCAGGAGCTCGACAAGGCGGTCAAGGATCTCCAGCATTTCAAGCTCGGGCAGCCGTTGGTGCAGGCCGGCGAGACGCGCGACTTCATCCTCGATGATGACGCCCTCGGCGCGCTCCATCACGATGTACTGCTGGGGGATGCCGCCGACGAAGAATTGGCCGCTGCCCAGCAGTTCAGTCAAGACGGGATGCCCCGCCAGGCGCTTTAATGCCTCGCGTTCATTGATAATGCTGACTTCCTGCCCGGCGCGGATGGGCGGCGCGTCATTGGGGTTGGGGCGCTTGATCACCACCGGGCGATCATCGGCGGCTGTATCGACCGCGCGCAAGGTCTCGCCGGAGCGGCCGCGCGGGTAGATGTAATTGTAGCGGTAGCGGTTGTCAAACAAGCTGTCCGCCATGGCGAATTCCTTCAGAGTACGCTGCTTGAGCTGGACCTGCTGCGCTGAAATGAGTCTGCTCCCGTGAATCCATGCATATCGAAATACTGTTCCGCTCTGAGCCGGATAGTCTCTCTCGAATAGCGCCGCCCGCAATCCCGCGCGCAGGGGCGCTGTGACGCCAACTGAGACCCGAATACTTACAATTCTAGACCGATTCGATTGCGCCGCAAGGGATATATCGCAGAATTCTTGGGATATATTCGCCGAACTTTGGGATATATTTCCGGCGCGTACTCGGCTAGGCAAAAATCGGCCGCCTGTGTATAACAGATATAGTCTGAAAAGAAATGCCACCGCTCCACTGCGAGAATTGACGAAACACAATGCCGATGCCGTTGCGCCGCCGGGTCGCGCCTGACCTCGCTTTGATTCTGATTTTGCTGCTCGCCCCGCTGTTAATGTTTCATCGGCAGACCCTGGGCGGCCGAACGCTGCTGCCGGCTGAGAATCTCTTCCAGGATTTGCCGTATTCCGCTTATCGGGAAGTAGCGCGCGCGCCGGCGATCCCGCACAACGTGCTGCTGTCCGACATGGTCTTGCAGAACCTGCAATGGAAGAGCTTCATTCGCGCGCAGATCGCGCAAGGCGAGATACCGCTGTGGAATCCGCATCTGTTTGCGGGCGCGCCTTTCTTCGCAGCCGGGCAGCACTCGGCGCTCTATCCGCTCAGCGTCATCTACTATGTCTTGCCCTTGAGCGCGGCTTACGGCTGGTTCATCTTACTGAATCTGTGGCTGGCTGGTTTGTTCCTGGCTGGCTTCATGCGCGCTTTGGGCGTCGGACGCGCTGGCGCATGCTTGGCCGGCATCGTTTATCAACTTTCCGGCTTCTTGATCGCGAGCGTCGTATTTCCAATGATTGTGGCGGCGGCTGTCTGGCTGCCGCTTATCCTCTGGATGATCGAGAATATCCTGCGGGGGCGCAGTCTGTGGATCTTTCGCGGTACGGCGCTGCTCTGGGTGCTGATTGGCGCGATCGCCCTCGGTTGTAATATCTTGGCTGGGCATATCGAGCTGACGATTTACACGCTATTGATCGCCGGCTACTTCGCCGCTTTTCGTCTGCTCTGGGAATTCGGGCGGCGTTGGCGCGAGGCGGGCGCGCCGCCACTAACCTGGGCTTTGTCCAAGGCGCTCTGGCTGGTCGCGCTAGTGGCGCTCGGCATTGGTCTGTCGGCGCTGCAACTGATCCCGCTATATGAATTCGTGCAGAGCAATTGGCGAGCCGAGCGCGCGAGCCTCGAGACGGTGCTGAGCTACGCGCATCCGCCGCAAAATATGGCGCAATTCTTACTGCCGCATTTTCACGGCAGCCCGGCGCATCACCATTATGTCGACGCATTCAGTGGCGAGTTGATCGCCGACTTGACCAAGACGGCGGATCTGCCGCGCGATTACATCTTTTGGGGTGTCAAGAACTTTGTGGAAAGCGCCCTTTACCTGGGAATATTGCCACTCTTCCTGGCGCTATACGGGTTGGCAACAGGCTTAAGACGGGCCGGATTTGCCGTTTACACGGTCATATTTGGGCTGCTGTCGATTTTGGCCCTGTCCTTCATGTTCGGCGCGCAGACCTATTCGCTGATATTTCATCTGCCGGGCATGAATCAATTGAATTCGCCCTTCCGCTGGGTCTTCGCTTTGACCTTGGCGATCGCGGCGCTGGCGGGCATCGGCTTGGACCGATTGAGCGCGCGGGGCGGACGGCAGCGCGGCGGGCTGCGGGCGGCGTCGCTGGTCGGGCTGCTGCTGGTTGTCGCCGGGCTGGCGGCTTGCCTGGGCGCGGCTTTTGTCTTTGCCAACTTCGCCGACTTTGAGCCGCTCTTCAATCGCCTGGTAAGGGATTGGGATGAGGCTTGGCGCGCCTTTTCCGATGGGCGGATGTTCTTCAGCTATCAACTGCCGCAGTTCTTGACGCTGGGCGCGCTGTTGATCGTCAGCGGCGTTGTATTTCTATGGGCGGCGCGCAGTCGCTCGTCGCTCCCGGCCGCTCTGGCTCTGTGCCTAACTGTGATTGACCTGCTAATCGCGTCCTACGATTTCAATCCGGCAAGCGATCCCTTGCTCTTGGACTTCAAACCACCGGCGATTGAGTTCCTGCAGGGCCAGCCCGGTCGATTTCGTGTGACGAGCCTGGAACAGCCGGGTGAAGTTCACATGCTCGTGCCAAATGTGGGCATGCGCTATGGCTTGGACGAGATTGGCGGGTATGACAGCATCATTCCGGCTGGGTATGTGGAGACGATGCGCTCGCTGCAGCCGCAGTATATGCTGGATCACAATCAGATCGCGCCTTTGTACACGGATGAAATACGCAGCCCGGCCGGCTACCAGCGTGTCCTGCAATCGGATCTGCTGAGCTTGCTGAATGTTCGCTATGTCTTGACCGAGCCCGACTTTGAGATGTACCTGCCGGGCTGGAAGGATGTCTTCCGGCAGGAAGTCGCCATCTGGGAAAACGAAGCGGTGATGCCGCGCGCCTTTCTGGTGGACAAAGCCGATTGGGACCCGCGCTGGCTGGCTGAGTATGGCGGCGGATTCAGGTTCGCCGAGCTCGGGATCCTGGCGGGGGGCCTGCATATTCCGCGTTATCAGCCCGCCGCCGTCAGTCGAGACAGCGGGCGCGAGAAATTCATTGACGTCAGCGCCGCCGGCGACAGTTGGCTGGTCGTCAGCGAGAGTTATATGCCGGGTTGGCACGCATTTGCCCGCCCGTTTGGCAGTGGCGAGGACGCGGAATTCGGGTTGGCTGTGCGCCTGGTGCTGGCGAATTTGCAGGGTGTTGAGCTGCCGGCCGGCGATTGGACCGTCCGCCTGATATACAGCCCGGCGAGCGTGCAGCTGGGCATGTTCGCCTCATCGATCAGCGTGGCGGTCATCTTGTTTATGTTAGGCGCTTGGTTCTGGCGCGCCTATATCGGCTTGAACACGGCGGAGTCCTCTGGTTTGGCCAGGGTAGCGCGCAACAGCGCCGCGCCAATCATCCTCAACCTGTTCAATCGCGGCATTGATCTGGCTTTCGCGATTGTGATGTACCGGCTGCTGCTGCCGATGGAAGTCGGGATTTACAACTTCGCGGTCGTGCTCTTTGTCGCCTTTGACATATTCACCAATTTCGGGCTGGATCTCTTTCTAATTCGCGAAGCCTCGCAGCGGCGCGCCCTGGCTGGCTATTACCTCTACAATACGTCATTCTTTCGCCTGATATTGAGCCTGGCGGGCGTTCCGCTGCTGGCCGGCGTCATGCTGCTCTGGCAGAGCTCGGGCGCCGAAGCGATCAGCAGCGACGGACTGGTTGCCATCGGCTTGCTGTATATCGGCTTGTTCCCGGCCAGCTTGTCGAAAGGCATGACCTCACTGTTTTACGCCAACGAGCAGGCGGAGAAGCCGGCGGCGATCGCGACGATCACGACGATGTTCAAAGCGGTCTTCGGCGTCATCGTCTTGCTGCTGGGCCACGGCATTGTCGGTTTGGCGGCGATCAGCATCTTCAACAACTGTCTGACGCTGCTGGTCTTGCTCTGGGCGGGGCGCAAGCTCATTGGGCGCGTCGGACGCCGTCTTCCCGATGTCGGTCTCATCCGCTCAATGGCAAGCGAGAGCCTGCCCCTGATGCTCAACCACTTTCTGGCGACGGTCTTCTTTCAAGTGGACATTCTGATATTGCAGGCGCTGAAGGGGCCGGAGATCGTTGCGCAATATAGCACCGCTTACAAGTGGCTGCTGGCGATTAACATCGTGCCCTCATTCTTCACGCAGGCGCTGTTTCCGGTGATGTCCCGTCAGGCGAAGGATGATCTTGCGACGCTCAGCCAGACCTTTCGCTTCGGCATCAAGCTACTGTTCGCGGCGACCTTGCCGCTGGCGGTCGCGTTCACCGCGCTGGCCGAACCGCTGACGCTGATCCTGGGCGGGGCGCGCTATATTCCGCAGGGCGCAATCGCCTTGCAATTAATGATTTGGAGCATTCCCTTCGGCTGGCTGAACAGTCTTACGCAATACACGCTCGTCAGCCTCGGCATGCAGCGCCTGGTCACGCGGGCATTCGCGGGCGCCGTCGTATTCAACCTGACGGCGAACTTGCTCTTTGTTCCCGAGTACGGTTTTCAAGCGGCGGCGATCGCCACGATTGTCTCGGAAGTCGCGCTCTTCCTGCCCTTCATCTATTTTGTCCGCCGCAAGCTGACCGATCTGCGAGTCTTGAGCTTGCTCTGGCGCCCGCTGGTTTCGCTGGCTGCCATGATCATGGTCCTGCTGGCACTCGGTCAGTCCCTGCCGGCGCTGATTTTGGGAAGTTTGGTTTACGCCGGCGTCTTGCTGCTGCTACGACCGCTGGACGCGGCTGAGAGCGAGGCGCTGGCGCGCTTGCTGCCGGCGGCGCTGCGCGGCAAGTCCGTTCTACGGTGGATGACTGTTGCGAAGAGCAGAGCCAGCTAAGGCAACACGCGAATCGTTAGCCGGAAGCGTCGTCCCCTTCTGACGCAATCTCCATGTCGCTGTGGCTCATGCTCCCAGCTTGAGCGGGCCGCGCCCAGCGATCCCCGAAGACGAGATCGCCGATTGCGATGGCCTCATCCAGATCGCCCATCAGCATGTTTGCAATGCGTACGTCCAGGTCGTATACCGTGCCCGATTCGCTTGTGAGTCGCAGCGGGATTTGGCTATCCGGCAGAAGATTCATGTTGAGACCAGTGAGCATGATATGCGCGCCGCCGGGCTGAAGCTCGAGCGTCTCGCCGGCCGGGATGATCAGGGAATCAATCGTTTCCATGCGGGCGATATCGTCTTCGACTAAGGTCTGGTGGAACTCAACGCGCTGAGCCGCTTCGCTTTCTGCCGAGACGATGACGCGGTCGGATTCACCGCGATTCGTGACGCGCATGTAAACGGCGCTGCTTTCGCCGGGCAGGTCTCGTTCGCCATCCATGCGGCCGTGATCCTTGTGGTTCATGCCCGCGCCCGATTCCGATTCGATCTCAAGCTCGAATGTCTCGCTGGCGACGGCGCCACTCGCTAAGGTGAGGCTGGCTTCGACGATCCAGGCGCCGCCCATCGTCCATTCGAAGGGCAGCGTGTAGACGCCATTGGTCGCCCGATCCGCTTCGGCGAAGACCGGGACCATGCCGGCATGGCGCATGTCGCCGCGGACGCTCAGCTTGCCCGGCTGCGCGAGCGCATTGCCGTCTTTGTCCGTCACCTTCACGAGCAAGGTCGTTTCGCCGACTTGGACGTCTCCCGCCTCCAAGCGAAGCTGAATATCGCTGGCGGCGATCTGCTGTTGCCGGCAGGCGGGCAGGCACAACAGAATGAGTACGAGCAGCGTCGAGCGGCGCTGCTGGGCGCCGGTCATGACAGACGCTCTGGCATATCAGGTCGATCTGGGCTCGGGGATTGCCGGCTGCCGCAGGAGCAAGCTCAAACCATAACCGAAGGCGCCGGCCATGACCGGGACGCCGAGCCACATGTGAATCAGCCACCAGAGCCCGCCGCTGCCCCAGACGCTGTTGCCTAGAATGTGAATTACCAGCATGGCGCCAAGACTATAGGCGAATGGAATTACAAAAGCGGCGAAGCGCAAGCGGCTGGTTTCGACACGCTCTGATCCGCTGAGCAAGGTATCAGCCAGCAAGCCGACAAGCGCGGCGCTGATAGCGAAAATGAACTCGCCGGCCTCGCCGACCCGATACCAGGTCATCAGCAGCGAATTCAGCAGGAAGAGCAGCGTGAGCGCGCCGAAGGGCAGGGACCAGCGCCGAGCCATGAAAAGCGCCGCCGCGAGCAGGATGTTGCTCTGGATGATGAAGGGGATGATGCCGGCGACGTCATGGAGGCTGTGTGGTTCGGGCCGCGGTCCGGTGAGAATAATCATATCGCCGCCGATTGGCGCGTAGGCGTTGAAGAAGGTAAAGACCGAGGTGATGCAGATGAAACAAAGGATGGCCGGTCCCAGGCTGCTCCAACTGCCGTCGCCCTCACGCCGCCAGAGCGCGCGGATGGGACCGGTCAGGATGAGCAAACCGGTCAGCGCGAGGAAGAGGTGCGCGGGGCTGATGAGCGCTTCGATGCCCTCTTCGAAGCCGAAGGCTTCATGCCAAAGCATATCGACTAAGCCGCCGGCGCTAAAGGCGAAGAAGCCAATCAGCGAGAGCGCGTATCCGGCGGGCAAGGCTTGGCTCCAGCGAAACCCTTTGCTGACATTGCGAAAATGGTTGATGATCAATACGAGCCCCGAAAGGCCGACGGCGCCGTAAAGGAGGGCGTGCCAGGGCGTAAAGAAGCTGTCGTCCACCTGGCCGTGATTGTGCGCCCAGCCATCAATGTACAAGCCAAATACGATGGCGCAAGAGATGATCGCCATTGCCCAGTCCAAACGGACATTGTCGGCGGGTAATCCTTCGCGGGCGCGGCCCGCAGATGTGGCGGGCAATTCCCCGTCGGCAGATCTTGTGGCGGTCATCGGTTCTTCCCTTTCGCTGCGCGAGTACCTCCATTGTATGCGAGAATCGCAGATCTGAAACAATTGAAGCCGGGACGGCGGCTGGCGCCCACAGGCCCAAATGCGAGGTCGGCGCGCACATCGCTAGCGCGCTTCACGCATTCAAGTAAAATCGAAATAGTTGCTGGCGGAAGCCATTGTGGTGGCGTATGGCTTTTGAATTGGAAGCGTTGGTAGGGCATCTGTATATCGTCGGCGGGCGCGTAATCAACGTCAACCCGCCGGGCGCGCTGGTCGAGGTCGCGCCGCCGACAGCCGCGAGCGGGCGCGAAGGCGATACTTTCTTCTTGCTTATCGCGCCCTCCGGTTCGATCGCGCCGACTACCTTCTATCAACAGTTAGCGCAACTGGCGGCCGAGCGATATTTCAACATGAGCGGCAGCGTCACGATCGCGCTGCGCACCATGTTTCAGTTGGTCAACCGCAACCTATACGAGCACAACCTGGAGCATAGCGAAAACGAGCAGCAGCAATTCGAGACCAGCATGATCGCGGCTGTCTTGCATGAAGACGATATGTATGTCGCGCGCGTGGGACCCGTCGTTTCAGTCTTGCAGACGGCTGGCTTGACCCTGACCTTCCCCGAAGATCTGACCGATGACGAGCCCCTGTTCAGCGTGCCCTTGGGTCTGCTGCCGGAGCCGGAGATTTCGATGGTGCGTTATGGCGTCAACGCGGGCAGTCGATTGCTGCTTTCCGATGGCAACCTGGCCGATATTCCGAGCGACCGCTTGACGAGCATCTTGCTGGAGAACGATATCGAAAAGGTGCTGCACAGCCTGCGCCGCACGATCAAGATACAGAGCCAGTTGATGCTCGTAGAACTGGTGCCGCCGGATTATGAAAGCCCGATCTTGGCGGCGCCGGGCGAGTCGACGCATGAAGTAAGCCTGAAGCTGGGGGCCGCGCGGCGCCAATTGGATGTGGAAGGCGAGGGTTGGAATCGGCCCCGGCGCGGCGATTTTGTTTCCTTGGTGGGTTGGGGCTTGGCTCGCCTGGCGGGACGCGCCGCCAACGCCATATTGTACATGGGCGATCTATTTCAGCGCGTATTCCCCTTGCCGGAAGTGACGCCCACGCGGCGGCTGTCGTCCGGCACACTGATCCTGACCGTCTTGCTGATCCCATTGGTCATCGTGAGCATTGTCGTCTTGTCCTGGGTTTCCAATCTGGGCGAGACCGAGTTCGAGCAATGTCTCGGCAAGCTGCAGGATAGCGCGAAGCTGGCGCGCTCGATCGATACGAGCAATCGCCGCAGCGTAACATCAGCTTGGAACGCCACACTGCAGATGGCTGAGGCTTGCGATGTCATGCGCCAGGACGACCCAGCGGTGGCGGCGATGCGGGAAGAGGCGCAGACCTTCATCGACGCAATCAACAACGTGAAGCGGCGGGAAGCGATTCCCTTGACAAACTTTGAAGACACGGTCATCACGCGGCTACGCTTGCAGGGAACAGATCTTTACGCACTTGACGACCGGAATGATCTCGTTTACAGCATCAAACTCTCGGATGACGGGGCGCAAGCGCAGCGGCAGGAGCCGATCCCGCTGATGCGCATCGGCGCGACCCACGAAGGCGGTTACACTATCGGGCAGATAGTCGATATCGCCTTTGACGATCACTCCGGCGACTTGGCGATGCTTGATCGCAACGGGACGCTGGTCCGCTGCGCCCCACAATTCATCTTGAACTGTGACGCGCAGCGCTTGCTCAACGCCAACAATTGGGAAGAGCCAATCGCGCTCACGATTTGGGCGCGCAAGCTCTATATTCTGGACAGCGCCGGCGGGCAGATCTGGCGCTATGACCCATCGGGGAGCAGCTATGTCAGCGCCCCGCGCGAGTATTTCACCGGCTCGGCGCGCCCGAATCTGCGCAATGTGGTCGACTTCACCATCAGCCAAAGGGGCACGGTCTACGTCCTATATGATGATGGTGTCATGAAGAGCTATGTGGGCGGCAACGAGTCGCCCTACGTCTTCAGCGGATTTAACGAAGGCAGCGAGCCGCACCGCGTGCGCACGGAGGGCTTTTACCTCAACGACAGCCCCTTCTCGCCGGGCTTCTTCATCATCAGCCGGCGGGCGCGCACGATATTCGAGACGACCGTCGCTGGCACATTCATGGACAGCTACCAGGCTTTCGAGCAAGAGAAACTGGAGTTGATTTCGGCCGTCGTCGCCTATCCGGAGCAGAACATGGTCTATGTCGCGTCCGGCAACACGATATTCCGCCTTGGCCTGGAGTTGTAGGCACGGCGCGTCTTGTGGCGCGCGTTTCAATGGGTTTCATTTTCACGGTCTCGAACAAGAGAGATTCCGCCCGCGACTGTTCTTAAGTCACGTTTGCGGTTATATTTGTGCTACTCGGATTGGACAGTAAACAAGGGGCAGGCTGCGCATGAGCAAGAAAGTATTGATGGTTTACGGCGGTTGGCCCGGGCACGACCCGAAAGAGACCACGCATCTCTTCGCCGGTCTGCTGCGAGAGGCTGGCCTTGATGTCATATTGTCGGAGACCCTGGACAGTTTTCTCGATGAAGACTTGATGGCGTCGGTGGATATGGTCGTGCCGATCAACACGATGAGCTCGATCAGCAACGAGCAAGAAGCGGGGCTATTGAACGCGGTGCGCGAGCGCGGCGTCAATGTCGGCGGCTGGCACGGCGGCATGGCCGACGCCTTCCGCAATAATACCGAATATCAGTTCATGGTCGGCGGGCAGTGGGTAGCGCACCCGGGCAACATCATCGATTATCGCGTGAACGTGCGCGACCAGGAGCACCCGATCACGGCGGGCATCCCCGACTTTGATATGCGCTCGGAACAATACTATATGCACACCGACCCGGGCAACGAGGTCTTGGCGACCACAACCTTCAGCGGCGAGCATGCGCCTTGGATTGACGGCACGGTGATGCCGGTCGTGTGGACGCGCTATTACGGGGCGGGCAAAATCTTCTATAGCTCGCTGGGTCACGTTATTGGCGACTTTGATGTGCCCGAAGCGCGCGAAATCGTGCGGCGCGGGCTGCTGTGGGCGGCCGACAGCCACTAACGAGCGCTAGTCGTCGTAATCATTCGCGCGGCGGTCGGATGGCTTCAGCGCCCGGTGGCGCAGCTTGATCTGCCATACGCGCAGCGCCGCTTCAAAGGCGATGGCGCTTGACATCTTGGAGTCGCCATGCTGCCGATCGGGAAAGTGGATGGGCACTTCACCGATCCGGTAGCCAAGTTGATGCGCAACGAAAGCCAGCTCCACCATAAAGACATAGCCGTTGGCTTTGACCTTGTTCAGATTCATGCCGATTAGGCAGTCTCGTTGATAGACCCGGAACCCGCCGGTGGCGTCGCGTATGGGGAGGTTCAGAATTATCGGCGTATAGACGCGGTTCGCCCACCAGCTCAGCAGCTTGCGCAGCGGTCCCCAGCCCTCGTCGACGCTGCCGCCGCTGGTGTAGCGCGAGCCGATGACGATGTCAAAACGTCGCGCCGTTTCCAGGAGTTTGGGAATATATTTCGGCTGGTGGGACAAGTCGGCGTCCATCTGCATGACCAGGTCAGCGCCGAGCGAAAGCGCGCGTTTGAAGCCCTGGATATAGGCTGGTCCCAATCCCTGCTTTTGCTCGCGATGCAGCACCTTGATCTTGCCCCGGTAGGCCGCTTCTCGTCCGAGCTCTTCCGCTGCTTGCCCGGTGCCATCGGGCGAGTTGTCGTCGACGATCAGCAGATGAAAATTCGGGATCGCCAGGTCAAATAGCGCCGGCACGATGCGCGAGATGTTCTCGCGCTCGTTGTACGTGGGCAATACGACTACCACCTTGGGCGGTGTCCCGGCCATGGCGCCCTCAACCCTCGTCAATTGTTGAGCAATGAAAGAACCGCTTCGGCCACGTGCCCGGGCGTCAAGCCGTAGGCTTCATAGATCTTGGTGTAGGGGGCGCTGGCACCGAAGCGATCGACGCCGATGGCGACTCCGCTATCGCCGATATACTTAGTCCAGCCAAGCGTGGCGCCCGCTTCAATGCTGACGCGGCCGGTTACACGAGCTGGCAGCACGCTCTCCTTGTACGCGTCAGCCTGCGCCTCGAATAGCTCCCAGCAGGGCATCGAGACGACGCGCGCGCGGATATCGGCCTCTTCCAGCAAGCCGGCGGCATCCAGCGCAATCGAGACTTCGCTGCCGGTCGCCAGGATGATGGCGTCGACAGCGCCCGATTCGTGTTCGGAGAGGACGTAGGCGCCGCGCGAAACGCCTTCGTAGATTCCCTCGTCGTTGCCAGCGAGCGCGGGCAGGTCTTGCCGGCTGAGCACAATGGCGGCGGGATGATCCAGCTCGGCGATGGCAGCCCAGGCGCCGGCGGTTTCGGTCGCGTCGGCCGGGCGGAAGACGTGCAGATTGGGCATGGCGCGCAGGGACATCAGTTGTTCGATTGGCTGATGCGTCGGTCCGTCCTCGCCCAAGCCGATGCTGTCATGCGTGAAGACGTAGACGGTTGGAATATCCATCAGCGCGCCGAGACGAATCGCGGGCCGCATATAATCGCTGAAGGTGAAGAAGGTGGCGCTGTAAGGTTTGACGATGCCGCCGTGC
>JAPOYS010000041.1 GCA_026706455.1 Chloroflexota bacterium | reverse complement strand
GACATGGTAGGGCGCGTAGACACAGCCCGCCTGTCGCCCCTACAAATCGTTGCTTCAGTGAAATTTGCATTACTTAATTGGAACTACTTCTGCGCCTCTGTGGCAGAAGGCTAGGTCGCGCGCTCGCCCAGCCGCCGCTCCGTGCCCGCCAGCAGCCGCTGCACATTGCCCCAATGCCGCAGCGGGATCATCACCGTCAGCGCCAGCGCGTAAAGCAGCAAAATCGGCTTTTGAAATTCGCCGCCGATCAACAGCACCAGCCAGATATTCGCCACCGAGAATCCGATCAAGACGCCGAGCGAGACGTAACGCGTGCGCGCGATCACAGCCAAGGCGATGGCCGCCGCCACCAGGATCTGAAACGGCTGGATCATCAGCATGGCGCCGAAGGCGGTCGCCGCTCCCTTGCCGCCGCGCACAATCAACTTGAGCTTGCCCTCTTTTATCGACGCCGTCAGCAGCGTGGCGAAAAGCGACCAATTGTGCCCGACCACCACGCAAGTCGCCGACACCGATGTCGCCACGCCGATCTGCTCCGGCAGGATCACATCACGCGCCAGCCACACAGCCAAGACGCCCTTTAAGACATCGACTAGACCGGTGAAAATCGCCCAGCCTTTGCCGACCGCGCGGGCGACATTCGTCCCGCCCATATTGCCGCTGCCGACTTCGAAGATATTGACGTCCCGCGCTTTACCGACGAAGTAGGCGGTCGGGAAGGAGCCAATCAAATAACTGCCCACGATGATGAAAAGTATTTGGGCGGCGTTATCGGCGTTGAACATGTGGTTCATAATTCACTTGGTCTCGGAATCACAGAAGGAACGGCAACTTGTATCACAAATCATAGCCAAAAGCGCGCAATTCGACAATGCGCCGCGCGCGCCACGGCCGCTGACAAATGGCGGAACAGCAGCATTTCAGTTACGATTGGACTGTTCAACGCAACGAAGGATGCGCCATGCGCGCCAAGCCCGTCATCGCCATCGCTATGGGCGACCCAGCCGGCATCGGTCCCGAACTCATCGTCAAGGCGCTGGGCGATCCGGCTATATTCGAAAGCTGTCGCCCAGTCATCATCGGCGACATCGACGTCATGCGCGCCAACGCGACCCATCTCGACGCTTCCCTGCGCGCCTCGGCGATCGACGACCTGAGCGCCGCGCTCTTCCAACCAGGAACGGTTGATGTCCTCAATCCGCCCGGCTTCAAGCTGGGGAAGTTGCCGCCGCCCCAAGTTCATCCCAAGCTGGGCGAAGCGGCCGCCCGCTATCTCGCGCTGGCTTACGAACTCGCCCTCGCGTCCCGCGTCGATGGCGTCGTCATGGCGCCGATGAACAAAGAATCTTTCCGCGCCGCCGGTTACGAAACCTTTGACGAGCTGCAATTCCTGGGCGAGATCACCGACAGCGCTGAACCCTTCATTCTGGGCGCCGCCGGTCCTGTCTGGGCGGTCGCCGTCACCGAGCATATTCCCTTCAAGGACATCGTCAACGGCTTAACGGTCGAGCGCATCCACCGCGCCATCACAGACTTGCACGTCGTCCTGCTTAAGCTCGGCTATGCATCGCCGCGTATCGCCTGCGCCGCCCTCAACCCGCACGCCGGCGAGGGCGGGCTATTCGGCAGCGAAGAAATCGACATCATCGCGCCGGCAATCGCGGAAGCGCAAGCGCAAGCCATCGGCGTGGACGGACCCGTGCCGGCTGATATCGTCTTCAAGCGCGCCCTGGACGGCGACTTTGACGGCGTCGTCTGCATGTATCACGATCAGATGAATATCGTGCGCAAGCTGCAGCCGCGCGCTGACATCGCCACGCTCTGGATGGGACTGCCGGTAATCGGCGCCACCACCGCTCATGGCACCGCTTTCGATATCGCGGGCAAAGGCATCGCCGACCCCGGCAGCCTGCGCGCCGCTCTGGACTACGTCATCAGATTGGCTTAACCGCCCGCCGTCAGGGTTCGTAGGTCTGAATGCTCGCGGCATTGTCGCGCCGGCGCAGCCGCTCCAGGCGCGGCTCGATATTCGCGATGATCTCGTCTCTGTCCAGCGTCAGATGTTCGCGCTCGCGCATGATGACCTGACCATCGCAGATCACCGTGCGCACGTCGCTCGCGCGCGCGTTGTAGACCAGGCTAGCCGGCGCGCTGTTCAGAGGAAAGTGATGCGCGCCGCTCAGGTCAACCAGGATGACATCGGCCAGCTTGCCGGCCGCCAGGTCGCCCAATTCATCGCCCTGCCCGTAGACGCCCGCGCTCTCGACAGTCGCGATGCCTAGCGCCTGCCCGATCGTGAGCGTCTCGGCGTCGCCCGTCAGCTGTTTCTGCTCCAGCGCCGTCAAACGCATGGCTTCCCAGAGATCCAGCGTATTGTTGCTGACCGCGCCGTCCGTGCCCAAGCCGACCGCGATGCCCAATGCCCGCCATTCGACCAGATTGCAATAGCCCATCGCCAGCTTAGCATAGGTCTTGGGGCAGTGCGCGATGCCAACCGGCGTCCGCAGATCCGCCAATATCTCAAGATCGCCCGGCGTCGCGCCAAGGGCGTGCGCCAGCACCGTCGGCACGCTGAAGATGCCGCAATCTTCCAAGACCTCGATCGGCGTTTGGCCGCGGCGCGCCAGGCTGGCTTGCGTCTGCGCGCGCGTTTCGGCGGCGTGAATGTGGATGCCGCTGCCGATCCGCTCGGCCATCTGCGCGCTGGCGCGCAGGAATTCATCGTCGCAGGTATAGGGCGCGTGCGGCGCCATCATCGCGCGAATCCGCCCGCCAGCAGCGCCATCCCAGCGCTTCACGAAGGCGGCTGTCTCGTCGATTTGCCCCATGCCGCCGGCGCCGAACATCGCCTGCCCCAAAAGCGCCCGCGTCCCCGCCTTTTCGACCGCCCGCGCGGCGTAATCCATGTGCCAGTAATGATCGTTGACCGCCGTGATGCCCGCCTCGATCATCTCCAGCAAGCCGAGCTGCATGCCCCAGTAAACATCTTCTGGCTCGAGATTGGCTTCCAAATGCCAGATATAGTCGTTGAACCAGCTCTCGATATTGACATCCTCGCCCAGTCCACGCCAAAGCGCCATCGGCACATGCGCGTGCGTGTTGATGAAACCGGGCATGGCCAGTTGATCACGGGCGTCTAGCACAGTCCTTGCCTGAGATGGGTCAATGGCGCCGGCGGGCGCTATCGAGTCGATGCGATTCCCGCGCAGGGCGATATCGTGGTCGACGAGGATCTGGGCGCTTTCATCCCGCAGTCGCAGCACATCAGCCTTGTGGATCAGGAGGTCGATCATGGGCGAAGCTCAGCCGGCGCGCGGCTCCAGCGACGTGAAATATTCCCGCACCACATCGCGCAAGCCCAGCGGCACATAATCGCTTTTCAGCGCGCGATTGGCCGCATTCTGGTATTCGCTGAAGACCGTATCGTAGCTCACGCGCGATTCGCCAACCGGATTGTCGTCAAATTCGCCCTCGGCCACTGTCGTATCGCCAGGGTCGGTGCGCAAGCGTATCTCGTTCTCGCCGCCGCCGCTGATGCCGCTCGGGCTGTAGATAGCCTCGTACTCGATCTCGCCCAAGCCCGATGTGCGATTGTCGGTTTCCGCGCCTTGATCTTCACCGCCGCTGCCCGCCAGGCTGCGATTATCGGGCGGGCCTTCGCCCGCGCCGCCGCCCGCTGAACGGGAATCCTGGTTGCGCCCGCTGTTCTCGCTGGCGCCGGGGCGATTGCGGTCCGCCAGTTGATTGCCCTGGTTGGCCGGCTGCCCCGCTTCTGAAGACTGCTCATTGCCCTGCTGGCCGCCGGGCTGCTGTGCCCCTTCGGGGTTCTCCGGCTCTCCTGTCTGGGGATCGCCGCCCGGCTCCTGCCCCTCCTGCGCTTGACGCCGCGCAATCTCCTCAGCCGCCTCCTGCGCCAAGTCGGATTGCTCCTGCAGCATCATGCGCGCGTTCTGCTCTCGCTGCCGCTGGCGCTCCTCTTGCGAAAGCTGCTCCTGCATTTCGTCCAGCTGCTCTTGCAGAGCTTCCATGTCGCTTTCCGCCAGCGCTTCCGCCAGCGCCCGCATTTGCTCGGCCATCTCCGGGCTCATCTGCTCTAATTCGCGAGCCGCATTTTGCATGGCTTCAGCCGCCGCCTGCGCTTCTTCCGCGCTCATTTGTTCGGCCGCTTGCGACAAGGGCTCCAAAGCGCGCAGCATTTCCTGCAGCGCCGATGAATCGCCCGATTCAGTCGACGAAGCGGCGCCCCGCTCTTCCGTCTCCGAGGGCGGGATGAATTCTTCCAGCGCTTCCAAAGCCGCTTCCATCGTCGATTGATCGAGCTCGATTGTGTCTTCCAGTTCCTGCGCCAGCTCCTCCAACTGCGATTGAAGCTGGCTCATGGCGGCGAAGGCTTCTTCTTCGCTGATGTCTTCTTCTTCCAGGCGCTCGAGCGCAATCTCCAGCGCTTCCAGTAAATCCTGCCGGTCGACATCGTCCAACGCGGTATCTTTGGCGACCGTCTCGATGATCTCGCGCAAATCTTCTTTCGCCGCTTCGACCGCCGCCGAGGCCGCATCCGACCTGAAGCCCTCCCCGACGATCGCTGGCAGTAGAAGCATGCCAACCATTGCCGCCGCGAGGACCGCAAGCGCGCCCAACTCCCGCGGCCGGAAGTCCATTGTGATGCGCTCGCCCGGGTCAATGGCGCGCGCATGCGCCAATGCATCGGCGATCTGCCGCGCTTCAATCTCGGGATGGGTCTTGATGCGACCGTGCATCAACTCAAAGGCGGTCGAAACACGCTCCCGCAAGCCAAACTCGATATCGAAATAGCGCGCCTTCTCCGCCAGCGACCGGGGAAAGACCAGCGTACGCAGGACGTTGAGGATGCCGCCGAGCGCGCACAGACCCGCCGCAACCAGCGCCAACTGCTCCGCCTCCAGCCGAAAACGGAAGTAACCGACCGCGCCGATGACCAGGCTGGCGAGCAAGGCGGCGATCAGCGAGCGCGGCACGGTCCGCGAAAGCTGGCGCCACTCGTAACGCTGCTCCCAGCGATCGAGGATCAGCTCGAGTTCCGTGGCTTTCGCTTTGTGCTGCGCCGCGTTTTCCATTTCAAGAACCGTCTGCTGACCGGCATGAATTCTCTGAGTCAATCAACATAGAATACGTAGTTTATGGTCTTAATCATTTCGTCCGCAGATTGAACCGCATGGACCAGTCGCAAGTATCTTACCCAGTCTCCAAAAGAATAGTAATCCCCCTCGCCCAAGATAATGCCCGCATGTTCCGTGCCTTGCGACGCCAACTTGATAAAGTCGTCGTCCTCGGTACATACCACCCGTCCCATCTCGGTAGCGCGTTCCAGATGCGCCGAGTCATCGGCGCCCAGTGGACCGCGAATGATGTCGATACCATGCGCGCTCAACAGCGTGACAATCTCAGGTGACAGATTTTCGTCGATATAGAATCGAATCCGGGTTTGAGCCATATTGCGCTTCTGCAAACTGCCTGCCGTTTATTTTGGAAATCTGGTTGCAAACATCAATGTACTGCTTGTGATCGGCGTAATAGTTCAGCGCGTCTTGCACCATTTCCAACTCAAGCCACAAGTGGTCGGCGATCTGCTGGGCGTCCATATTATGGTGATTGTGCAAACTGGCGATGGTCGTCACCATAATCGTTGTGCCCACAATACAGGGCCGCCCGCTGCGAACGAGCGGATGCGTCGTGATGCCCTTCGCCAGTTTGTGAAACTTAACACCGTCGATATGCTCCTTGATATCCGGCTTCTGGCGCTCTATCTCTTTTTCGACGCGCTTCTCAGCCATGATGTCACCCTCCGCTCGCCGGCATCGCACCCGCTGCGCAATCATTATATCCCACTCCACAGGTAATTTTTCTACGTGGTTAAATAGACGCCGACTGGTCGCCGCATGTGTCGTTCGGCATTTCAGTATCCGCTGGCTGAACTATGTTTTGCGGCGCGTGTCAGTCTACATGAAACACGAAATAGACTTCATTCTGCAATTCATCCGCATCGCAAGCCGCGTGGATAAAGCGCAAGTACCGGATCCAATCGCCAATCGAGTACTTATCCTGCTCGCCCCAGATAATGCCGGCATGCTCTATTCCCTGCGCCGCCAGCTTGAGAAAGTCGTCGTCTACCGTACACACCACCCGTCCCATTTCGGTAGCTCGCGCCAAATGGACCGGATCATCAGCCCCTAACGGACCGCGAATGATATCAATGTCCTGCCTTCTTAGCTGCGCGACAATCCTAGACGACAAACTCTCGTCGAGATAGAAGCTCACGCGTCTTGTCGCCATAAGGAGATTCCATCATCTGCCTGCCGTTTATTTTGGAAATCTGGTTGCAAACATCAATGTACTGCTTGTGACCGGCGTAATAGTGCAGCGCGTCTTGCACCATTTCCAGCTCAAGCCACAAGTGGTCGGCAATTTGCTGGCCGCCCATATTATGGTGATTATGCAAACTGGCGATGGTCGTCACCATAATCGTTGTGCCTTCAATGCAGGGCCGCCCGCTGCGAACGAGCGGATGCGTCGTGATGCCCTTCGCCAACGTATGGAACTTGACGCCCTTGATATGCTCCTTGATATCCGGCTTCTGGCGCTCTATCTCTTTTTCGACGCGCTTCTCAGCCATGATGTCACCCTCCGCTCGCCGGGCATCGCGCCCGCTGCGCAATCATTATAGCTAATCGACCTCAGCCCAACGCCAACCGCGAACCAGGATAGCGGCTTGTCTCTGCTCTTGTGGCGCTACTCGCTCTTCTAACTGCGACGCCCGCCAAATTGCTCACAAGACTTGCGTCAGTTCCACGCGGTCACTCGACTCGAAAGAGATACTCCACATTGTTTCGCAAGTCCGCCGGCGCGCATATAGCATGAACGAATTTCAGGAAATTCACCCAATCGCCAATTGTATGCTGCTTCAGACCTTTGATAATGCCCGCGTGTTCCTCGCCCGCCTCATGCAATCGAACATAGTCTCGGTCGCGCGTACACACCGCGCGCCCCAATGTGCTGGCGCGCCTCAGATGGTTTAAGTCGTCGTCACTGCGTGGTCCTCGAAGCGCGTCAATACCATGTCGCGACAGCTGCTTGGCGATTTCAGGAGACAGGTGTTCGTCGAGATAGAAGCGAATCGGCTCGCGTTCCATACTTTGCTTCCGCCAACTGGCCGTCGTTTATATTTTCTATCTCAATGTCAGTGTCAATATAGCCGGCATGGGCTGCATAATACCTGAGCGCGTCCTCCACCATGAACAATTCAATCGCATAGTGTTCAGCGATTTGCCTGGGTTCCATGTTGTGGTACGTCTGCGCGGCAATGATGTCCGTGACCTTGATGCCAGTGCCTTCAATGCAGGGCCGCCCGCTGCGGACGAGCGGATGCGTCGTGACGCCCTTCGCCAACGTATGGAACTTGACGCCCTTGATATGCTCCTTGATATCCGGCTTCTGGCGCTCTATCTCTTTTTCGACCCGCTTCTCCGCCATGACGCTACCCTCCGCTCGCCGGGCATCGCGCCCGCTGCGCAACCATTATAACCCACTCTATAAACAGATTGACCGCCCGTCTAAAATCGTGATTCAACTGCAAATGAGGAGGCCCATGTCCCAAACCTATGTTGTGACCGGCGCCGCCGGCTTCATCGGTTCGCATATCGCCGAGCGGTTGCTCCGCGAGGGCGAGCGCGTTCGCGTAATTGACAATCTCCTCACTGGCAAGCGAGAACACCTCAATTGGCTCGCCGGGCTGGACGGCGATCTGTCGATCACAATCGGCGATATCACCGAGCTCCCGGTCATGCGGCAAGTCTGCCGCGGCGCCGATTACTTGCTGCATCAAGCGGCGCTTCCCTCCGTCCCGCGCAGCCTCGCCGACCCGCTGGAAACCCACCATCACTGCGCCACCGGCACGCTCATTGCGCTCGTAGCCGCCCGCGACGCCGGCGTCAAGCGCGTCGTCTATGCCGCCTCTTCGTCAGCCTACGGCGATCAGGCGGGCGCGGCGAAACGCGAGACCATGCCGCCAGCGCCCATCTCGCCCTATGGCGCCGCTAAGCTGGCCGGCGAAAACTACGCCGCCGCCTTCAGCCACAGCATGGGCTTGGAAACGGTCTCGCTGCGTTATTTCAACGTCTTTGGTCCGCGGCAAGATCCGACCTCGACCTATGCCGCCGTCATCCCCAAATTCATCACGGGCATGTTGCGCGCCGAACGGCCGACTATCTACGGCGACGGTGCGCAAAGCCGCGATTTCACCTATGTCGACAATGTCGTGCAAGGCAACCTGCTCGCCTGCCGCGCGCCGCGCGCAAATGGGGAGTCGATCAATCTGGCTGGCGGCGGACGCATCGGTATCAAGGACCTGGTGGCGCGCCTGAACGCCATCCTCGGGACGGACCTGGCGCCGATCTACGCGGCTGAACGCCCGGGCGATATCAAGCACTCGCGCGCCGACATTTCACTGGCGCGCGCCTTGCTCGACTATGAGCCCGGCGTCGACTTTGATGAGGGTTTGCGCCGCACGGTGGACTGGTATCGCCGGCAGCAAGCGCGCTGAATCATGCGCCGACGTCGATTTTCGCACAATTGGGCGGGCCTCTCGGCGAGACGCTCCTACAGTTCGCAAGGGCCTGCGCCTGTGTTGGCGTGCCCGATCGGCGCGCGCAAAACCAGAATATCGAGATATGGCAGATAGCAGCCTAGTTGTATAGTCCAGTAGTGAGATGGTGCGGCTCAAGCGCCCGTCGCGCCGGGAATGCGCCGGTTCTGGTCAAAGAGCCGCGCTGAACGCAATCGAAAAATCCGTGAGGCAGGCGCGTATCGGCAGACTGCCGCCCGCCATTTGACAGGCCCTTGCATCGTGACTAGAATCCCAGTATCCGTTGGACGCAAGGCGGAGCGCGGCCCTCCGGCGCCGCCTGTTGAAGCCCCGACGAAGCCATCTTCCGACGCCAGTTCCTTGGTTTGAACTAGATCTCGCAGAGCGAGACAATGAAGAAGTACATTATCCGCCGTCTAATCCTGATGATTCCGCTCGTGTTTGGCGTGACTACGCTTACCTTCGCCCTCATTCATCTGATCCCCGGCGACCCGGTCGAGCTGATGATGAGCAACGCGCGCCAACTGACACAGGAAGAGATTGAGCGCATCCGCGACAAGCTCGGGCTGAACGACCCGCTGCCGCTGCAATATGTGCGCTACCTGACGAACTTGCTGCAGGGGGACATGGGCATATCGGTTCGGTCGCGTTCCCCTGTCAGCTATGAAATCGCGCAGAGGCTGCCCGATACCATCATTCTTGCGGTGTCATCTATTATGCTCGCGCTCGTCTTCGCCTTGCCGATTGGCATCCTGTCCGCCTTGAAACGCGGCACCTGGGTCGACACGGCGGCGATGACCTTCGCCTTGTTTGGCGTGTCCATACCCGCCTTTTGGTTTGGCATCATGCTAATGCTGATCTTTGGGCTGTACCTCGATTGGCTGCCCACGGTCGGCCAGGGCAAAACCCCGATTGAATTCACGCGCTCGCTGATTCTGCCCTCCGTGACGCTGAGCCTCATTCTCCTGGGTCTGGTCACGCGGGTAGCGCGTTCAAGCATGCTGGAAGTGCTCAGTCTGGATTATGTGCGCACGGCGCATGCAAAAGGCATGGGCGCCCGCCGGGTCAACTTCCGCCATGCCCTGCCCAACGCCCTCATCCCGATCTTGACCATCGTCTCGGGTCAATTCGCCACCTTGCTTGGCGGCACCGTCGTCATCGAGAAAGTCTTCGGCTGGCCCGGCATCGGCCGGCTGGCTGTCGACGCCATCTTCGCCCGCGACTATTTGATTGTCACCAATACGGTTCTGGTGTTCGCGACCATGGTGATTCTCGTCAATCTCGCAACTGACATCCTGTACACCTACATCGACCCCCGCATTCGATTTCAGTAAGGGTTAGACCATGGCTGAGAATATTGTCGGACTGGCGGCGGACGCGGAAGTCGTTGAGCTAATCAGGCCCAAGTCTTTCAGCTACATCGCCTTCCATCAATTCATCAGAAACGGGCGGTCGATCCTGGGCCTATCCGTTTTGCTCGTGCTTGTGCTGGCGGCTGTCTTCGCCGAGGAGATCGCGCCTTATGATCCCTACAAGACCAACTATTCCAACGTCAAACAGCCGCCCAGCGCTGAGCATTTCATCGGCACCGACGAATTGGGGCGGGACAGTTTCAGCCGCCTGATTTACGGGGCGCGGATTTCATTGGCCATTGGCTTTCTCGTCTCATCCATATCGACGACCATTGGCGTCATCTTGGGCGCGGCCGCCGGTTACTTCGGCGGCGCAATTGACATGATCATCATGCGCATCGTCGATGTGATGATGGCTTTCCCCTTGCTCGTCCTCGCCATTGCCCTGGTGGCGGTCTTTGGTCCCAGCCAGGACAACATGATGCTGGCTTTGATCTGCCTGATCTGGATCTGGCCCGCGCGCCTCGTTCGCGGCATGATTCTTTCATTGCGCGAGACTGAATTCATCGTCGGCGCCAAAGCCGTTGGCGCCACCGAAATTACGATCATCTTCCGTCACATTCTGCCAAATGTTTTCCCGATCGTCGTTGTGCAAGCCTCGTTCCTGGTCGCCGAAGCCATTCTCGCCGCCGCCGCCCTGAGCTACCTCGGGCTGGGCGCGCAGCCGCCGAAAGCCGAGTGGGGCTCCATGCTCAGCAACGCCAAAGAGTTGATGCGCATTCTGCCCGTGATGTCCATCGCGCCCGGCGTCGCAATTATGGTGACGGTCTTGGCTAACAACTTCATCGGCGACGCCCTGCGCGACGCTCTCGACCCAACCTTGCGCAACTGATTTGCATATTGGGCGGAGACTGCGATATTATCTCGCTTGCGCGTCTCTTCATTTTAGCCAACTCGACGCGCGCGCAGATGCGTTGGCAATCGGCAAGCGTCCGATGAATGGCTCTTCCGCCTCAATGGAGCAAATGACGCTCGCCGGCATAGCAAGGAGGCGATTATTGATCGATGCGCAAGCAAGAAAAATGACCGCTTTTCACCCGCCAAATTGAACCGGTAACAAGGAGAGATTTAGCATGAAATTCAAAACTGTAGTGATCTTTGCGGCGCTGGCATTCGTCCTCGCTCTGTCACTGGCGCCGGCCGCCGCCGACGGCCACTGTCCGCAAGAGGGCGGTACGTTCACAATCGGCGTCGATACCTTCTTGCCGATGGATCCAAATACCGCGGCGCACGACTGGACCTTCTACGCCATCACCAATATCAACAGCATGCTCTTCCGCATCGAATCGGGCCAGCCAGTCGGCGACCTGGCTGAATCCTGGGATATCAGCGAAGACGGCACCATCTACACCTGGCACATTCGTCCCGGCATGATGTGGCACGATGGCAATGAAATCTTCCCCGAAGGCGAAAGCCGCGAAGTCACGGCGCACGACGTGGTCTACTCGATCTACCGCCAATATAATGACGAATCGTCGATCATGGCCGCCGACCTGCGCAACCTCTTCGTATCGGCGGAAGCGACCGACGATCACACGGTCGTTTTGACCCTCAGCGGGCCCGACGCCATCATCTATGACAAGGCGCGCGGCTTGACCTTCACCGCTATCGTCGCCCAAGAAGCCATCGAGCACTACGGCGATGACTACGGGCTGAACCCGCTCGGTTCCGGTCCCTTTGAATTCGTCTCCTACTCGCCCGACGAAGAAGTCGTCCTGCGAGCGAACGAAGACTATTACATCGACCCCTGCCTGGACGAGGTCATTTTCCGCGTCATGCCCGATGTGCCCGCGGCGATGATCGCCCTTGAAGCCGGCGACATCGACTGGTGGGGTTCGGTTACGCCCGGCGACGATGTTGGTCGCTTCCTCGATAACGAAGATATGACCGTCATCAACTTCGGCTGCCCTGTCGCAACGCGCCTGTATATGTCGGTGGACAAGGCGCCCTTTGACGATGTCCGCTTCCGCAAGGCGCTCTCGCACATGAAAGACGGCGAAGCGATCAACGCGGCGCTGCGCGGTCCCACCCATGTGAAAGGCGCCGGTACAGCTGGTCCCGGCGTGGCCGGTTATGTCGAAGGGCTCTATGACGAATACCACTCCTATGATCCCGAACTGGCGATGTCGCTGCTGGATGAGCTCGGCATCGTCGACAGCGATGGCGACGGCTGGCGTGAAATGGACGGCGAACTGCTGGAGATTCCTATGTTCGCCTGGAACTCCGATCCAGCGCCGGACTACGTCGCGGCTATCGTGGACGCGGGCGCCCAGGTGGGCCTCATGATCCGGCCCGAAATCGCCGATCCCGGCACCAATAACGCCAGACGCAATGATGGCGAATGGGGCATCTATCTGGGTCAAGGCTGGTGCGGCGAAGGCGGCACCAATGCCCTCTGGGGCCGTAACGGCTGGATCTCGACGCTGGGCTACGTCGATGAAGAAATCTTCAATTTGCTGGATCTGTCCGCGCAGAACCTCAACGAAGAAGAACGGGAAGGGCAGCTGCAGGCGGCTACCACCCGCATCGCCGCGCTCTACTTCGAGCCCGCCTTTGGCTTCTTCAACATCTTCACGGTCAAGAACAATTACGTGAAGGACTTCTTCGGCGGTGAATGGACGCTCAATCTCGTCACTGACGATCATAATGTCTGGATCAACGAGGACGAGCGTTAGGCCTTTAGTTGTCGCTCAAACCCTGATCCTGACCGCCATAGCGCAAAACCGTAGGGGCGGCCTATCAGGTCGCCCGCCGAAACGCAAATCTGTAGGGGCGACTCTTGAGCCGCCCGAATTTGCTCATTTTAGGATGCCTGCCATAGAGATGGCAGGAGGGACTTAGGACGAGGGCATATTAGGAGACCGCATGGATTTGCGAAGCATCGCCGCCGACATCCCGGATTACCAGGAATTCCTCACCGTCGACGAGTTGAACGCTTCGAGCCATCGTCTGCGCGAGCGATACCCGCAGCTCGTCAGCATCCGCGAAGTGGGCGCCACGCGCGGCGGCCACCCGATTGAAATGCTCACCATTGCCGGCGGCGCCGACAATGCCTTCGTCTTTGGCGGTCCCCATCCCAACGAACCGATCGGCTGCATGACCATCGAATACCTGTCGCGGCGGCTTTGTGAAGACGACGCCCTGCGCGAAGAGCTTGGCTACACCTGGTACTTTATCAAATCAATCGACGCCGACGGAATGCGGCTCAATGAAGGCTGGTTCAAGGGTCCCTTTACGCCGACCCATTACGCCCGCCATTTTTATCGCCCGGCGCGGCGCGAACAGGTCGAGTGGACTTTTCCGATCGATTACAAGGCGCTCAAATTCAACGACCCGCTGCCGGAGACTCGCGCGTTGATGCGCGTCATTGACGAGACCAAACCCAAGTTGCTCTACTCCTTGCATAACGCCGGCTTTGGTGGAGTCTACTACTATGTTTCCGCTGAGTGTCCGGCGCTTTACGACACCTTTCATCAGATCCCCGATTGCTTTGATCTCGCGCTTGACCTGGGCGAGCCCGAGCTGAGCTTCGCCGAGCCCTACGCGCCCGCGATTTACCGTATGTTGACCAGCAACGATATGTACGACCATCTCGAGCGCCATGGCATCGCCGACCCGGCCGCGGTCATCGGCTTCAAAGCGTCAAGCGCGCAATATGCCGAGCGCTACAATTCGTTTTTCCTCATTGTCGAAATGCCTTATTTTGACGAGCCGCGGGTCAACGACCCGAAGCCAACAACGACAATCCGGCGCGCTGCCATTTTGCAGGCGATGGATATGGCGATTGAACACGATGAGTGGATCCGCCGCATCCACTCATCGGTCGAGAGCGCCCTGCGTCTGGACAGTCCTTTTCGCCGCGCGCTGGAAGATTTCCTCGCCATGAGCGCCGGCTTCCGCGAAGCCGACCGCGAATGGGTCATGAGCGCTGAAGATACCAATCGACCAGCCACCCAGGCGGAACTGTTCAGCAACTTGTATACCTCGCGCTTTTACAAGCTGCTGAACACCGGGCTCCTGGCGCGCATGCTGGGGGAGGAGATCGCCGGCGGAAATGCGCAGCGGACAATTCAGACGGCGCGCGCCGACGCCGAAGCGCGACTGGCAGCCGATGGCGAGGCGCTCGAAGCGGCTCTCGATTATCGCGCGATCCCAATCAGGAGCCTGGTCGGCGTGCAATGCTGCGCGGGCCTCGCCGCCGCCGCCTACCTGCAAAGCGGCTAGCTCTTCACTTGCATCCCAAGCAGGCGTCGCTGCGCGCGGCTTGAAATCTTCATGGAATAGAGGGGCGAATTATGAACAACTTGAACAGACGCTATTTTCTGATCGCTATCCTCATAGTTATGACTGTGTTTCTGGTCGCTTGCAGCGAAGGCGCCTCGAGTGAATCCGCCGTCGAAGAAGTCACGAGCCAGGTCGCATTCATCTACCCGGAAACGAGCGACGAATACAACTGGAGCCGCTTGCACGAGATCGGCCGACAATACCTCGACGAGCAGCTTCCCGATCTTGGTACGAAAACCATCGAAAGCGTATCCGTAGATGACGCCGAAGACGCCCTGCGCCAACTGGCGGAAGAGGGACACAAGCTGATCTTCGCTACCGCCGCCGAATACAGCGACGCCGTTCTGAAGGTGGCCGGTGATTTCCCGGATACCTTCTTCGAGGTCTATGGGGGCAGCGAGACGGCAGACAACGTCGCCACGTACGACGGCCGTATGTACCAGGCTTTTTATGTCGCCGGCGGCTACACCGGCGAGATGACCGTGAGCGGCGTCATCGGCTTCATCGCGCCTGAGCCCACCATTGAAATCATACGCCACATCAATGCCATCACCGCCGCCTCGCTGCTGGTGAGAACATGCGAAGACATCGCCGTGCACGTACGCTGGACCGGCTCCTGGAACGACCCGGAGGCGGAGCGCGCGGCCGCCCTGGAGCTGGTCGATTTGGGCGCCGACGTCCTCGTTCAGCACACCTACAGTCCAGAGGCGCAGAAGGTCGCCGAAGAAAAGGGTCTGCGCTCAATGGGCTACGGCTTCGATATGCGGGAATTCGCGCCCAAGGCCAATATGACCAGCATCATCTGGCAATGGGGCTGGTACTATCTGCGGCAGGTCAACAACATGCTTGAGGACAAATGGAAAGCCAGAGCCTATGATGGCAAAGTGTCCACCAAAGCCCATGGCCGCGGCATCATCGACATGGCGCCCTACAACTACGAACAGATTCCCCACATCATGGAGGCGCCCCCGCTCAAGTGGCGCATCACCTGGAACGAAACGGTCAAAGACTCTTTCGATGGACCCGTCTATGCCCAAAATGGTGATCTGGTGCTGGCGAAGGGCGATAAGTTTCCCAAGGGCTACATCTTCGAAGAAATGGACTGGTTCGTTGAGGGCGTCGTCGGCGAGGCGCCCGGAGAACCGCCGGAAATGGTAGAGGGCCGCGGACGCGACGTCGTTTGCCGTTAGTCGATGTCACCGCTGGCTTGAGCGCTGCCGGCTATGCAGTATAGCGGCTCGCGCGGGAGGACCTGATGACGCATACCCTATTGAACCAACATCCGGATCTGGCCGCGGCGATCGATCTTTACGATTCCTGGATCCGCTTCACCATGCACAGGAAACTCCAGCCCGGTCTCGCTCTTGGCATCGTCTACGATGGCGAGCTGCTTTGGGGACAGGGCTATGGCGACGCCGACGTCGAAGCAAAGACGAAGGTCACGCTGGATACGCGATTCCGCATCGCCAGCATCAGCAAGACCTTCACCGCCGTCGCCATTCTGCAGCTGCGCGACGCCGGCGAACTAAGTCTGGATGATCCGGTCGCCCGCTACCTCGACTGGTTTGATTTGCAGTTTGAAGGCGCGCCGCCGATCACCATCCGCAACTTGCTGACGCATACATCGGGCTTGCCGCGCGACTCGCACAACCCCATGTGGACGGAATGCGAGGCGCCGGATTGGGACGAATTCGTCGAGGCGCTGAAAACGCGCCCGCCGACGCGCCCGCCTTACCAAAAGTTCGCTTACAGCAACGTCGGCTACTCCTTGCTCGGCGGCATCATTGAACAGGTCTCAGGCGATTCTTGGGCGAGTTATCTCCAAGCTAATATCGTCGATCCGCTCGGCATGTCGGATACGCGTCCCGTGCCGCAAAG
>JAPOYS010000088.1 GCA_026706455.1 Chloroflexota bacterium | reverse complement strand
TCCCTTATTCCTGTTTTTCGATGAGATCGGCTGGACGCGCACCTTCGGCCCGCTTATCTTGCCACGCCTCCTCGGGCATAACGCCTTCTATATCTTCCTGTACCGACAGTTCTTCCGCGGCATTCCTGAAGACATTTACGACTCAGCCCGCATAGATGGCTGTTCCGAATTTGGCGTTTGGTGGCGCATCTTTATGCCGATGTCGCGCCCGGTGCTGGCGGCCGTTTCGATTTTCGCCTTCTCCTTCGCCTGGAACGACTTCCTGAATCCCCTGATTTATCTGGGTTCGAACAAGGAACTCTGGACCTTGGCCCTGGGTTTGAACGCCTTGAAGGGCTTTGAAGGCGAGGACAACAGCCTCAACCTGATCATGGTCTTCTCCATGTTGATGATCATCCCGATGCTGGTCGTCTTCTACTTCGGCCAGAAGCACTTGATCAGCGGCGTGACCGCTTCGGGCAGCCTCAAGGGATAGCGCCCTTGGATCCCGCAGCCGGCGAAAAACCCAACATCGTCTACATCGTTCTTGATCAATGGCGCGGCGATTGTCTGGGCATTGCCGAGGGCGCCCATCCCGTGATGACCCCGCATTTCGATCAGATCGCCTACGAAGGAACTTGGTACTCGCGCTCCTACGCCGACTGCCCTATCTGCATGCCGCAGCGGACAACGATGCTGACCGGCTTCACGGCCAGCCAGCACGGCATGCCCTGCAACAACATGAGCGGGCCACGCACGCCGATTGAATCCGAGCGGAGCCTGCCCTACCGACTGACGCGCGAAGCCGGTTATCAGACCAAGGCGGTCGGCAAGATGCATTTCTGGCCCGAGTCCGCTCGCTTCGGCTTTGAAGATATCAGCTTGCATCCGAACGATTATGTCAACTTCTTGGAAGATCGGGGCTACGGTGGCTTCTATCGCGGGCATGGCTTGGGCGGCAACGAAGTCTATCCGGCGGTCAGCGCTGTGCCGGCGCATCTGACGCATACACATTGGATCGTCGATGAAGGTCTCCGTTTCTTGGGGCGCCGCGATCCCGAATGCCCCTTCTTGCTCTGGCTGGTCTTCGAGGCGCCGCACAGCCCCTTCGATCCGCCGGAGCCATTCGATCGCATGTACGACGACTTCGATATTCCCGCAGCGGTCATCGGTGATTGGGTGGGGACGGCGGACGAGCCAGTTTCGCTCATTGCCGATCGCGTCAGCCGGAAAACCGACCGCATCCCGCCGCAAGTCTTGGAGCGGACGCGCCGCCATTATTATGCGCAGATAACGCATATCGATTATCAGCTCGGGCGGCTGTTCGGCGAGTTGAAGCGGCTAGGGCTTTACGACAACACCGTCATCGTCACCGCGTCAGATCATGGCGAGCATCTGGGCGATCATCGTCTTTTCGCCAAATACACCTTCTTGGAGTCGGCGGCGCGCGTGCCAATCATCCTGCGTTTGCCGTCCGAGTACGGCGTCTACGGTCGACGCGTTGAGACGCCGGCGCTGACGGCCGACATTGTACCAACCCTGCTGGAATTGGCGGGGCTTGCGCCCGATCCAGCGATGGACGGCGTCTCACTTCTTGATCTGCCGGCTGAACGAACCATCTTCGGCGAGACGCGGCATTCGGTCTTCGCGACTGAGGGCCGTTTCAAATACATCCATTATTTCGACAATGGCGCTGAGCAACTGTTCGACCTGGTCCACGATGGCGACGACCAGTTCAATCTGGCCGGCGACGATGAATACGCGGCTGCGAAGGCTGAACTGAAGTCCGCTTTGGCCGCCTATTTGACCGAAAACGCGCGGCCCGCGGTTGTCGACGGGGAATTGCGCGCCGAGCCAGCCGCGCTGGATTATGACGAGCTTCGGGCGCGGAATACAGCCGCTTGGCGGGGACCGCTCCGCTTCGGTCAGGGTTACGGTTGAGCACAGCGCGATCACTGCAGCGCCAGATAATCGCCCGTGATCGTCGTAAACTCGATGATATTGTCGAAGGGATCGCGGCAGAAAAACCGCGGTCGGCCCGGGATCGCTTCCACATCGTAGGGCGCGTAACCCGCCTCATCCAGCTTTCGCCGCATACCAGCCAAGTCGTCGACCACCAGGCAGAAATGTCGATTGGACCTATCGCCGAGCGGCTCTTCGCGGAAGCAGTGCAGTTCGGCCTCATCACCAATTTTGAACCAGATGACCTCGGCCGCCTGGAGGCTGTTGGGCGCGGCGATCTCGGGCAATCCCAAGATATCGCCGAAGAAGGCGCGCGTCGTCGTTTCGCTGCCGGGCGGGCGCGGTATACTCACGTGCTGCAATCGAACGCTCATCATTTTTCCTCGAAGTCTCTTTGCGAATGAGGCTATTTTACCAGAAGCGCCGAAGCGCTTGACAAGCACTTGATAGCTGGCTATATTCTGTGTAAATGCACATCTAATGTGTAATTGCACAGATATGTGTCAGTGGCTGCGCCTATTTCCTTGGCAGCAATAGGTCAAGCGTATGTCGCCGCTAATTCTTAGCACCGAGTTCACCGAGCGTTTTGAGCGCATCGAGGGCGACTTTGGAATCAAGCAATCACTCTGCTCTCTCTGTGTTTATGAACCAGCCAAATTCCATCTGCAATCATAGCAAAATCTGTAGGGGCGAGACTTGTCTCGCCCTAAAGCTCGCACCTTCACAAGCACGGGCGACCCAATGGCTGCCCCTACAGAATCCGATTTCGCGGGTTCGGTTTTCTGCGCAAGCCGAGTCGTGACCCGCGAGGGACTGTAGTTAGCAAAAGATATAGGCCGATACTTGGGCAGAGAAGGAATCCGCGTTGCCAAAATTGCTGACGATTAACCCGGCTGAGGAGCGCCGGCGCTCCGTCATTCAGGCGCCGGAGATACCGGTAAACGCCTACGTCGCCGACCCGGAAGCCGAGGCTGCGCGCTTCTCCAGCGGGCAACTGGTGGACATCTATCACGATATGCGCTTGATTCGCGAGTTTGAAACGGCGCTGGACGCTTTCAAGAAAGCGGGCGTCTATCGCGGTGTTCGCTACAATCACGCAGGACCGGCGCATCTATCGATCGGGCAGGAAGCGGCCGCCGTCGGGCAGTGCGTCTATCTGGAGCCGGCGGACTTCATTCTTGGCTCCCATCGCAGCCACGGCGAGATTCTGGCCAAAGGGCTTTCTGCTATTCGCAAGCTGGATGAAGCGCGCCTGCTGGAAATCATGGAAGGCGCGATGGGCGGCGCCGCGCTGCGCGTTGTCGAAACGATCCGTGATTTTCCCGATTGCCGCGCCTTGGCGACCGCCTGGTTGATTTATGGCGCCTACGCCGAGATCTTCGCGCGCGCGAACGGCTTCAACAAAGGCATGGGCGGCTCAATGCACGCCTTCTTCCCGCCCTTCGGCATCATGCCCAACAACGCCATCGTGGGCGGCTCGGCTGATATCGCCCTCGGTATGGCGCTGTACAAGCGCATCAATCGGAAGAACGGCATCGTCATCGCTAATCTGGGCGATTCGTCGGTCGCCAGCGGTCCGGTCTGGGAAGCGATGAACTTCGCCGCCATGGAACAATACCATACGCTCTGGGACGCGGACCTGGGCGGGGCGCCGCCGATCCTATTCAACTTCATGAATAACTTTTACGGCATGGGCGGGCAGCCGCAGGGCGAAACGCTGGGCCAGGGCTTGCTGGCGCGCGTCGGGCTGGGCGTGAACGCAGACGCCATGCACAGCGAGCGGGTCGATGGCTACGATCCGCTGGCGGTCGCTGATGCCACGCGACGGGTGAAAGCTGCGCTGCTCGCCGGGCGGGGACCGGCGCTCTTGGAGGTGATCACCTACCGCTACAGCGGGCATTCGCCGAGCGATGCTTCATCGTATCGCGGCCGCGACGAGATCGAGTTGTGGCGCCAGCATGACTCTATCCGCGCTTTTCGCGCATACCTTTGCGCCAACGGTCATGCCACTGAAGCTGACTTAGAAGAAATGCAAGACGGCGTCGTTGAATTGATCAGGAAGACAGTCGCCGCCGCCGTTGACCTTGAGCTGTCGCCGCGGCTCGATCCGGCTGACGGCGCCATCGGCGACATGATGTTCTCCGACGGGTTGCAAGATTCGCTCGACGCGTGCGAGCCGGAGGTCTCGCTGCCGCTTGCGGAAACCCGCTTTGCGGTCACAAGCGGCAAGCATCGCTACGCCTATGACGAGGGCGGCGCGCCCCAGCCAAAGCTCAAGACGCTGACCTATGCCGAAGCTATATTCGAGGCGATGATTCATCGTTTTTACACCGACCCGACAATGATCGCCTTTGGCGAAGAGAATCGAGATTGGGGCGGGGCTTTCGGCGCGTATCGCGGCTTGACCGAAGCGCTTCCCTATCATCGCCTCTTCAACACGCCAATCGCGGAGGCGGCGATCGTTGGCGCGGCGATTGGCTACGCGCTGGCTGGCGGGCGCGCCGTGCCCGAATTGATGTATTGCGATTTCATGGGCCGCGCCGGCGACGAGATCTTCAACCAGATGGCGAAGTGGCAGGCGATGTCGGGGGGCTTGCTGCGGCTGCCCCTGGTGCTGCGCGTCTCGGTCGGCATGAAATACGGCGCCCAGCATTCGCAGGACTGGAGCTCCATCGTCGCCCATATCCCCGGCTTGAAGGTGTACTTTCCAGCCACGCCAACCGACGCCAAGGGCATGCTCAATCGGGCGCTGCGCGGCACGGACCCGGTCGTCTTTTTCGAGAGCCAGCGCTTATATCACCAGCCGGAGACGCTTTTTAACAGCGGCGTGCCGGTCGAGTATTACGAAGTTGAAGAGGGCGAGCCCTATCGGCATCGGCAAGGGGACGACATCACCATCATAACGATCGGCGCGACGCTGTACCGCGCGCTGGAAGCGGCTGAGCGGCTGCAAAGCCAGCACAGTCTCAGCGCTGAAGTCATCGACGCGCGCTTCCTCAATCCGCTCAACTATGAGCCGATCATCGAATCGGTCAAGAAAACGGGACTGGTATTGTTGGCGTCAGACGCCTGCGAGCGCGGTTCTTTCCTGCACACGCTGGCGGCGAATATTTCGCAGCTCGCATTTGACTATCTCGATGCGCCCGTTGCCGTCCTCGGCGCGCGCAATTGGATCACACCGCCGGCCGAGCTGGACGACAGCTTCTTCCCCAGCGCCGACTGGATGCTTGACACGATTCATCAGCGATTGCTGCCCTTGCCGGGTTATAAGCCGGGCAGCGAGCAGGGCGCCCGCGAAATCATCCGCCGCAGTCAAGCTGGGATCTAACGATGGTCGATAGCGCGCGTCATGAGTTGCTGGCAAAAGTCGCGGCCATGTATTATGAAGAAGAGATGACGCAGCATGATATCGCAGCCGCGCTTGAGTTCTCGCGCGTTAAAGTCCATCGGCTGCTGAAGGAAGCCCGCCAGTCGCAAGTTGTGCGCATCCTGATCGATTGGCCCCACAAACGCGCGCGCGTTCTTGAAACGCGACTGGTCAACCAGTTTGGTCTGGAGCGGGCGCTCGTTCTGCAGACCAATACAACCGACCCGACTCTGTTGCTGCGGCAGGTCGCGCAGTTGGCGGCGCGTTATCTGGAGAGCGCGCTTTCGACTGCCGATTCGTCGCTGGCGATTTGCTTTGGCAGCACGACCTACGAGGTGATCAACGCGATCAGCGCGGATTTTCAGGCGAATGTCCAGGTCATGCAGGCGACTGGCAGCTTGTCGCAGGCTTTGAAGGAATTTGACAGTTCGGCGCTGACGCGGCGCCTGGCGCAGAAGTTGGGGGGCGAGGCGCTTTACTTGTCGTCGCCGCTGCTGGCGGACAGTCCGGAAGCGGCGGCTCTAATCCGCCAGCAGGCGATCCTGCGGCAGACACTGGAGCAAGTGCGGCGGGCCGATATCGCGCTGGTTGGCGTTGGCGATCTGGATACGCTGACATCGGGTTTCGTACGCGCGGGCGTCGCCAACTCGGAGCAACTGCGCTCATATCGAGAGCGCGGCGCCATCGGCGATATGGCCTGGCAGATCTTCGACCGCGAGGGACAGCCCTTCGACTGCGGGTTGAATCAGCGCATCATTGGCGTCACGCTGGCTGAGCTGCGCGCGATTCCGCTGACGATCGCGGTGGCCGCCGGTTTGAACAAAGCGGCCGCCATCGTCGGCGCGCTGCGGACCGGCGCGATCAATGCGCTCTGCACGGACGAAGCGACAGCGGCGCGCATGCTGCATAGCTGATCCTAAGGGCTACCAGCTGGGTCGCCCGCAGAATGCCATGTAGGGGCGAGCTACCAGGTCGCCCTCACAAGACTGGAGGTTGCAATGCCAATCGGAGAAGTGACGCAGCAGGCGAAGATCGCCGCCGGTTTGTTCTGGGCTGATTATGCCGTGCTCGGCGCGCAAGTGCGTGAGCTGGAGGCGGCCGGCGTCGACTGGATTCATATCGAGGTGCGCGATGGCAAGTACATGGATTTTGCCATGCCGCGCGGCGGATACGATATCATTGAAGCGACCTGCCAGAGCACGAACCTCGAGGTGGAAGCGCAGCTGCAGATGCTGCGCCCCAACTTCAGCGTCTTTGATCAGCTGGCCGATCTCGGCGTCAGTTTGATCAGCCTGCCGCTGGAAACGACGAACGAAATGATCTTCCAGAACATCACCTACATTAAGGAGAAGCTGGGGCTGAAGGTGGGCGTCTGGGCATGGCAGGGCGTCCCGGCTGCCGCTTTCGAGCAGTTCATTCACCCGTATGTCGACATCATCGAATATGAAAGCCGCGCGCCCTTCTGGAAAGCCACGACTGGTGGCGCGAGCCCGCACACGATCGACCCAATCGTCATCGAAACCTTGCGCAAATTGCAGCAAATGATCGCCGAAGCCGGCATGCAAGATCGCATCGAATTGATGGAGGATGGCGGCTTGAACGCGGGCAACGTCGCCGAATTCATCGCAGCCGGCATGACTGTCGGCGAGTTTTCGTCGCCACTGCTCAAGGGGCCAGCCGGCAAGCTGCAGCCGGGCACGGGCGAGATTGCCGCCGCTGTGAGCAATCTGCGCGCGGTCATGCGTTCTGCGAGCGACAAGTATCGTAGCGATAGGGGTCTGATGCGGGCGACTTGATAAGTCGCCCCTACACGCGGCTCGCGTTGGATTTGTAGGGGCGATCTATTAGATCGCCCGCGACCACAGCCAAAGGACAAAACAGATGTCAAAAATCAGAATCGGACTCGTCGGCTACGGCGGCATTGGACGGGTGCACGCGGCCGCCTATCGCGCGATCCCCTTCCACTATGGCTTGCCCGCCGAAAGCATCGAAATCGCCGGCGTCGCCACAAGGCGGCGCGAAACCGCGGCGCGCGCCGCTGAAGAGATCGGCTGCCGCTTCTACACGGACGACTACCGCGAGTTGATTGGGCGCGCCGATATTGACGCGATCGACATCTGCACGCCCAATAATTCGCATCATGAGATCGTGCTGGCCGCGGCGGCCGCGCGAAAGCACATCTACTGCGAGAAGCCGCTGGCGATGAATGTGGATCAAGCTGAGAGCATGGCGCGGGCGGTTGAGTCGGCTGGCCTAAAGGCGCAGGTGACATTCAACTTCCGCTTCTTCCCGGCGGTTATGCGCGCCAAGCAGTTGATCGAGACAGGTTTCCTGGGTCCGCTCTTTTCCTTTCGCGGGCGCTATCACCGCTCCAGCTATATCGAGGCTGACAAGCCGATGTCCTGGCGGCTCGAGCGCGAGATCACGGGTGGCGGCGCCCTCTTCGATCTTGGTTCGCATATTCTTGATCTGCTGGTTTATGCGCTGGGCGAATTTGAGTCGGTCTCGGGGATGCTCGAGACGCTGATCAAAGAGCGGCCCGCGGCCGCCGGCAGCGCGCGGATGGCGCCGGTGCAAGTTGACGATATTGCGCTGCTGCATGCGCGCACGCGGGCTGGCACGCTGGGCACGGTGGAAATCTCGCGCATGGGCACGGGCGCAACCAACGACCTGAGCTTCGAAGTCTTCGGCCAGCAGGGCGCTCTCCGCTTTGATCTCAATGAACCCGCCTGGCTTTCTGTTTACGACGCGCGAGAGGCCGGCAGTCCACTGGGCGGCGAGCGCGGCTTCCGCAAGATTGAGGCGGCCAGCCGCTATGCCGGGCAGCGCGCGCCCGATTGGACGATGAGTCCCGATTTCATGCGCGCCCACGCCGAATGCCAGTATCAGTTCATCCGATCAATCTGGGACGACCGGTCGACATCGCCTTCCTTTGCTGAGGGGCTGCATGTGCAGAAGATCATGGCGGCGGCCCAGCGCTCGTCCGCGCAAGGCGGGTGGGTGGAAGTAAAGTCATTGTAGGGGCGATATATCATATATCATATCGCCCGATGTGATAGCGGCGCCGATGCGGGCGACTTGGTAAGTGCCCCTACACGCGAGCGTGCGAGTTGTGTGTGAACACTAACCGTAGGGATGGGGTAGACTTGACCCACTACGATTTCGTCATCATTGGCACGGGCATGGGCGGTGGCGCGCTTGCTTACGGCTTGCGCGAAAGCGGCGCCCGCATCCTGCTGCTCGAACGGGGCGACTTCCTGCCGCGCGAGCCGCAGAACTGGCAGGTCGACGCCGTATTCAAGGAGAACCGCTACAAGCCGCGCGAGAATTGGATTGACGCGTCCACTGGCGGCGATTTCAAGCCCGGCGTCCACTATTTTGTCGGCGGCAATACCAAAGTGTATGGCGCCGCGCTGCCTCGATTGCGCCTGGAAGACTTCGGCGCAGTCGAGCATGAAGGCGGCACAGCGCCGGCCTGGCCCATAGACTACTTTGATCTCGAACCCTACTACAACCTGGCCGAGGAGTTATTCTTCGTGCATGGCCGCAGCGGTGATGACCCGGACGAGCCGCCGCGCAGCCAGCCCTATCCCTTTCCGGAAGTGCCGCACGAGCCAACTATCGCCGCGCTCATGTCGAAGCTGCGCGCGCAGGGTTTACGTCCATACTGCCTGCCAATGGCGGTCGATCTGCGCGCAGGCGGGCGCTGCATCCGCTGCCAGACCTGTGATGGCTTCCCCTGCAAGCTGCATGCCAAAGGCGATGCCGAGATCTGCTGCGTGACGCCCGCATTGGCGTCGCGGGAGATCGAACTCTGGACCCGGTCGAAGGCGCGCCGCATCTTGACCGATGAGGGCGAGAAGCGCGCAACCGCCGTCGAGATCACGCGCGCCGGCGCGACGCAAACCGTCTCCGCCGATCGGATTATCGTCGCCTGCGGCGCGGTGAACTCGGCCATTCTGCTGCTGCGCTCGCGGAACAGCCGGCATCCCCGCGGCTTGGCCAATTCATCGGGCTTGCTCGGGCGGAATTACATGATGCACAACAATACGGCGCTCACCGCCGTCGCCCCGCTGAAGACAAATCCGACCGTCTTCCAAAAGACGATAGCGGTCAACGATTATTATTTCGGCGATGATGATTTCGCCTGGCCGATGGGCAATATCCAGGCGCTGGGCAAATTGCAGGCGGGCATGCTGTCGGCGGCGAAACCCTACTTGCCCAAGCCGCTGCTGACGGCGATGGCGCGCCGCAGCATGGACTGGTGGGTGATGTCCGAAGATTTGCCCGATCGGGAAAACCGCGTCTTCCTCGGCGATGACGGCGCCGTCCATGTACAGTGGAAGCCGAACAACCGCGTCGCCCATCAGCAGTTGATCAAGCGCGCGATTCGGATGATGCGGCGGGCCGGCTACGCCTTCGTCTTCACCGAGACGCTCGGCATCGAAACCAATTCTCATCAGTGCGGCACAGCGCGCTTCGGCACGGATCCGGCGGAGTCGGTGCTGGATCCATTCTGCCGAACGCACGACATAGAGAACCTCTACGTCATGGATTCGTCCTTCTTTCCCTCGTCAACGGCGATGAACCCGGCTTTGACCATCTGCGCGCAGGCGCTGCGAGTGGCCGATCACTTGCAGGGCAAAACGCCCCTCAAATCGGAATTACGGTCATGAGCCAGGTCATCGGCATTGATCTGGGCGGCAGCAAGATCGCGCTCGGCCTGGTCAATCCGCGCGACGAGATCATCACGCGCTGCCGCATCAATACGAATGCCGAGGCCGGGCTAGCAAGCGTCGTAGCGCGCATCGCGCTCGAAGTCGCGGCGTTCCAGGCGTCGCTGCCGTCGCATGATGTGCTGTCTGCGATCGGCGTCGGCGCGCCTGGTCCCGTCGATCACATCAGCGGCGACCTCTTGACGCTGGTGAACCTGCCCGGCATCTCTAACACGCCATTTCGCCGCGCTTTGCAGGAACGTATCGGCTTGCCGGTCGCGCTCGATCATGACGCCAAGGCGGCCGCTCTCGGTGAGTTTCACTTTGGCGCCGGGCGCGACCGCGAAAGCATGATCTATATTGTGATTGGCACCGGCGTCGGCGCCGCCATCATCTATCAGGGAGAACTCATTTACGGCGAGAGCAACAGCGCCGGCGAATCGGGTCACATGACGGTCGATCCGAAGGGACCTCGATGTCACTGCGGGTCGCGCGGCTGCCTGGAGACTTATGCCAGCGGACCGGCTCTGGCAAAGCACTATGCGGCCGCCGCCGCTGAAACCGTCTCCGGCGCTGAAGTCACCAGACGAGCGCTGAGCGGCGACGCGGTGGCGCTGGCGGTCTTGCATGCGGCTGGGCGCGCGCTCGGCATCGCTATCGCCTCCCTGGCGATGACGCTCAACATCGAGCTATTCGTTATCGGCGGCAGCGTCGCCGGGGCGGGCGACTTGCTGCTGGATCCCGCGCGCGAGTCGCTGGTCGAGTATTCATTTCGCGCGGTGTCGGCGCGGGTTCAAGTTACCGCCTCGGCTTTGGGCGAGGATGCGCCGATCCTGGGCGCGGCCTGGCTGGCGCGGCAGAGGCTTGTTGATTTGGGGTAGGACGCTGCGATGTACGATCACGCGGATGACCTGCCAGATGGCGCGCTGTTGAGTGGCTTCGACATCTGCATCGTCGGCGCCGGCGCGGCTGGCATCGCTCTGGCGCAAGGCCTGGCGCATAGCTCGCTGAAAGTGATCTTACTGGTCAGCGGAAGCCCCGGCGACCGCGGCGCGCCCGCTGAAGCGCACCAGGCGCTTTATGATGGCACGATTGGCGAGTTTCTGCGCCAGGTGGATCCCGCCTTTCTAAGGCGCTCGCGCTTGAACATGTACGGCGGCACGACAAATCACTTCGGCTTTTGGGCAAAGCCTTTGGACGCCGCTGATTATCAGCCGCGCCCCGGTTATCGCGATGCGTCCTGGCCCATCGACCCGGACGATCTGCGGCAATACTACGAAGCCGCCCACGCATTCGGGCATTTCGGCCCCTTCAACTACGACGACATGGATTTCTGGGAGCGCGTGCTTTACGCCCGCTGTTTTGACGCGCTGCCCGGCGACAGGCTGAAGGGCGCCATCATGCGCGCGCAATATGAAGAGAACCTGCATGACTTCCAAGTGCAATTCCGCCGGCAGCTGGAAGTGGCGGAAAACATCACCGTCCTCTTTAACGCGCATCTGCTATCAATCAGGACGGACGAGGATCAGCGCCAGGTCCGCGAATTGAGATGTTCAACGATTGTCACGGATTCGTCCGGCGCCGGCGCGGCCGGGCAAACCTTTCGCCTAAGAGCGCGGCGCTATGTCCTGGCTTGCGGCGGTATCGAAAACGTTCGTCTGCTGCAGCTCTCAGGCGATCTTGGCAACAATCGGCGCGACATGCTCGGGCGCGGCTTCATGGTGCATCCGCTGCTGACTAACGCGGCGCGCGTCTACTTCGCTGAGCCGGTCGCTACCGATATTCGCAACTTCTTCCGCGAACAGCAGATCCGGCTCAAGCCGCCGGGAGATGGCGCGGGCGCATACCGCCACATGGTCGAACCGCTGGTCAATCCGGAGCTTGTCTTCGAATATCTCGTGTTCAACGCCTGGGGCGTGCTGGCGCCGACGCCACAGACTCTGCTGGACGAGCGGATTGGCAACTTTCGCATCATTCTGTATTTCCGCGACGAGGGGACTTCGGCGATCGTCAATCTCAATTGGGAGCAGACGCCGGATGAAAACAGCCGCATCACGCTCAATCCAGAGCAGCGGGATCCAATCTTTGGTCAGCCGGTCGCGCACGTTGATTGGCGGCTCAACGAGATCGACAAACGCAGCGCCGTCCGCTCGCTGGAAATCACGCTGGAGTACTTGCGGGGTCATGGCGCGCGCCGGCATGAGATGATCACCGATGTCAGCGGCGGCGCCGATAGCTGGACCTTCCCGCCACATGCGGGCGCGCTGGAGACGGGCGACCATCACATGGGCGCGCTGCGCATGTCAGCCTCGCCGGCTGATGGCATCGTCGACGCCAATGCCCGCCTGCATAGCGTCGACAATCTCTATATCGCCGGCTCCGCTATATTCCCGACGGGCGGTTACGCCAACCCGACCCTCACGATTGTGGCGCTGGCGCTGCGGCTGGCGGATCATTTGATGTCCCTGCGCTGGTAGCTTCCACGTTGGTCTACGTAGCTGACCGGAGCAGCGCGTCGACATCCGCCCGGTAGGGGGCGCTGTCGGCCGCGCCCGGCTTGGTCACGCAGAGCGCCGCCGCCGCGTTGGCAAAGCGAACCGCATCCGGCAGCGCCATGCCCTCCGCCAAGCCAACGGCAAGCGCGGCGTTGAAGGTATCGCCGGCGCCGGTGGTGTCGACGACATCGACGGCGAATGTGGGCACGACGGCGGTTTCCGCGGGCTTGACGATCCGCGCGCCTTGAGCGCCCAAGGTCACCACCGCCGTTTGATCGGCTCGGGTCAGCAATGCGCGCGCCGCCGCGACAAGATCTTCAGCTGCGCCGCCGCTGAGCGTCTCCAACTCAATTTCGTTTGGCGTAAGGATATCGGCTAATTCAAGCGTCTCGCGCGCGGCGCCGTCGGCCGGCGCTGGATTCAATATGGTCTTGACGCCAAGCTCCTTCGCCGTCCGCAGGGCATAGGGTACGATGTCGAGATTGATTTCTCGCTGGATGATCAGCAAATCGGCCTCGGCAATCCGATCGCGCGCCGCGTCAATATCGCTCTGCCTGAGGCGCAAATTCGCGCCCAGCACGACCACGATCATATTCTCGCCAGCGCCGTCCACCAGGATTGGCGCGACGCCGGTCGCCACTTCGTTATCGCGGCTGACGAAATCGTGATTGACGCCCTCGGCCTGCCAGATTTCATAAGCCAGGTTGGCGAAGACATCGCTGCCCAAGCGCCCGATAAAGGTGACATCGGCGCCCAAGCGAGTGGCCGCCACCGCTTGATTGGAGCCCTTGCCGCCGGCGCCGGTGGCGAAGCGCTCGCCATGTACGGTCTCGCCTGGACGCGGCATCCGCTCCATGTACGAAACCAGATCGGCGTTGAAGCTGCCCACCACCACAATCTTCGCCGTCATGTTCGCTTCCTTTTCTGATTTGCGCCAATTCACTATACTGTATTTTGTTCGATTTTCGCCCGTCCGACTAGCGATTGGCTGGCAATGGCTAAATTGCAACTCGCGCTCGATGAGGATCTGCCGAGCGCGCTGAGCGTCCTAACCGCCGTCCACCCGCATATTGACATCGCGGAGATTGGCACGCCGCTCGTCTTTCGCGAGGGGATGAAGGCTTTGCGGCGCATTCGCGGGGCGTATCCGCAACTCACGTTGACGGCGGATCTGAAGATCATGGACGCGGGCGCAGCCGAAGCCGAGATCGCACTTGAGGCCGGCGCCGATATCGTCACGGTCATGGCGGTCGCGGCCGACGCTACGATTGAAGGCGCGCTCAATAGCGCGGGGGCGCATGGCAAGCGCGTCATGGTCGATATGATGCAAGCCGCTGATCCGCGAGCGCGCGCGCTCGAGCTGGCGAGCATGGGCTGCGATTTGCTTTGCCTGCACACCGCTCATGATCAGCAGGGGTCGCTCGGCTCGCCCTACGCGCAATTGGCGGAACTGCGCGAGGCGCTGCCTGCGATTCATTTGGCGATCGCGGGCGGTGTCGCGCTGTCCGATCTGGAGCGGATCCTGCCGCTGAAGCCGCAAATCATCATCGTCGGCTCGGCCATCACAAGCTCCGCTGATCCGGGCGCGAGCGCTCGCCAGTTTCAGCAGAGGATTCGAGATTATGGACACGCGTGAACTGACTTCGGCCATCCTGGCTGATATCGGACGCGCGCTGCGTCAGGTTGATCCAGCGCAGATTGAGGCCGTCGGATGCTTGATTCTATCGGCTGATCGTGTCTTCGTCGCCGGCAAAGGACGCAGCGGCTTGCAGATGAAAGCCTTCGCCATGCGCTTGATGCACCTGGGCTTGACCGTTCACGTCGTCGATGATGTGACGACGCCGGCCATCGCCGCGGGCGACCTGCTCTTGATCGGCTCGTCATCCGGGCGCACGGGCTCGCTGCTGCGTTACCTGGAGACCGTCAGCCAGGCGGGCGCGACGCTGGCGACATTCACGGGCAATCTGGTCTCGCCGATTGCGGAGGCCTCCGAGGCGATAGTTCATATCCCGGCGACCAATTTCAAGGCGGGCCCTGAGACGGGCTTTGGATCAGTACTGGTCATGGGTTCGTTATTCGAGCATTGTTTAGGGCTGCTCTGCGACTTGATCATCATTCGCTTGAAAGCCGCGCTGGCGATAGACGAAGCGGCGATGAACGCCCGGCACGCCAATCTGGAGTGAGTCGGTTGGGATGCAAGCATGGCGGATGCATTCGGAATCTGTCGCGTACGATAGCGTTGATGTTTGCGCCGCCGCGCGAAAGTTGGTATAAACGCGACGGAATATGCCTCAATTAGAAAGGATCATCTTATGAGACTCTTTGGTTATAAGACTCAAATCGGCGATGTCGGTGATACCATGCCCTTCTACTACCAGGGCGAGTGGCATATCTTTGCGCTGGCGACGCCGCCGGATACCTGGACGGTTCCCGAAAGAGCCGCCTGTCGCCTGGCGCATATTGTGTCAAAGGATCTGGTCCATTGGGAGGAATTGCCCGACGCCTTTGGTCCCGGGCAGGAAGGGGATCCGGATGTCGGCGCCGTCTGGACCGGCTCGATTCATGACCATGAAGGCAAATTCCACTTCTTTTATACCGGCTACAGCCATCACGTGAAGTTCCAGCAGACCATCTGTCACGCGACCAGCGATGACATGATCACTTGGGAGAAAGACCCGAACAATCCCATTCTCGTTGCCGATACCTCGCAATGGGAACCAGCCGATTGGCGCGACCCCTATGTTTATTATGACGAAGAAAAAGACTGCTACGCCATGCTGATCGCCGCGCGCCTGAAGGAGGGCTTGGAGGACCGCCGCGGCTGCGTCGTCGTCGCCTATTCCGATGACCTGGAAAGCTGGGAGCTCGGCGGCAACCTTTGGGCGCCACAGCAGGCGCATTGCATGGAATGCCCGGAGACCTTCAGCCTGGGCGGCTATAACTACCTGGTCTTCTCGCGCTATTCAGGCGATGCCAAGACGCTGTATCGCGTGGCGAAACCGGGCGAGCCATGGGAGGCGCGGCCGCTGGACGCTTTGGACGGCTCCAAGTTCTACGCCGCCAAATCAGCCGGCGACGGCGAGCGGCGCTTTACCTTCGCCTGGATCCCGCGGCGCAAGTTCGGCAGCAACGACGAAGACTTCATCTGGGGCGGCGAGTACGGGTCGCCGCGCGAGCTGATCGCCATGGCCGATGGCACATTGACTTGCAAGCTGCCCGACGAAGTGGCCGCCAGCTATACCAATCAGCAAGACTTTGAACTAATCCCCGGCGATGGCGACTGGGACGGCGCCCGCTGCGATGCCCGCGGGACATTCGGCTTCGCCCATCTCAAGACGGCGCGTACGGACCTCATGCTGGATGTGGAGTTGGCTTGCGATCCCAACACGATGAACGCCGGCCTCCTGCTCGAACCGACGGCCGATATGTACTCGGGGCATCTGCTGATGGTGGAGCCGGGGCGGAAGCGCGCTTCGATTCGGCGCTGGCCCATTCAATGGGAGCCCTTCTGGCAGGCTTGGGTGCCGGGCAGCCCGGAGCTCGGTCCCGACATGGCGCGGCCGATCTTGGTTGATCAGTTTTTGTATTCGGAGCCGGAAGACGGCCGCTATCGGATACGGATCTTGCGCAATGGTCAACTGGTCGAATGCTACGTCAATGACGAGATTGTGATGTCTTACCGCATCTATGAAGAGTCGGAGACGATGTTCGGCTTCTTCGTCGATCAGGGCGCCGTCAGCTTCAACAACCTGTCGATCAAAACCTAGCTGTATTGTATCGTGTTATCATGGTATTATCTCGAAGTGCGATAAGGAAGCATTAT
>JAPOYS010000134.1 GCA_026706455.1 Chloroflexota bacterium | reverse complement strand
GGTGATCAAGGCGGCCGGCTTGATCTCGACGCCATCGATCAAACGCAGCCGGTAACGCTGCGCGATGGTCGCCAGCAACAGGTTTGCTTCCATGATGGCGAAGCTGTTGCCGATGCAGACTCGCGGTCCGCCGGCGAAAGGCAAGTAGGCGTATTTGTGCAGACGCTCTATTTCAGGTTGCAGCCAGCGCTCGGGGATGAAGGCTTTCGGCTGCGTCCAATGTTCCGGATGGCGATGCAAAAGATAAATCATGACTTGCGCCGTCGTCCCCTTCGGCATGGGGTAGCCACGGACCTCCGTGTCTTCCGCCGCCGTCCGGCTGACCGACCAGACGGCTGGCATGAGGCGCAAGGCTTCTTTGATGACGATGTCGGTATAGGGCAGGTTGCGCAGATCTTCCAGCTTTGGCGGGCGCCCGCCCAGCGCCGCGTCCAATTCCGCGTGCAGTTTGGCTTCGACTTCCGGGTGCTGCGCCAGAAGCCACCAGGTCCAATTCAAGGTGTTGGCCGTGGTCTCATGCCCGGCCAGGAAGAGCGTCACCGCCTCGTCACGCGCCTGCAGGTCGGTCATACGCTCGCCATCCTCGTCTTCGGCCAGCAGCAGCATCGAAAGCAGGTCGCCGCGGTCTTCGCCGGTCGCGCGCCGTTGATTGATGAAGCCGTAAACGATATTGTCGAGCGCGCGGTTGGCGCGCCAAGAACGCAGGCGCAGCGGCGTCGGCAGCCAGTGCGGCAGGATGCTGGCGGTATTGTTGGCTTTCTGCACCACCGCCACCGCTTTCTTGACCTGGCTAACCGTGCTTGAGGCATCGGCGTCGAAAAGCGTCCGCGCGACGATCGTCAGCGTGAGCTCCATCATCTCTTCGTCGACATCCACCAGCGCGCCGTCGCTCCAGGCATCTAGCCGCTTCAAGGTGTAGTCAACCATCGTGTCCGCGTATGCGTGAACGCGAATCGCATGGAATGCCGGCGCCACCAGACGCCGCTGCCGCTTCCAAAAGTCGCCATTGCTCGTTACCAGGCCTTCGCCCATGAAGCGCGCCAAGCCGCTCTTCCTGCTGGTATAGGCCGGTCCCTTGATGAAGCGCTTGGCTTGGCGCACGAAGAGCTCGTAGATGACATCGGGGTTGGCGACCGCGTAATTGTGGCTGTCGCCGATTTTGAAATGCCAAACGTCGCCATAGGTCTCCATCCAGCGTGTGACATGGCTCAGCGGGTCTTGGAAAAAACGGCGGTAAAACAGATAATTCTGCCAGACGCCTTCGCCCATTTCTGTGGGTCCCGGCGGGAATGCGCCGGCTGAGACCGCCCCTCCGGTTCCGCTCGCCGCTGGCTTCATCGCGCTCTCCCGCCGACCCCGCTACTACCTCAATCCTAGCCGAAAACACAGCCTTTGGCTATGCCCGCGGCCGGGGGAGTGTCGAACTTGGCGGCCATGATTCACACAAGATTGTGTGTAGGGGAGACACTTGTGTCGCCCTCAATTGCCAAGATAGGTTTAGGGCGAGTCAAGGCTCGCCCCTACAAATCGTTTGGGCCGGGTAACATCCTTCACATTAGACACTACCCGGCAGGGTACGATTTGCCATGTCCCCAGGCTTGGGCGACAATATACGGTGAGAACTACGAGCCGAATGAGCGAGGTTTGCCTATGTACACCTTGGGACTTGACTTCGGGACGCTGTCGGGCCGGGCGGTTTTGGTGGATGCGCGCAATGGCGACGAGATCGCTGAATCAGTCTTCGATTATCCGCATGCCGTGATGGATATGGCAATGCCCTCGGGCCGCAGACTGCCGCCGGATTGGGCGCTGCAGCATCCGCAAGATTATCTTGACGTATTCGCGCATACCGTGCCGGCGATCTTGCGAGAGAGCGGGGTCGATCCCGCTGACGTGAAGGGCATCGCCATCGACTTCACCGCCAGCTCGCCCATGCCGACGACAAGGGATGGCAGGCCCCTCTGCTTTCTCGATGAATTCAAGGACGAGCCGCACGCCTACATCAAATTGTGGAAGCATCACGCGGCGCAGCGCCAAGCCGACCAGATCAATGAGACGGCCCGCGAAATGGGCGAGAGCTGGCTGGCGCGCTACGGGGGCAAGATCTCGTCGGAATGGTTCTTCAGCAAACTGCTGCAGATCCTGCAGGAGCGGCCCGATATTTACGCGCGGATCGACCGCTTCATCGAGGCAGCTGATTGGGTCATTTGGCAGTTGACCGGCGTTGAGACGCGCAACACCTGCACCGCTGGCTACAAGGCGATGGTGCAGGATGGCGACTTTCCCAGCCGGGCATATTTCAAAGCGCTGGACCCCGCCTTCGAAAACGTCGTCGACGAAATGGTCGGGCGCGAATTCGCGCAGCTGGGCAGCAAAGCCGGCGAGCTCAAGCCAGCGATGGCGGAGATGATGGGGCTGCCCGCCGGCATCGCTGTCGCCGTCGCCAATGTCGACGCCCATGTCAGCGCGCCGGCCGTCAAAGCGACGGAACCCGGCGTCATGGTGCTGGTCATGGGCACGTCCTGCTGCCACATCCTGTCGGCGGCGGAGTTGGGCGAAGTGGATGGCATGTGTGGCGTGGTCATGGGCGGCGTCATCCCGGGTCTGTATGGCTATGAAGCGGGCCAAAGCGGGGTCGGCGATATCTTCGCCTGGTTCGTCGATCATGGACTGCCGCCGGAATATCACCGAGCGGCGGCAGCAGCCGGGCTCAATCTGCATGAGCATCTGGAGCGCGAGGCGGCTCGCCAAAAAGTAGGCGAGCATGGTTTGATCGCCCTCGACTGGTGGAATGGCAACCGCAGCACGCTGGTCGATGTCGATCTGACCGGCCTGCTGCTGGGCATGAACCTGGCGACGCGCGCGCCCGACATTTACCGCGCGCTGATTGAAGCCACCGCTTTTGGCACGCGCGAGATCATCGAAGCCTTTGAAGCGCAAGGCATTGAGGTCAAGGAACTGGTGGCCGCCGGCGGATTGCCCGAGAAGAACGCGCTGCTGCGGCAAATCTACGCCGATGTCACCGGGCGGACTTTCAAGTTGTCGGGCTCGGCGCAGGCGCCGGCTTTGGGCTCGGCGATGCACGCCGCCGTCGCCGCCGGCATTTACCCGGATATCCAAGCCGCCGCCGACAAGATGGGCAAATTGAAGGACGAAGTCGTTACGCCGAATCGGCAGAATCAGGCGCTGTACGACAAACTGTATGCGGAATACCGGACGCTCTACGATTACTTCGGCCGCGGAACCAATGACGTGATGAAGCGGCTGAAAGCCATTAAGCACGAAGCGCTTGGCTGATTTGCGAAAGACGCGCGTCACTCTATAGTAAAAATACACAAAACTTGTGCGACGAACAATGTCTCCCGGCATTCGTAGATCCGCGAGCCTCGCCCGCGCCCAGTCGTCGGAGAGGCATCGCGCAGTCGTTTCGAGCGCGAGCGCCTCAATTTGACAGCCCGATCGCTACTCATTGTATACTGACAACAAAGGATCGCGCGTAAGTGGCGCGGATCAAGCTGATGAAGTCGCTTCACCGCCGGCATTTCGCTTTCACAAGAGTGGCGCTGCAGATCTATTGTAAGAAGTAGCCAAAGGGATTGCGCGTAATTGGGACAGTTTTGCGCTTAATCCTGAGGACTTTCCAATTGTATACTCCAGTCCAGAGTCGAAACGAGGCTAATTCGTCTGTGCGGAGGAAGAGATGAGCAAACGCAAGGTGGATTCCGGTGGCAAGCGCAAGATGATTTATCGCTTGATCTCAATTTTCTTGGGTCTTGTCATTCTTTATAGCTTCGGATTTGGCACAATCGCACAAGACGAGCCGGCCGCCGATGATGCGGCGGCGGAAGAGATGATGGCTGACGCGCTCACCGTTGAAATGGTGCAAGCCAATGTCGATGCCGTGCAGACGAACCTCGATCATGTATGGATTCTGCTGGCGGGCTTCCTGGTCTTCTTCATGCAGGCAGGCTTCGCCATGCTGGAAGGCGGCATGATTCGCGAGACGGGGGTGGTCAACTCGCTGGCCGAGAACTTCATGGATGCCTGCGTCACCGGTATCGTCTTCTTCATAGTCGGATTCGGCATCGCCTTTGGCGCCTATGATGCCGAGAACGGCGTCGGCAGTTCGATTCTGGGCGAGATCCAGTTGTTCCTCGGAGGCGCGTCCGGCGCGGGCGAAGGCGACGGTTCTCTCTTTGTAAACTTCTTCTTCCAGTTTGCCTTTGCTGGCGCGGCCGCTACCATCGCCACGGGCGCCATGGCCGAACGGACCAACTTCGTCGGCAAGCTGCTTTACAGCGCGATTCTGGGCGCGATCATCTATCCGGTCGTAGTCTTTTGGACCTGGGGCGGCGGTTGGATCGCCGAAGCCGGTTTCCTGGATTTCGCGGGCTCGACAATCGTGCACATGACGGGCGGCATCGTGGCGCTGATGGGCGCCTACATGCTGGGTCCGCGCGCCGGTCGCGTATTTGGTCGGCCGCCGGCGGCCTCCAACCTGGCGATTGCCTCCCTCGGCACCTTCATCCTTTGGGTCGGTTGGTACGGCTTTAATGTCGGCTCGACCTTGGGCGCGAGCGATGTGAATCAATTAGGGCTAGTCGCTGTGAACACGACGCTGGCGGCCGCCGCCGGCGCCTTGGGCGCGATGTTCCACACCTATTTCATCACCAAGACCTGGAATGTCAGCTTCATCTTGAATGGCTCGCTGGCGGGTCTGGTCGGCATCACGGCCGGCTGCGCCTTTGTCACGCCGATCAACGCGATAGTCATTGGCGCATTATCCGGCGTCGTGCTGGTCGTTTCGATCAGCGTTATCGAGTCGATGAAGATTGATGACGCGGTCGGCGCTTTCTCGGTGCATGGCGCTTGCGGCGCCTTCGGCACGCTGATGATCGGCATCGTCGGCTCATCGGCGCTGGGCGCTCCGAGCCTCTTTGACGGCGGCAGTTTGGATTTGCTGGGCGCGCAGGTTATCGGCGTGGTCGGCGTCGCCATTTGGGTCGGCGTGACCAGCTACGTCATGTTCTACATTCTGAACGCGCGCGATGTCTTGCACGTCGATCCGGAAGCGGACCGAATCGGCATCGACGCTTTCGAGCACCACGCTTCGGTCTGGCCCAACGTCCTGCCTCTGCGCGAAGCCGATGACGAGTAGCGCCGTCTGACGACCCCTCAACAAAGAACAACGGGCGATCCAAATGGGTCGCCCTTTTGTGTTTGCCGCAATTGCTTGATTTCGTAGGCAGCAGGCGTTAAAGCTGATCGCTGTCCAGCATGATCGTCACGGGTCCATCGTTGTGGATGGCGACCTGCATCAGCGCGCCGAAAACGCCCTGCTCAACCTGTTGGACACCTGCTTGCGCGAGGGACGCAGCGTAGCGCCGCACGAGCCCTTCGGCTTGCTCAGGGCGGGCGGCTTGGATGTAACTGGGGCGCCGGCCCTTGCGCGCGTCGGCGTATAGCGTGAACTGTGAGACGACCAGGACGCCGCCATCGACATCCAACAGCGAGAGATTCATCTTGCCTTCGCTATCGGAGAAGACGCGCAGATTGGCGGTTTTCGCCGCCAGCTTTTCCGCTTCCGCTTCGGTGTCCGCGTGCGTCACGCCAACCAGAGCGACGAATCCATGCCGGATCTCTCCCGTGACTTCGCCATTGACATGCACGGACCCGGCTTTGACGCGTTGCAGCAGTACACGCATGCCATACCCTTTCGCTAGCGCTCCCCGCGCCTAAGCCCGCTGATTCAGAATCCGCATGACGCGGAGCAAGAAGCCTTGGCAGCAGGTGTCCACATGATACTGAATATCCATCTCTTCGATCGCGTTGTCGTAGACGCCGCTGATTGTAAACCTAGGCGCTTCCGCATGTTCTTCGCAAACGACGCTTTCGAACTTCCGCCGCAAGCCAGAGCCGATTGAGCGCCGCGTGCTTTCGAGCATCAGTTGCCGTTCGCGGCTGTCGAGGAAAGCATCCGGCGGCTCATCGCCTTCGACGCGCAGATCAAACTCAATATCGACGGCCACAGCGCCCTCACTCGATCATGGGATTCACGCGTTGCACAAGTTGAATCCCGCAGCCCCAGGGATCGCGCAAAAACGCAAGCTTGTCGCCGTTGGCGCGGTGGTCGATATCGCCGTCCAAGGTAGCGCCCGCGGCGACCAGACGCCGGCGCTGGGCCTCCATGTCGCGCACCGCAAATGCCAGGTGAAATGTGACTGCATGGCGCGCGCCATAATCGATGATCTCGCCCAAGGGATTGCTGTAGACTTCGATCAGGCTCTTGCCGGCGCTATCCGACAGGAAGTGGATATAGGGCGGCTCGTCGAAAGAGCGCGCGATCTTCATGTCGAAATTGGCGACATACCAAGCCGCCAGAGCAGCCGGGTCGCTTACGTTAAAGGCGATGTGTTCCAATCTCATAAGGCAATCCTCTATTCCAGCTCAAGTCGTTCTGTGTCTGGCTCGCGAGCGCTTTCCGTCATATCGGGCTCTTCGTCCGCGAGTTGCTGGCTGCGCAGCCAGCTGAGGCCCATCATCGCCAGGAAAACGAAGGCAATGCAAATGAAGATGATCTCGTCGAAGGGTCCCAAAGCGCCGTGTGCCAATATGACCGGCATAATGCCTCAGATTTTTCGCGGACGATAGGTCAGCATTATAGGCGGGCGAGCGCAGAATCAGAAGCCGCGCTTGAATCGGATGCGCCAACTGACGCGCGCCTATCGCGAATGGCCGCCAGGCTTGGATTTGCCAAGCCAAGAGACCGCCGATCGCGTCAATCGGGGTCGATAGGAATCTTGAACGTTCCACTGGGCGCGGCATCGGCGTCGTCATCTGCCTTTGGCGCCGGCTCGTCTGATTCGCCGCTGATATCGATGCGAACGGCTTTTTTGCCCATTTGTGAGCGCGGCTTTGTTGTCTTAGCGCGTGCTTTGCCCGGCCGCTTCTTGGGCTCCACGAGATTGACCGCCACATCGACAGCGGTGGTGTCCGCGGCTTCGCTTGCTACGGCGATCTCGCGGCGCTGGGGCGGGTCATCGGCTTCGCTAGCGTCTTGGGGTTCGGCGGTCATTGCTCGATCTACGCTGTCTTCCGGCGGTCCGCTGTCAGCCGTCGCCTGTTCCGCTACGCTTCCGTCGCCCAAGCGGTCGACAGACTGCGCCGACAGATCCGCGCGCATCGCCTTCACCAGCGCTTTGATATCGTCTTCAAATATGTCCCAGCGGGATGGCGCCAGCGATTCGAGCATCAGCTCCAGGGCTTCCAGCAGCGCCAGTTGTGCGGCGCCCCCCTCTGACAGCGCAAAGAGGCGCCAAGCGCGCAATGACCGGTAGCTTGGGTGGAGCGCCAAACCCTCGTCGATAATGGCCAGCGCTTCCTGCTCGTCGCCCATTTCCAGCAAAGTCGCGCCCAACTGCGTGTATAAGCGGGGCATATCTTTCGGCGGCAAGCCGGCGTCCTTCGGCAGCGCCAGTAATTCGATATAGAGCGGCAGCGCCTGTTCGGGAACGCCGAATAAACGCCAGGTCGCCGCTAATTCAAACATGATGCGCGCATGATCGGGATAGGTCGCGTGCAACTGTTTGAAATGTTCGATCGCGCCGCGCAGATTGCCCGCGCCCTTCAAACGCAGTCCGGCCTCTATCAGTTCAGTGACAACCGCCATGCTCGTCCGATCCTATTACAAGCAACTGGGCAGAGTATAACACGCGCTGCCATTTCTACGTGCTGTTGGGCGCGACGTTGCGAGGAAAGCGCGCCACTCATGGCTGAATCAGAGATTGGCCGATTCAATCGCTCACAATCGGCACGATGTACCCGTCGTCGAGCCAGGCGCGCAGGCGCGCCGCTTCAAGGGCTTTCGCGGGAAAACCAGCGGGGTGGTCATTTGCCAAGCGGAGAAGTTCGTCATCGCGTACATAAGAGCTGCGGAAGTCGTGAAAGATGCCGCGTTTGCGCGAGACATAACACCAAGGCGCCAATCGATACAGCGTCGCCGAGCCAAGTTTCGGCATTCGATGCGTTATCGGCGGCCGTTTTTCGGCGCTTAAGATGACTTCGGCAAACTGCGCAACCATCTTCTCTAGCGAGAATTCGGATTCCAAATAACGTAGGGTTGCGGGCGATGTGCGGCGCCGCTCGCTCAGAATCGCGTGCGCGAGGGCGGTTGCGCCTTCAATGTCGCCATAATCGACGCGGTCGATATGTTCGTCGGGCAGCAAGTCGCGGTAGGCGGCCACCCGCGCGACAATCGGCAAGGTTCCGCAGCCGAGCGACTCGAAGGGCGTGTTGCCGAAAGTCTCCACACAATTGCCGATGCACATTGTCACATCGCCCAGGCTGTAGTACTCAGCGATGAGCGCTTCGCTAATCCAATTATGAAAGATGAATAAATCGCGCAATCCAGCCTCGTTGATGGTCCGCTGCAGGCGGTCATAGTAGCCGCGCAGCAGCGGGTCGCTATCGGCATCCAGCCAACGGGGAATGAGCACGCGCAGGTCATGCCAGCCCAGCCGGCGCGCGAGGCGTTCAACCACTTGAATGACTTCGTAGACGCCTTTGTTTTCGTCCGGTCGATGGGGGAAGAGCATGATGGGATGATCGGCAATCTCGGCGGGAAGGACGGAAAAGATGTTGGTTGGCGGCGTGTAGCGGAAGATGTCCCAGTCGAAGCCATTGTGGATGGCGCGCATCCTGCCGCGGACAGCGGGCGCGAATTGTGAAACCACCGCTTCGTAGGACGCGCGCGTGTGTTCGGATGGCAGGATCCATTCATCGCCTTGAAACAGGAAAGCGCTTTGCATCGTCTCGGGATAAATGATGCTGCGCAGGGACATGACCGTCGGCTTATCGCGATAGACGTAGGGGAAGATTAGCCCGCCATCATGGCTGTAGTGGATATCGGCGCTGGCTATGGCGTCGCCCACGGCGCGCATGGCGTTGGCTATATGATAAATCGGCGTAAAGTAGGGCTCGGGATAGGGCTGTTTGAAGCGCAGGACGGGCTGAATTTCTACGTTTTCGTGCCACTTGAAGGGCGCCAGCGAGCCTTCACGCCGCGTCGAGAAGATCGTCAATTGATGGCCCAGCTCGCCAAGATGGAGCGCGACCTTCTTCAACTGGACTTGACCGCCGCCCATCGCGAAATCCGGAAACAGCGGCGTCATGGAAAAGGCGGCGATCCGTTTTTTAGTGCCTGTGCTTGAGGCGCGCATGTCCATACTTTGCGGACTAGATCTACATGGGCAACGACGGTTGGCGCCCGGGCAATTCGCTGATCAGGGTGCCGATTGACACGTCGCCCCGCAGCGCCGCGACCAGGTCAGTCGGATTCCAGAAATCGAGAACGATGATCGGCATCATGTTTTCCTGGCAGAGTGTGAAAGCGGTCGTATCCATTACGCGCAGCTGCTGATCTAGCACTTCTTGATAACTCAGCCGGCTGAAGCGGCTGGCGCGAGGATGCTCGACAGGATCGGCCGAATAGACTCCATCGACCTTCGTCGCTTTGACGATGACATCGGCGTGGATTTCGCTGGCGCGGAGGGCGGCGGCTGAATCCGTCGTGAAGTAGGGGCTGCCGATGCCGCCGGAAAGGATGACGACGCGCCCCTTCTCCAGGTGGCGGATTGCCCGCAGGCGAATATAGGGCTCGGCAATCGAGTTCATTTCGACGGCGGTCTGCACGCGCGTGACGATGCCGAGCCGCTCAATCGCGTCCTGGAGCGCCAAGCCATTCATCACTGTCGCGATCATGCCCATGTGATCGGCCGTGCTTCGATCCATGCCGAGTTTGGCCGCCGGCTCGCCCCGCCACAAGTTGCCGCCGCCAATGACAATGGCGACCTGTATGCCGAGCTCGTACACTTCATGCACGCGCTGCGCTATGTAGGCGGTCTTGTCCGGGTCGATGCCCATCCCGCTGTCGCCAGCCAACGCTTCTCCGCTGAGCTTCAGCAGCACGCGTTCATAGGGCAATGGCTCATTCGCTGTCATGCTCGCTCCTACGATTATTCGGACGCCACTCAGCATATTCGCTGATAAAGCGGCATGGCGCAAATTAATCTGGCGGCAGCGTCCAGAAGTCGTCGGTTAAGCCGAGCGCGCGAAATATCGCGATGGCGTCGTACCAGCGGCGAAGGGCAAGGCGAAATGAACGATTCTGTCATAGCCGTCTTGAAGTTGGCCCGCTTTCACAGCGTAGTTTATGATCTCGCGGCTGAGGGGATGGCGCGCATTGAGGCGCGTGTCCGCTGGCGGCGAGCGCCTCATAAATGAACAGTCGAATTTGCCAGTCGGTTTCCGGCAGAGTCATGGGAGGGCTTGGCTCAAGCCAGGATCGCCGTCGCCAGTCCTGTTCCGCAGCGATAGATCCCTCAGTTCCTTTGATGTGGCAGAGCTGACGAACTAAGGAACTAGCCACCGTCTCCGATCGCGAAGCGCTGGAAACGGCCGATGTGGATCGTCTCGCCAACTTCGGCCACGGTTTCCTGCAAATACTGGCTGATCGTCTTGTCATCGTTTTTGATGAAGGACTGCTCCAGCAATGCGATTTCTTCGTACCATTTGTTCATGCGGCCCGCGACGATCTTTTCCGCGATGCGCTCGGGTTTGCCCTCGTCCAGCGCGCGCTCCAGTTGCCGGCGCGTTTCCGCTTGCACGATTTCCTCAGGCACATCTTCCCGCTTGACGTAACTCGGATTCATATTGGCGATGTGCATGGCGATGTCTTTGGCGAATGCCTTGAACTGGTCGGTCGCCGCGACGAAGTCCGTCTCGCAATTGATTTCGACAATCACCGCCAGCCGATTGTCGAAGTGGACGTAGTTGCCGATGACGCCTTCGTTGGCGCTGCGGCCCTTGCCCTGCAGCTTGACGCCATCCCGCAGCGCCTTTTCCCGCAGATATTCAGCGGCGGCTTCCATGTCGCCATTGTGCTGCTCCAGCGCCTTTTTGCAATCGAGCGGACCGGCGCCAGTCCTGTCCCGCAGCTGCTTGACCTCTTTTGCGCTTACTGCCATTGTTCAGTTTGTCTCCATCGATTTGAGTGATGGGCTTACTCGTCTTTAGCGCTCGCGCCGGCCTCAGCCACCGGCTGCGCGCTTTCACCGCTATCGGCGCCGTTGCCGCTGGCCTCCGCCTCGCCGTCGCCCGCTTGCGCCTCATCCTCGCCGAAGAGTTTGGTATCGCGCAGCTTCGCCAGCGTCGACTCGCCCAACAGGTCTTCATCAGCGAGTTCTTCGTCGTAGGCGTCGGCGAAGAATTGCTCCTCTTCTTCTTCGACGCCGGCCGACTGGCGCAAGTTGTGCCCTTCGAGCACAGCTTCAGCCAGCGCGCTGATCAGGAGTCGGATGGAGCGCATGGCGTCATCATTGGCGGGCAGAATGTGATCGACCATATCGGGATCGGCATTGGTATCGACCAGCGCCATCACCGGTATCTTCAGAATATTTGCTTCTTTGACGGCTGTGAATTCGCGTTCGGCGTCCACGACAATCAGCATATCAGGAACGCGCTTCATCTCGCGGATGCCGCCCAAGCGCAATTGCAGCTTGGAGATTTTGCGTTCGAGCACCAGCCCTTCCTTCTTCGTGAGCTTCTCGAATTCACCGGCGTCGCGGCGTTGTTCCAATTGCTTCAAAGTGTCGATGCGGCTGCGAATGGTCTTCCAGTTGGTCAGCGTGCCGCCGAGCCAGCGATAATTGACATAAGGCATGCCGCAGCGCTCGGCTTCGCGCTGGATGATTTCCTGCGCCTGGCGCTTGGTGCCAACGAAAAGAACCGAGCCGCCGCCGGCCACCAGATTGGCAAGCATGTCATGGAAGTTGTGCAGATTCTTCAGCGTGATCTGCAAGTCGATGATGTGAATCCCGTTGCGATGGGTGAAAATGAATTCATCCATCTTGGGGTTCCACTTATTGGTGCGATGCCCGAAATGGACACCTGTTTCGAGCAAGGTACGCATGCTAACTGCGGAGGGCATTTTGAGACTCCTTGAGTAGACGGTGTTTGTTTCTCGCACATCATTCATCCTCCAGCGCCAATCCGCAGTTGCGGACAACACCCGCCGCGAGTCCTGATGTGTGGGATTTGGGAAAGCCAGCCAGTTAGCCGGTTTCCGCGGTGGATTCTAGCATAGGCGCCGGACGAGGACAATGATCGTTTTGCGCCGGGCGGGATCAGCCGGAGGCGCCCGCCAGTATATCCTCCAAGGCTGAGACAAAGGCTTGATTGGCCGCGCGCGTCCCGGCGCTGACCCGCAATGCCCGGGGCAGGCCGTTTCGAGTTTGCGTTCGCAAGAGAAAGCCGCGCCCCCGCAGTTTCTGGTTCAACTCCTCGGCCAGCAACTGGGTCTCAAACATGATGAAGTTCGTCGAGGACTTCCAATACTTGATATCGAGCCGGTCGAGTTGATCGTGGAGCCAAGCCACTTCGCCTCGCAAATAGTCGACGCTGCGCCGCACATGCGCTTGATCTTCGCAGGCGGCGATGCCGGCCGCCAGCGCCAGCTTGTTCTGATGAAAGCCGCGCTGCAATCCGCTGATGTAATTGGCGATTTCCTGCTTGGCGATGCCGTATCCGAGCCGCAAACCGGCTAAACCGTAGGCTTTGGAAAAGCTGTGTACGATCACGATGTTCTTGTCAGCCAGCACATAGCGAAGGGAATCGGGATAGTGCGGCGACTCGACGAAGTGATGGTAGACCTCGTCGGCGACTACCAGCGCGTGGTCCGGCAAGCCGTTCATCAATTCGTCCATTGCCTCCGCCGGGACAACTGTGCCCGTTGGATTGTTGGGATTGCAGAGCATGATGAGTTTTGTCTTATCGGTAATGGCATTCAGCACGGCCGCCGGCCGGTAGTGAAAGGTCTCGGGCGCGAGCGGCGCTTCGACGATCCTCGCGCCCAATGGTTCCGCCACCTTGCGGTAGGCGCCGCTGAATGTTGGCGGCGTCAAGATCATCTCGTCGCCCGGGCGGAGGAAGGCGCGCGCGATCAACTCGAGCGATTCGAAGCCGCTGCAGCCGGTGAAGATCTGCGCCGGACTGAGACCCCGCCCCAAGACGGCACAAATCGCCCGGCGCAGGTCAATGTCCGAATACTTGGGATAATAGGAAAGCGAAGCCGCCTCTGCCTTGATCGCTTCGACAACGCGCGGCGATGGACCTAAGGGATTCTCGTTGTTCGCCAACTCATATACCTGGTCCAGGTCGCGCAGATCGCCAACGTCTTCTGGCGAGCCTCGCTCATCGCTCCGCGTAAAGGGAACGATGTGTGGATTCAAACGCAGCCGGCTGGCGCTTTCAGGGCGCATTCAAGCTCCTGCTGACAGTGATAACCTTTCGCATGATAGCTGATTCCCGTGTCAGAGGAAAGCTGTCAATTCTCTGGGGAGTGTCGAACTTGGGGCCATGATTCACACAAGATTGTGTGTAGGGGCGACACTTGTGTCGCTCTTAATTGCCAAGACGGGTTTAGGGCGAGCCCAGGCTCGCCCCTACATCGTTTGGGGCGGGTAAAATCTCTCACATTAGACACTGCTATTCTCTGGGTTGGACGAACGATGCATCACCGGTCGTTTTTGAGTTTCAACGAACTGCTGTCATTGCGCTCGAAGCCAAATCGGCTGTAGAAACTCTCCAGTTCGGGGCCGCATTCCAGTACGATGGCTTCTATATGCTGCAAGCGCTTGAGCATCTTGTCGAGCATTTGCGAGGCGATGCCTTGCTTGCGGTAGGCGCTATCCACTACGACATCGTCGATCAGCGCGCGATAGCGGTCGTCAGTGATGACGCGCGCGAAGCCGATCAAATGGTCCTCATCCCAAACGCCAAGCGTGAAATGGCTGCGATCCAACATTAACTGTATGTCGAGCGGGCTGCGGTTGTTGGCCCAGCTGGTCTGCTCGAATAAGGCGAGCAGGTCATCGGGGCGGATCGGCTCTGTGAATGAAAAGATATACCGTGTAGTCATTATTCGCCCCTTGACTCGTCCACTGTTGCGTAGAATCCCGCGATCATTGCTGGCTCGGTTTGCGATTTGTCGCCGCAATCCACCATCATCATACAATATACGGGCGTTGGATGTGGCGCTTGTTGCACGCATTGTCCAGGCGACGTATAAAGCCGGCAGCCGCCTCAGCCAGCTAGCCGCGCGTTTCAAACAAGCCGGCGCCAATCAGATTTTTGCAAAGGTGAAGCGGATGTTAAAATGAAGTTTGTCGCTGCCTAAGCGGCCAGGAGGGCGGGCTTTGGCTTCTTCCCGATGGGATTCGTTCATCCAATTCCTATGCGAGGTGTATCAGACGCCGCCGGACGATTGCCAGGCGCTTGTGGATGAATTGCTCGAAACGCAGGACAACTGGCCCTGGGTCGAGCGCAGCAAAGCGACCTTCGTCTACGAATCAATGACGGCGCAGAAGGTGGCGCTCAACATTGACATCGTCAACCGGGATCCGCCCTTCGAGAACATGGTCCGGCTGGACGACACCTCGCTCTGGTATTACCAGCGAATCTTCGAGCGCGACGCTTTGGTGGACTATATGTTCGCGATCGACGATCCGGGAACGCCCTTGGCGCAGGAGGTGGATTTGATGGATCGGGTAGGGCGCTTCTGGCAGGCTGATGAGCGCAACGCCATGACGATCAGCACCAATCAAGTGAATACATCCGTCTTGCAGATGCCGCGCGCGCGTCCCTTTCCGAATTGGCGGGCGATGAGCGCTGTCGCCCGCGGGCGCGTATATCGACATCGCTTCCGTTCAGCCCAGCTCGGCTTCGGCGGAAGAAACCTGTGGGTGTATACGCCGCCGGGCTACGATGCCAATGACGGCAAGAACTATCGTTTGCTCATTCTGATGGACGGGCAGTGGGCGATGAACGCGCTGGAAGTTCCGTATATCGCCGATGCCTTGATCAAGCACGGGCGGATGGAACCGATCATCATCGCCATGCTTGCCAGCGGCAATCAGTCCGCGCGCTTGGCGGAGTATGTGGGCAACGACAAGCATTACGCGTCGATCGCGGCGGAATTGCTTCCCTTCCTGCAGGCGCAGCATCAGATCGAGCCGCTGGACTTGGGCTTGGGCGGTGTGGGCGAGGGCGCGATCGCGGCGCTGCACGCGGCATTGAAGAACCCGGCCATCTTCGGCCACCTGATACTGATCTCGCCGCCTCTGGGCCGCGAGCCCGCCGTGCATCTTCTGAAGGAATACGCCCAACGCTTTCGCGATTCACCAATCCTACCCAATCGGATATTCCAGTCGGTGGGACGCTATGAACAGGACTTGCGCTTTTACCAGCCGGCATTGGCGCTGCGCGGCATCCTGGAACGGCGGCTGGCGCACGATCCGGACTTGAAGTATCGCTTTGTTGAATTGGGAAGCGGTCATAGCCTGGCCGCCTTCAAGAGCGTTATGCCTGAGGCGCTGGCGCATGTCTTCCCGGCTTAGTTTCGCTTGAGCGCGCGATCGCCATGGGCAAGCTATACATCGTGCCGACGCCGATCGGCAACTTGGAAGACATGACGCTGCGCGCCCTGCGTGTATTGCGGGAAGCGTCGCAGATCGCCGCTGAAGATACGCGGACCTCGCGCGTGCTTACAAAGCACTTTGACATTGACACGCCGATGACCAGCTACCATGAGCACAACAAGCGCTCCAAGCTGGAAGATATTCTCGCCGCTTTGGCGACTGGCGATGTCGCGCTAATTTCCGACGCGGGCACGCCTGGGATCTCCGATCCGGGATTCGAGTTGATTGCGGCGGCGATCGAAGGCGGCTTCGAGGTTGTGCCCTTGCCGGGCGCCTGCGCCTTGACGACGGCGCTGGTAGGCTCGGGCCTGGCGAGCGACCGTTTCCTCTACCTTGGCTTTCTGCCGCGCAAGCCAACGGCGCTGCGAGAGCTGCTAACTGGACTGTCCGCGCGGGGCGAGACGCTGGTCGCCTACGAGAGCCCCTATCGCCTGGCACAGACGCTGGCGGCGATTGCGGAGGTGATGGGCGGCGAGCGCCGCGTCTGCGTCGCCCGCGAAATGAGCAAGAAGTACGAGCGATTTTATCGTGGCGCGGCGGGCGAATTAAGCGATTACTTTGCGGCGGATAATCCGCGCGGAGAGGTTACCTTGGTCATCGCCGGCGCTGATCCAGCCGCGGCGACCTGGTCGGAAGAGCAGGTGAGACATGTCCTGTTGGATCGGCTCGGCGCGGGCGATTCGCTGTCAGCGGCCGCGCGCGATATTGCCAAACTGGCTGGCTGGAAGAAGAATGCAGTGTATCAATTGGGTCTCAGAAGTAGTTCCAATTAAGTAATGCAAATTTCACTAAAGCAACGATTTGTAGGGGCGACAGGCGGGCTGTG
>JAPOYS010000144.1 GCA_026706455.1 Chloroflexota bacterium | reverse complement strand
AAGAGTTGATGCGTCAATTCGACGAGCCCTTCCAATTCTATCTGGAAGGCGAGATTGAGCTGGAAGAGTTCCTGGAAATCGCGCAAGAAGAGTGGGAAGCCATATTCGAATAGGAATTTCACCCCCACCCTAAATCCCTCCCCAGCGGGTCAGCGTCTACGCGACCCCATCAAGAGAGAGGGAATTGATCGTCAACGCGCTCCCCTTCCCTCCTTGTGGGGGAAGGGGTTGGGGGATGGGGGGGATTTGGGATAGTCATCGACATGGCCCAAGCCATACAGCCGGAAATCGCGGACACCACAAATGTGAGCTGGGAGCAGAGGAAGCGCAAACTGCTGCCCTACGGCTATCTGTCGCCGACCCTGGTTCTGCTCGCTGTGCTGACCGTCGTGCCGATCGTGACGGTCTTCCTCTATTCCTTGGTTGACAACGTCATCGTCAATCCCAATCAGCCGATCTTCGTGGGCTTGGACAACTACGAAGAAGTGCTGACCAACCGCAAGTTCCGCGGCGCGCTTAGCAACACGCTCTATTTCTCGCTCGTCAGCGTCGTCGCGCATTTCATCATCGGCTTGTCATTCGCGCTGCTGTTGAATTCGCGGCTGCTCAGCGCCAACGTCAAGGCGGTTTTCCGCGTTATCTACATATTGCCCTGGGTCTTCACCGCCTCCATCATCGCCATTCTTTGGCGCCTGCTCTTGAATCCGCATGGTGTCGTCAACTTTGTGCTGCTCGAGCTGGGCATAATTCCGGAGCTGAATGAGTGGCTGTCGGACCGAAAGCTGGCGCTGAACGCTGTGACTTTCATCAACATCTGGGCTGGCTATCCCTTTTACCTGGTCAGCTTTCTCGCCGGTTTGCAGGGCATCCCCGATGACTTGTATGAAGCGGGGCGCGTCGATGGCGGCAACGCCTGGCAGCTATTCCGGCATATCACGCTGCCCCAATTGCGGCCGATCATCATAAGCCTGGCGCTCTTGGATTTCATTTGGACGATTCATCAATTCACGCTGATCTGGATGACAACGGGTGGCGGACCTTTGCGCTCCACCGAGGTGCTGAGCACTTATACCTACAAAGCGGCTTTCAGTTCGCATGAGTATTCGATCGCTTCCACGATTGCGATGGTGATCCTGGCGATTTGCACCTTCGTGGCGATCTTTTATGTTCGCAGTCAGCGAATGACGGACGAATGATATGATCGGCAGTCGCAGGCAGATTCTGGCGCGCAAGGCGCTGATTTGGGTGGCGCTGATTCTCGGCGCCTGTTTCGCCGGCTTGCCGGTGCTCTGGATGGTGTCGTCGTCATTCAAATCCAATCTGGAGATTTTCGCGTATCCGCCGCACCTGATAGACGAGTCCTTTTCTTTTGCCGCCTACGAAGCGGTGCTGGGCGATCCCGCGCGGCTGCGATTCTTCGTCAACAGTTACCTGGTCGCCATCCTGGTGACGATTTGCACAGTCGTCACGAGCATCCTGGCGGGCTACAGTTTCAGCCGCTACGACTTCCGCTTCAAGAAGATACTGAATCTCATAATTATTGGCGTGCAGTCGGTGCCGCCGATTACGCTGATGATTCCCTATTTCGGCCTGATAGTCTGGCTGGGTTTATACAACTCTTACGCCGCGCTCGTGCTCACTTATATGGTCTTCACACTTTCCTACGCCATCATCATGATGACGGGTTATTTCAATACGCTGCCGCGCGATTTGGACGAGGCGGTCATGATCGACGGCGGCGGCAGCTTCGTCACGCTCTGGCGGATCCTGGTGCCGATTTCGCTGCCCGGGATCGTCGCCGTCGGCGTCTACACCTTTATGCTGGCTTGGAATGAATTCCTCTTCGCGCTGACCCTGACGCGCACGAACGATATGCGCACCGTGCCGATTGGCATACACTTGCTGATGGGCCAGCATTCCTTCGAGTGGAACCAGATGCTAGCTCTGAGTGTGCTGGGCTCGCTGCCGGTGCTGATGCTATTCCTCTTATTCCAGCGATACTTCATCGCGGGCATGTCCGCTGGCTCGATCAAGGGCTAGAATCCAAGCGGCGATATTGGAACAAACAAGGGGACGTGGAAACCACTATGTTACTGAACATGAGGGAACTTTTGGCTGTTGCGCGCTCAAACCGATTCGCAGTGCCAGCCTACAACATCAGCAGCAGCATGCTGCTAAAAGGCGCGATCGAAGCGGCGGAAGAAGCGCAAGCGCCCGTTATCATCGCCATCCATCCCGATGAGCTGGCTTTTGTGGGTACGGCTTTCGTCGCGATGGCGCTCGAAGAGGCGCGCGAGGCCTCCGTGCCCGTCGTGATTCATCTTGATCATGGCGCGTCTGTGAAGCAAGTCATGGGCGCCATTCGCGCCGGCTTCACGTCCGTCATGATTGACGCCTCCGAGCTGCCGTTGGACGAGAATATCGCCGCTTGCCGGCAGGTGACCGAGCTGGCGCATGCGGTCAATGTGTCGGTCGAGGGCGAGTTGGGAACGATCGGCGAACTGGACGAAGAGGCTGAGGCGGGCGCCGAAGAAGTGATTTTCGTAAAGCCCGAGGAAGTGAAGCAGTTTGTCGACGCCAGCGAGGTCGATACGCTGGCGGTCGCGATTGGCACCTCGCATGGCCTGTATCCCAAAGACATGAAGCCCGAGATACGCTTGGATCTGCTGCGAGAGATCAGCGCCATAGTTGAAATACCCTTGGTTTTGCATGGCGGCTCCGGCAACCCGGACGCGGAAATTGCCAAAGCCGTCGAATTGGGAATCTGCAAGATCAACATCTCGGCTGATATGAAGAACGCCTTTTATCAGAAAGCGCGCGAGGTGCTGCGGAATCCGATTCTGCGCGAGCCGAGCAGCATCTATCCCCCTTGCATTGACGCGATGAAGGCAGTCTGCCGTCAGAAGTTTGACCTGTTCCGCACAACGGGCAAGGCGGCGCTTTACTAGCGATCGAACCCAAGTCTCGGTAGCGTCCAGCGAAGACAGCGGAATCCAGGAGAGCGCGCGTGAGCGAACGAATCGCCCTCGGCTTCTGCAACAACGTCGATTATGAGATCCTCTGGGACTCCGAAGTTCTTGAAGATCTTGTTCACGATTATCGTATCCGGCATGATGACCTAAAGGAGCGCGGCGCGATTCAAACCGAGCGCGATCTTGTTGTCTCAATTCTGGGATTCATGCAGGCGGGCGCAGGCGGCGAGCGATTCGTCAGCGATTCGATCTTGATAGAGCGATTCGCATCGCGATTCAACAAGAAGATCACGCTTGGCGGCACATCCGTCCGCGCGGCCATTGCTATGCGGAAGCTGGGCTACACGTCCGCGCTGCACCTGATCACCCAGAATCAGCAGGCGCGCGAGCGCATTCCGGCCGATTGCCCCTACGTGTGCAGCAACGCGCAAGACAGCTTCTTTCCGCATTTGATTGTGCAGTATGGCGCGGGCGACCGCGTGCGCGCCGGCGAACTCGATATCCGCGCGCGCCAGCCCAATCGGCTGATCTACCATTGCAACGCCGACCGGATCGCGATGAAGCTGAATCCGGATTTCGCCGACCTGCTTGCGGGAGCGCAGGTACTTTTGATTTCGGGATTCAACGCCATGCAGAGCAAGCGGCTGCTCTTGGAGCGGCTGGCGACTCTGTCGCGCATGTTGGAGCGCCTGCCGAGCGACGCGACCGTATATCTCGAAGATGGCGGCTATTACGATCCTTCATTCCGGCGGCTGATTTACCGCGCGCTAGGTCCAAGAATCGATGTTTATGGCTTGAACGAAGACGAGCTTCAAACGCATCTTGAGCGCAAGGTGGAGCTGGGCGACGCGCGGCATACGCGAATTGCGCTGGACGAATTGCGCCAGCGAATCCCGGCCGCTGCCATCGTCTTGCACACGCGCTCCTGGGCGCTGGCGCATGGCGAGCGCGCCAGCCAATATGAAGCGGCGCTGCGGTCCGCTGTCACGCTGGCGACGACGCGCTTTTGTTACGGCGACGACTTTAGGCTCGCGCATTATCGCCAGATCGAGAGCCGGGCGCCAAGCGCTGACATCAAGCGGTTTGCCGATGCGATCAATTCCGCGCCGGGCGACAAGCTGTTCTGCGTTCCGGTGCCGCAGGTGCGGCAAGACAAAGCGACCACAGTCGGCTTGGGCGATGCCTTCGTTGGCGGTTTCCTGCCCGCGCTGCTGGCTTGATCCGCGCGCGCTTCAGAGGTTGCGGCCGCGCTTGCGGACGTCGCCGACGCGCTGCGTTAGGCCCAGGGAATCGAGATGCTCCAGCACGGCAATGGCGTATTTGCGCGATGTGCCGAATTTATCGCGCAGCGTCTTGGCGTCGATTTCTTCGTGGGCGCTGATGTGACGCCGGATCTCGGCGACGAGTTGGTCGTAGCTTTCGGCGGCGAAGGCGGATTGGTCGTTTACGCGCACGATTTGGCGCAAATCGCTGAGCGCTCGCAGAACTTCTTCGCCGGCAATGCGATTGAGGTCGGCCACGCTGGGCGGCGAAAAGGGCTGCGCGCGCAGGGCTTGCAGCGCCTGATTCGCGCGGACGTCTTGCTCCTCGGAGAATCGGATCGCGTGGTCGCTTAATCTCACAAAATTGGATTCGAGCGCCAGCCCGTCTTCGGCGGCGATTACTTGATCGAGCAGGTTTAGCTTGGCTTTGACTCGGCTTTGCAACTCGGCTCTAAGCATGCCGAGACGCAGCGGATTCGCCCGATGGTAGACGCGCAATTCATTCGCGATGCTGTGATAGAGTTGCTGCCAAGACTCGCTTGACCAGTAGCGCTGCTGATCCAACTGCCGAATCAGGCCCGCGCTGAGCGCTTCGTCCAGCGCGCTTGACAACTCGGCGTCGCTGCATCCCAGCTTCTTCTGCAAGTCCGCGCGTCCGTAGGGCGCGTCGCCCTTTGCGGCGAGAGCCAGCCGTTCGGCCGGCGTTCCGCTCAGACTTAATTCGAGTTCACGGATCACAGCCGGCTGGAAGCGCTTTCGGCGGCGTCCCGGATGCGCGTTGACGATGACGCCGCCGCCAATCGTCTCGGCGGGAGAGGGATAACGCAGGATAAAGCGATCGCCATGCGAAAGAGGCAGGGCGTCGCGCAGGCGCAGCTGCAGCCAGCCATTGGCGCCGGGCGGCAAGGAATCGGCGTCGAGCAGCCGCACATTGGCGATGGACTCGGAAGCGCCGCAAAAGATCTTGACCTCTGCGTTATGATCCAGCCCGTGGTCAATATCGCCCAATTGACTGAATTGAACATCGGCCAGCAAGGTCGGTTGGATCTGATTCGGATAAGTCAGCACGTCCCCACGCTGAATTTCGTTTCTGTTGATGCCCGAAATATTGACGGCCACCCGACTGCCCGGCAAGGCTGAATTAACATCGCGCTTGTAGCTTTGCAGACCGCGGATGCGCCCCAGCTTGCCGGATGGCTGCAACTCGATTTGGTCGCCCACGCTGAGTGCCCCGCCCGACAGCGTACCGGTGACGACGGCGCCGAAACCGGTGAGCACAAAAGCTCGATCTACCGGCAGGCGCGGCTGATGATAGTTGACGCGCTGCGGCAGTTGCGCCAGCGCGGATTGCAGCGTGGATTGGAGCTCGTCCATGCCGGCGCCGGAATGCGCCGACAACGCAACCATCGGCAGCTGGGGCAGGGTGGATTGGGCGAGCAGGTCCTCGATCTCCAGCTTGACGAGATCGAGCCACTCCGGGTCGTCTATCAGATCAATCTTGCTGATGACGATGATGATGTCTCGGATATCCAGCAGTCGCAGGATGGCAAGGTGTTCGCGCGTTTGCGGCATGATGCCTTCGTCAGCGGCGATGACGAGCAGAGCAGCGTCGATCCCGCCGACGCCGGCCAGCATGTTTTCGATGAAATCGCGATGACCGGGCACATCAACGACGCCCACGGTGTCGCCGTTCGGGAGATCGAAGTAGGCGAAGCCCAGATCAATGGTCATATTGCGGCTCTGCTCTTCGGCGAGCCGGTCGGGGTTGATGCCGCTGAGCTTTTCGACTAGCGTGGATTTGCCGTGGTCAACGTGCCCGGCAGTCCCGATTACGCGCATGGGCTAGACACTGCCGATGCCATCTGAATGAAGGCGGCTCTCCGCGTTCGCGTCGCTTGAAGACTCGCTGACATCGAATTCATGCAGCATGGCTTGGTAACGCTCTCGGTAGAGTTCGGCGCGCGCGCGCTCCAGCCGCCATAGGCGTTCGATACTGCCGCGCAAGCCAGGTATAGAGGCCTCGACGGCGTCCATCCGCCGAATGAAGGCGCTGAATTCGCGATCATGATTTCGCCAGACTTCGTCGCTAGACAGGGTTAGCTGCCGCCAGCGCTTTTGGTCTTCATCGCGCCAGTCGTTCCATTCTTCGCGAAAACGCTCTTCGCTCAGCCGCTGCATTTCCGAGGCTTCGTTGATGCGCCGTTCGAGCCGATCGCCGATGCGGTTGAAGTCGTCGACGATACGCTTCATTTCACGGTAGGCTTGCGCCCAGACTTCGAATCGCTCAATATTCTTCTGCAACTCCTCATCGTGCACGCCGAAGCGCTTCGTGAGTTCGGCCAGCTGCTGATCGCGCTGCTGAACCAGAAGCTGCTGCTGATCAATGAATTGCTGGATTTGGTCGCGGCGCTCACGGTCCAAATTGTTGAAATCTTGGATACGCCGTTCGTTGCGGACGGCCAACTCTTCAAGCAGCGCCAGCTTGGGTTGGGCGCTGTCGACCGACTTCTTGTATTCTGGCAATTCGGATTCGATTTCGGCCAGCCGCCTGGCGTCGGTGCGGCGCTGCTCTTCCAGAAAGCTCAGACGCCTGTCTGGACCCTCCAGTCTTATTGTGAGGTCATCCACTTCCTGGTTGAGCAGACGCATGGCATTGGCTAGCCGGTCGCCTTCCGTCTGAATGTCGCTGATATTGGCGAGTTGTTTTTCGAGGCGGTCGGCTTTTTCGCTCAACTCAGCCACGGCTCGTTGGATGTTCTCGCGCTGCAGCTCAAGGCGGCGCTCGGACTCACGCTCGGCGGTCAGGCGGCGCGCCTCGGCGTTTTCCAACATCTTCTCCATATCTTCGCGCACTTGCTCGATGATATCGTGTTCTCTTTTCGCCGGCAGCGCTTCCTGCTTAATCAGGGCTTGGTCGGTTTCAACGGAATTGACGCGGCGCTGCATCGTGTCGACCGAGTCAGATTGCTGCGTGACTCTCTGTTCCAGCGTCGCAATTAGCGCCTTGTCGCGGCGGCGCTCCTCGTCGAGCCACTCGATCATGCTGGCGATCTGATTTATTTGCATTGCCTCATCTCCGATCGCCACAAGCGAGTGGCAAAAGTAACGGATTAAAGCAGATTATAGCATCTGGCGCCGAGGGCTTCAATCTGGGCGCGTCGGGGGAGTGTCGAACTTGGTGGCCATGATTCACATAAGATTATGTGTAGGGGCGACACTTGTGTCGCCCTCAATTGCCAAGACGGTTTTAGGGCGAGCCTTGGCTCGCCCCTACAAATCGTTTGGGGGTAACATCCTTCACATTAGACACCACCGCGTCGGGCGCGATCGCGTGCCGTCTTGACAACCAGCGGATGACCGCTTATACTTTGTAGCAGCGTGAAAGAAATCCCTAGTATGAAACGCGCGGCATCGCTTCATCATCATTGTTTTCTCTTCGCCAGAGCGATGCGTGGCTAGCCATTTAGGCCACCGATTTTGCTGTCAAGGCCTCGCTCTAGCGCGAGGCTTTTTTGTATGAAGGAAAGTCTATGCTGGCTGTCATCGATTATGGCGCGGGAAACCTGCGCAGCGTCCTGCACGCCTTGAAGCATCTCGGCGTCCGCGACATGCGCTTGGTTCGGCGACCGGACGAACTGGCGGGAGCGAAGAAGATCATCCTGCCGGGCGTTGGCGCTTTCGGCGCCTGCATGGCGCAGATGCGCAAACAGGACCTGGTCGCGCCGCTCAGCGAAGCCTTGGCGGCTGGCATTCCCTATCTTGGCATCTGCGTGGGGATGCAGATGCTCTACGAGATTGGCGAGGAGATGGGCGAGCATGAAGGGCTGGGCATTCTCGGCGGCCGGGTGGTTCGTTTCCCGCATTTCACCAATCGCAAGGTGCCGCACATGGGCTGGAACCAGCTGAACATCCGCCGCGGTTCGGCGCTGCTGCATGGCTTGGGCGCGGCGAACTATGTCTATTTCGTTCACAGCTATTATTGCGCGCCGAGCGAGGCTGATACGGTCGTAGCGTCCGTGGATTATGGTGTGGAGTTTGCCGCTTTTGTCCAGCAGGATAATATCTACGGTGTACAATTCCATCCGGAAAAAAGCCAGCAGGTCGGTCTTCGGATCCTGGCGAATTTTCTCCGCGTTTAGGAGCCTGCGATGATCATTTATCCGGCAATCGACATGCGCCGCGGGGCGGTCGTCCGTCTGCGCGAGGGTGATCCAGCTCGGGAGACGGTCTTCAGCGATGATCCGATTTTGACCGCGCGCTCATGGATGGAGCAGGGCGCGACCTGGATCCACATGGTGAACTTGGATGGCGCAATTGATAGCGAAAGCGGCGGCCTTGGCGCCCTGGAAAGCGCAGCGAAACTGGATGTAAAGGTGCAATACACGGGCGGCTTGCGTGATATGGCCGCGATCGGGCGCGCCTTGGATTGTGGCGCCAGCCGCATCGTAATCGGGACGCTGGCGGCGCGCGAGCCAGCGGCTGTGTCTGAGGCGGTCGAACGCTTCGGCGCCGAGTCAATCTGTGTGGCGCTGGATGCCAAAGACGGTAAGGTCGTTACGCACGGCTGGACAGAGTCGACCGCCGTGACGCCCCTTGAATTGGGGGCGACGCTATACGGGCGCGGGGCGCGACACGCGCTGTACACCGATATCAGTCGCGACGGCGCCCTCAGCGGTGTCAACGTCGACGATACGGTCGCCCTTGCTCGGGGGACAGGCTTGCAGGTCATCGCATCCGGCGGCGTGAGTGATGTCGGCGATATCAAGAAGCTGGCTGCGACCGGGCGGGTCGCCGGCGCTGTTATCGGCATGGCGCTGTATCAGAAGAGATTCACGCTGGCGGCGGCGCTGGCGGCGGCGAGGAGCGCATAGGCATGTTGGCAAAACGAATCATACCCTGCCTGGATGTCTTGAATGGCCGGGTGGTAAAGGGCGTTAACTTCGTTGACCTGCGGGATGCTGGCGACCCAGTTGAGCAGGCGATAATTTACGATCGCGAAGGCGCTGATGAACTGGTCTTCCTTGATATCACCGCATCCCATGAGGCGCGCGCGACCACGCTAGAGATGGCGCGGCGGGTAGCTGACAGCATTTTCATTCCCTATTGCGTCGGCGGCGGCATCCGGACGATCGACGATATTCGCGACACCTTGCTGGCGGGCGCGGACAAGGTGTCGATCAATAGCGCGGCGGTTCGCAATCCCGACTTGATCACAGAGGGCGCTTGGGGCTTCGGCAGCCAATGCATCGTCGTCGCCATCGACCCGCGGCGAGTGGACGGCAAGTGGGTCGTGCACATCAACGGCGGACGGATTCCGACCGAGAAAGAAGCCCGGCCTTGGGCGAAAGAAGTGGAAGATCGTGGCGCGGGCGAGATCTTGCTGACGAGCATGGACAAAGACGGCACGAAGTCCGGCTACGATATTGAGATGACGCAAGCCGTCGCCGATGCGGTTTCGATTCCGGTGATCGCGTCCGGTGGCGCGGGCGCAAAGGAACATTTTCGCGAGGCGCTGCAAGAAGGGGGCGCTGACGCGGCGCTGGCGGCAAGCCTCTTCCATTTCAACGAATTGCGCGTTGGCGACCTCAAACAGTACCTGCATAACCAGGGCGTGCCGATGCGCCTGACGGGTTGGGAGAGTATGGATGAAGCTTAAGGCCGCGACGCTGGCCGCCTTCAAGTGGAACGAACAGGGGCTGATGCCGGCGATCGTCCAAGACGCGAAGACGCGCGCTGTGTTGATGATGGCTTTCATGAACACCGATTCGCTTCAGCGGACCCTCGAACTTGGCCAGGCGGTATTCTGGAGCCGCCGCCGCGGGCAGCTTTGGCGCAAGGGCGAAACGTCTGGCAACACGCTGCGCGTTCTCGAGATACGCGTCGATTGCGACGCCGACGCCTTGCTGCTGTTGGTCGAGCCGGCCGGACCGACCTGCCATACCGATGCTGTAAGCTGCTTCTTCCGAGACCTCGACGCCTTCATCGCCGAGCCCAAACGATTCTGATCGGGGGCTGATAGTGGACGACATGCTCAACGAACTGGAAGCGATAATCCGCGATCGCCAGCGCCAGCCCGTGACCGGAAGCTACACCAGTCGGCTCTTTGAAGCGGGGCGGGGCAAGATCGCGCAGAAGGTGGGCGAAGAGGCTGTTGAAGTGCTGGTCGCCGCTTTGGCGCAGAATCGGGATGATCAGATCGAGGAAATTTCCGATCTGGTCTATCACTTGCTGGTACTAATGGCGGATCTGGATGTGAGCCTGGACGATGTCAGGGGGCGGCTGCGCGAACGCCATCAGCCGCGCTGATTCAGCCCCGACGCGTTTGGCGAGCTAAACGTCATCCACATACTCCGCGTAGGCGATATACCCGCGCCAAGGCTTAAAAGCCTCCGCTTGGCTGGCCTCGGTCATGACGATGTTCGCCAGGTAGTAGGCGGCGACAAGAGGCGATTCGGCCTGCAGCGCGCCGTCAAGGCCGGGAACAATCACCTGGATCATCGTGTGTAGAGCCGGATACCAGAACCACAAGATCGCCTCCTCCTCAGTATAGGGCTGGCCGCGGAAGAAAAGCGGTTCCCCATGCTTGTCGATGGCGTCGCCAAGCGTGATGCCCGGCGCGAATTGGAGGATGATGGCAGTCACGATTTGCGATTCATCGGCGGACACCTGACAGCAGGCTGGACCGTCGATCATGCCAAACTGGAAGTCCTGCTCGCCCTGCTGGACGACGATTCCCTCCAGGCTCTGGGCGATTTCCAGCGCTTCGTCCAGCTTCGTTGCGCCCGGGACGATTCCCCGCCAGCAGGGCGGTTCGCAGGGGTCGCCCGAAATCAGACTCTTATCGTTCAGGAAGCGTTCGTTAATCAAGGTGCGCGGCGGCGGACCGATCGTGACATCGCCGGCGCCTTCCATCAGCGAACGAAGTTGGTAAATGGTGGGCGCGCCACGATCGATTGGCCGCTCGCCTAGATAAATCAGTTCCAGGTCGCCGCCATTCTGACGGGCGCGGATCGCTGGCGTGCCGGAGACCAAGGCGCTCTGCCCAAGTCGAGTATCGATAAGAAATTGAATCGAACGATCTAGGCAGGCGTCCAGCGCGGACGCGTCGAGGTTCAAACTGCGCGCAGCTCGGTCGGCGGCCATATCCAAGTTCCCGCGTCTGGCAAAATCGAATAGAAGATCGTGGGCGTCCCAGAAGCGCTCCAAAGCCTGCGCCGCAACGCATTCTGCCGCGCGCGCCATCGCCACCGAATGCTGGGGGTCGACCAAGGGATAGAAGCGGAATTCTACCTGCGCTCGCCCCGTTCGGACGTACTCGTCGATAAAGGCGTCGAGGTTAGGCTGGTAATTCTGACAATGCGGACAGAGAAAGTCTTCAAAAGCGACGAGTGTTACCGGCGCCTCCCTTTCGCCCAACACAAGACCGCCATCGCTGCGTCTGAAGGTCTTGAGCCCGGCGTAGCGTCCGCGCTCTATCAGCACGCTTTCGGTCGATTGCGGCCTGATCGCGTTGACCATGGCGTCGTGGTGCTCGGGCAATGCCAGGGCGATGGCTAGAGGCGCGGCCTCGCCATATTGGACAAATAGCGAAGGCGTGGCGTCGGCGCCCAAGGATAGGCCGTAGGCGGCGTCAATTGCGTGCTGGCTCGCGTTCGCCGCGCAGTCGGAGAGCGCTTGCGACTCTAGGCCCAAAGTTTGCGCATAGTCGGCAACCGTCTCGTCGGTAAAGCCGCGCGTCGACACCAAATCAAACATGAGGTCGCACGCGCGCCAGAATAGACCCGGCTCCAGCGCGTCGGCGCATTCGACCAGGCTGGCGCTGCGCACGGACAGCACGGGGTCGATTACGGGAAAGATGCGATATTCGTACTGCGCCCGCCCGGTCAGCACGTAGTCAGAGATGAAGCGCTTTATGATAGGCTCGTAATTCTGGCAGCTGGTGCAGAGAAAATCCGAAAACTCGATGAGCTTGACATTTGCGTCGGCGCTGCCGAGCAGGAAGCCGCCGTCCGCCAAGCGCGATTTGGGAATGTCGGCATAGATATCGGCGTTGTCCTGCGCTCCAACATAGATGGCGCTAATGCAGATGAACAGCCCTATTGACAAGACTCTAAGTGTTTGAACCATGATCTGCCCTTCTTGAACCGGCGTCCATTTAGTCTCGCATAATTGCGTCGGGATTCAATGCTTGTTTCGACCGCTTATGGCGCAGTAGACTACCATCGCCAGCATATCGGAGGCGCGCATCTTGGTTCCAGTAGACCGTTTCGTCTGTGAGACGAGCTTCCGCGTGCGCTATGCTGAAACCGACAACATGGGCGTGGTGCATCACGCGGTGTATCTTGTGTGGTTTGAAGAGGGCCGCAGCGCCTTCATCCGCGAGCGCGGCTGGAGCTATGCCGAAATCGAAAAGTCCGGCTACTTCCTCGCCGCCAGCGAGCTCACGGCAAAATACAGCCGCGCCGCGCGCTATGATCAGGCGATAAGGGTCAAGACCTGGCTGCAAAGCGACCGCAGTCGAACGCTGACATTCAACTGTGAGATTGTAGATGCGCGCTCTGACAAACTGCTGTTTGAGGCGTCGCTGACGCTGATTTGTTTGAATGCTAGGGGCGCAGTCACCCGGATTCCCGCTTCTTGGCGATCCTGGCTCGATTCCTGAGGAAGCAGCGCTCGATCTAGTTTTGCCCTTCGCGGCGCAGTTCCCGACACAGAGCCGAGCCATGCGCAGACTGTTGCCATCAGCGAGGCCGGCGCGCCGCGATAGGCGGAATGATTCAATCGGTCCAGAAATAAGCTATACTTACGGGAATCAGAAGATCGAGCCGATTGCAGGAGCGCAAGCCAATGGTGACATACGCCGAAAGGCCCTGGATAGCAAGTTACGATGTTGGGATGCCGTCATCAGTGGCAATCCCAGATGTGCCGCTGCATCAATTCTTGAAAGACACTCGTGTTCGCATTCCTCATCACACAGCGCTAATTACGCCGGCCGACCTGCCCCTCATCGGGCGGATCAGCCGCTCGATCACTTATGAAGAGTTGGATAAAGCATCCGACGCGCTGGCGGCTGCGCTGGTCGACTTGGGGCTGAAGAAGAGCGACCGCGTCGCCATCGTGATGCCCAATTCAGTTGCATTTGTCATTAGCTTCTACGGCATTTTGAAAGCCGGTGGCGTGGTCGCCGCGACCAACCCAACGTATCCAGCGGAGAGACTGGCGCATCAGATCAACGACTGTGATGCGGAAGTGGTGCTGACGCTGACGCTCTTTTACGATCTCGTGAAGCAAGTGCAAGCGCAGACTAAGGTCAACACGGTCATTGTCGCCAACATCAAAGAATACTTGCCGCCGCTGGCGAAATTCCTGTTTACGATAGCGAAAGAAAAGAAGGAAGGTCATTTTCTGGCTGAGCTGCAAAGGGGCGATCACTGGTTTCAGGATCTACTGGAGAAATACGATGGGGCGCAGGCGGCGGTGCAAGTGCAGCCGGATGATCTGGCGATCTTCCAGTATACAGGCGGGACGACCGGCGTAGCGAAGGCGGCCATGTCCAAACATCGAGCCTTGGTGGCGAATATGCTGCAGACCGAAGGCTTTCTTGACTTGTTGGAGACGCCAGCGGAAGAGCATATATTCTTGGGCGCCGTGCCTTTTTTTCACGTCTACGGCTTGGTCGTCGTCGTCAGTACCAGCGTTTACCGCGGCTGCAAGATCGTAATCGTTCCCAATCCGCGTGACATAGACGACGTGCTGGGCAATATCGAGGTTTTCCGTACGACATTATTCCCCGGCGTCCCGGCTTTGTACAACGCCATCAATAACCACCCGAAGGTGCAGAGCGGTGAAATCGATTTAAGTTCCCTGCAATTGTGTCTGAGCGGCTCGGCACCACTGCCGGAAGCGACCAAAGCGGCCTTCGAGCGCCTTTCGGGCAGCTCGGTGCGCGAAGGATTTGGCATGAGCGAAGCGCCCACCGCGACGCACGTCAACCCTGTCTACAAGGAGAATCGTCCCGGATCAATTGGATTGCCGCTGCCCGAGATGGATATGCGCATCGTCAGTCTGGAAGACGGCGAGACCGATGTCCCGGTCGGCGAGGTAGGTGAATTAGTGATGGCCGGACCGAATGTCATGGTCGGTTACCATGGCATGTTGGAAGAAACGCGGAACGCGCTGCGCGAACGGGACGGCAAACGCTGGCTGTACACCGGCGATATCGCGCGCATGGACGCGGACGGCTATTTCTATATTGTCGATCGCAAGAAAGATATGGCTTTGATCGGCGGCTACAACGTATACCCAACGACCGTGGAGAACGCAATCGCAGCTCATGGCGCCGTGCTGGAAGTCGGCGTGGCGGCCATTCCTCATCCGGAGCGGGAGGGTCAAGAGGCGCTGAAGGCATGGGTTGTATTGAAGCCGGAGGGCGCGCTGGAGGCCGATGAGCTCATTGAGTTTCTGGGCGACAAGCTCGCGCCTTACGAAATTCCGCGGCGCATCGCATTCATTGATGAATTGCCCAAGACGGCCATTGGCAAGACGCTGCGGCGTGAACTGGTGCGAATGGACCAGGAAGCAAGCTAAGCGCTTGACAATGGTCCTTTGGCGCGGGCAAACGATTGATGGCGCAGCTTTCCCAAATCGAATGAGCCCTGCCGCAAGTATGCAAGGGTCCTGGTCCGGGCTTGCCAAAACGGTAGTGTCTAATGTGAAGGATGTTACCCGCCCCAAACGATTTGTAGGGGCGAGCCTTGGTTCGCCCCTAAACCCGTCTTGGCAATTGAGGGCGACACAAGTTTCGCCCCTATACATAATCTTGTGTGAATCATGGCCACCAAGTTCGACACTCCGCAAAAACTGTAAGCTACACTTATATTAACTTTTGTGCTACAATTATGACAGATATGTTAGAAAAAAGTTGGTCAGCCATATTCTAATGAGTATTAGCGAGCATTCTTATTTAGCGTACGAGACTTTTCATAACTTCTCGCGACAAGCCAAGATCATCCTTTTGCATCCCCGTAGTCGGCTGCGCTCGCTAGTCCTGGCAAGGCTGCTGGCCGATTCGTCGGTTGCCGCCTTCTACTACGCGCTTGACATAGATGACATCAACCTAAGAAATTTCCTGGCGGGCATCATGGGCAGTATGGCCGGGCAGCATGTGACATTTGGCCGACAATTGAACCTATTGCCGCAGAAGGCCTTGGAAGATCCAAGCCGGCAAATGGACTTAATTCTCCGTACATTTATCGCTGAACTGACGGAGCTGGCGGAGGGTGAATTCTGCCTGGTGCTCGATGAGTTTGATCGAGCGGACCGCGCTGATGAGGTGCAGCGTTTTGTGGAGCGCCTGTCTCACTTGACGCCGGAGCGATGCAAGATTGTATTGAATGGCCGGTCGCTTCCGCGGATGCCATGGCTAGCGATGATAGCCAAAGGGCACGCGGTAATCTTGCGCGATAGCGATATTGTTCGTGACGACATTTATGACAACCGTAATGATGAAGGCGCGAGTCTCAAAGTGCTTTCAATGGGACCCGGTTCCGTTTTCCTCAATGATTATCTGCTCGACAACTGGGAAGGTCATCTGCCGCGTCTGCTCTTGTTTTTTGCAATGGATCGCCCGGAAGTTACGCGGAATCAAATCTGCGAGACATTCTGGCCAAACCTGACACTTGATCAGGCGGTTAACGTCTTTCATGTCACCAAGCGCCGCTTGCATAAAGCAATTGGCATGGATGTGTTGACGCACGATGGGATTTGTTATCGGGTTGACCCGGACAGGCCCTTTTATTTTGATGTCTTTGAGTTTGTCGAGGCGCTGTTGGAAGGCAGACATGGCGAACCGGACGATCCATTTGCGCTTTGGCAGCGGGTGGCCAATCTATATCGGGGACCCTACCTGCAAGGACACAATGGCGTATGGATTGAGGAACGGCGGGACGCCTACCAATTGGCGTATGTGGAAGCCTTGGAGAACATTGCCGACCTATGGGAAGCGCGTGAAAGCTACGAATTAGCGCTTCATACGCTGACGCGCGCGCTTGACACCGATTTTTCTCGCGAGGAAATCCATCTTAAGCTGCTGCGTCTCTACCTGCGGCTGGGCCGGCGGGCGGAAGCGGTCGCTCATTGCCGCCAGCTTGAGCGCTGGGCGAAGTCGAGCCGCGTCAAGCTTGGCGCGCAAGTGCGGCAGCTGTATGCCGATATTACGGCTTGAGACTGCGGATTGCATGTGGCGCCGGGGGAAGGCGCCCCTGGCAGGACTCGAACCTGCGACCAACGGTTTAGAAGACCGGTGCTCTGTCCACTGAGCTACAGAGGCA
>JAPOYS010000141.1 GCA_026706455.1 Chloroflexota bacterium | reverse complement strand
TTCTCGCCGGGCTGACGGTGGGCGCAGTCAAATCCTGATGCGGATGCAAGCCGCCGTCCTCAGCGAACCAAACGGCCGCTTCCGCATCGAAACGGTAGACCTTGACCCGCCGAAAGCCGGCGAGGTCCTGGTCAAAATCGCGGCGGGCGGCGTCTGCCGCAGTGACTGGCGCGTCGCCATCGGCACGGCGCCGAAACCGATGCCCATCATCGCCGGGCACGAAGGCGCGGGGGTGGTGGAAGCGGTTGGCTCAGAGGTCAGTCGCGTCGCGCCCGGCGATCACGTCACCTTCATCTGGGCGCCATCTTGCGGCGACTGTTTCTACTGCAACGGCGGCAAGCCCAACCTCTGCGAGACGTTCACTCCCCTGCTGGCGACGGGCCTGCAAGCCGATGGCAAATCTCGAATCCATTGGAAGGGCCAACCGGTGCATATCCTCGCCGGCTTGGGCGCCTTTGCCGAATTTGCCGTAGTACGGGAGGAGAGCTGCCTGCCCATTCGCCGAGACGTACCGCTGGAGTTGGCGGCATTGGCTGGCTGCGCTGTCGCCACCGGCGTCGGCGCCGCTACGTACACCGCCGCGGTCAAGCCCGGGGAGAGCGTCGCGGTTTTCGGGGCCGGCGGCGTCGGCCTCAACATCATACAGGGCGCCCGCCTCTGCGGCGCGGATCCCATCATCGCCGTCGATGCTGACGAGAAGAAACTGTCGCCGGCGCTCGATTTCGGCGCGACGCATACGCTGCATTACGACGATGCCATAGTGCGCCGTGTTCAGGCGCTGACGGGCGGCCGCGGCGCCGATCACGGTCTTGAAGCGGCCGGCATCCCCGCCTTGCAGGAAGTCGCTTTTGACGCTTTGCGCCCGGGCGGGCAGCTCACGCTGATTGGCACGACGCCGGACGACAGCCGCACGAACCTGCCCGGGGCGGTGATCACACGCAGTGAAAAGGTCATCCGCGGCGGTTTCTACGGCTCCTGCAGTCCACGCCGCGATATCCCGCTGCTGCTCGATCTTTATGCCGCCGGCAAGCTCAAGCTGCGCGAACTGGTTACACGGCGCTATGCGCTGGCGCAAATCAATGAGGCTTACGCCGACCTGGTCAAGGGCGAGCTCGCCCGCGGCGTCATAGTCTTCTGATCTTCAGCGCAGTAGATGCAGGGATGATCGGGTGCCATTTGGCGAAAGGACACTGACCATGCAAATGCAGGCAGCGCTCGTAACTGAAGTAAACAAACCCTTCCAAATCGAAACGGTCACACTGGCGCCGCCAAAAGCGGGCGAAGTGCTGGTGAAAATGGCCGCTGCCGGCGTCTGCCACAGCGATTGGCATATCCTGGACGGATCGATACCGAAGCCGCTGCCGATCCTCACCGGGCACGAAGGCGCCGGCGTCGTAGAGACCGTCGGGGACGGCGTCACACGCGTAAAACCCGGTGACCGCGTGACCTTGAACTGGCGACCCGAATGTGGCGAATGCCATTACTGTCTCCAGGACAGATCCCAACTGTGTGAAACGCTTGCGCCCGCAATCAACTCCGGGCTGCAACTGGATGGCACCAGCCGAATCAGCTGGCGGTCTCAGCCGGTATACATCATGAACTGGCTGGGCTGCTTCGCCGAATATGTGGTGGTTCAGGCTGCTTGCTGCGTGCCAATCCGCCACGATGTGCCGATGGAGGTGGCGGCCCTGGTGGGCTGCGCCGTAGCGACTGGTGTCGGCGCCGCCATGTACACCGCCGAAGTTAGCCCCGGCCAAAGTGTTGTCGTTTATGGCGTCGGCGGCGTCGGCCTGAATATCATCCAAGGCGCGGCGCTTTGCGGCGCTGACCCGATCATTGCCGTGGATACGGACGGCGCCAAGACGGCCTTCGCGCGCGAATTCGGCGCCACACATACCCTTATTTCGGATGATTCCACTGAAACACAGATCCAGGATCTCACAGGCGGCCGCGGCGCCGATCATGTCTTCGAATCGGTCGGTCTGCCCGCCTTGCAAGAACGCGCCTTTGATGCCGTCGCTCCCGGCGGGATGCTGACGCTGGTAGGCGTCGCCCCGGCGGAAAGCCGAACGAGTTGGCCCGCATTCGTCATCATGGGCAAAGAAAAAACCATCCGCGGCAGCATCTATGGCAGTGTCAACCCACGGCGAGACTTTTCCCTGCTTATGGACTTATACGCCGTCGGCAAACTTAAGCTTGATGAACTTGTTCGGCGGCGCTACCGGCTCGATCAGATCAACGAGGCCTATGACGATATGTTCAAAGGCGAGCTCGCCCGCGGCGTCATCGTCTTCTAAGCGTCATTAACCGGCAGACAACGTAGGAGCAAGCCGGCGCTCGTCCTCAATCGTCAAGAAAATAGAAACGGGCGACTCGGTGAGCCGCCCCTACAAACACGTTGATTGGATTGGGTTGCGCCCTTATCCCGTCGTCGCCGCGGCGATCGCGCGCCTAAGGAAGACGCCCGCCATCTGCTGACGATAGGATTCCGGATAGGCGATGTCCCCGGCCAGCCAGTCGGCAATGTCAGCTTTGACCGCCTCAGCCGCAGCGCCTACAGCCGCGTCGTCCAGCGTCGAGCCGGCCAGCGCCGCTTCCGCGCCGCCGCATTTGACCGCCTTGACCGTGGCGCCGCCAACCGCGACATCCGCCTGCGCGCAAGTGCCGCCATCCATCTTCAGGCAGACGGCGACTCCCACGATGGCGTAGCGCGAAGCGGGATGCGGAAACTTTACATAGGCGCATTGGCAGTCGCTGCAGTCGGGCAGGCTGACGCTGGTGATCAATTCGCCATCTTCCAAGTCAGTCTCGAAAAGATCGACGAAGAAATCTTCCGCGCCCACCGAACGCGCGCCGCCCGCGCCTTGGATATTAATGGTAGCGCCGCAAGCCACAAGCACTGTGGGCGGGTCAGAAGCCGGATCGGCATGGGCGATATTGCCGCCAATCGTGCCGAAGTTGCGCACCGCTTGGTCGCCGACTTGCCCGCAAGCGCTGGCCAGCCCGCTGCAGATCGCCCGCACATCGGCGGAATCGGCGATCTCGGCGTGCGTGGTCGTCGCGCCGATGGTCAAGCCGCCATTGGCCGAGATACCGCGCAAGCTGTCAATCCCGCCGATGTCGACCAGTTGCTCGGGCGCGGCCAGGCGGAGCTTCATCACCGGCAGCAGGCTGTGCCCGCCGGCCAGGAACTTGCCCTCATCGCCGATCAGGGCCAGCGCTTCATCGACCGAGCCAGCCCGCGCGTAATCAAAAGTATTGGGCCACATGCCTAGTTTCCTCCTCCGTTTGCACTCGCTGCTTGTATCGCCCCCCACACCTTGGCTGATGTCAGCGGCATGTCAATCTGCTTCACACCCAGCGGGGCCAGCGCATCCAGCACCGCGTTGTAGACCGTCGGCGTACTCGCTATAGTGCCGGTCTCGCCGACCCCTTTGACGCCGACCGGATGATGCGGCGATGGCGTCACCGTCTCGCCCAGCTCGAAGTTGGGGAACATATCCGCCTTGGGCATGCAGTAATCCATCATTGAGCCGGTCAGCAACTGGCCATCGTCGCTGTAAATCGCGCCCTCGCAGAGCGCCTGCGCCGCGCCTTGCACGACGCCGCCGTGAATCTGCCCGGCGACAATCTCCGGGTTGATCTGCGGACCGCAGTCGTCGACCGCGATATAGCGCTGCAGCTCAACCTCGCCGGTCTCGGCATCGACTTCGACGATGGCGATATGCGTACCGAAGGGATAGACGAAGTTGGGCGGATCGTAGAATTGTGATTCCTCAAAGCCTGGGTCCATGCCCTCCGGCATATTCCAAGCCAGGTGCGCCATCAGCGCCACATCCTGAATGCTCTGCGCTTGATCGGGCGAACCTCTGACTGAGAAGCTGCCATCAGCGTATTCGATGTCATCGACATTCGCTTCCATCAGATGCGCCGCCAAAACGCGGGCCTTGTCCTTGAGCTTGCGCGAGGCATGCGCCAGCGCCGCGCCGGTGACCGGCGTCGTGCGGCTGCCGTACGTGCCCCAGCCCATTGGCGTCTCGGTTGTGTCGCCATGCACCACTTCAATGTCGTCGACCGGGAAGCCGAGCTCCTCGGCGATGATCTGCGCCAGCGTCGTCTCCGAGCCTTGACCGTGCGGCGATGCACCGATCAGCGCCTGGACTTTGCCCGTGGGCGTCACGCGCACCGTGGCGCTCTCCCACAAGCCGCCCTGGAAGCCGACCGCGCCAGCGACCTGGCTGGGACCCAAACCGCACATCTCGGTGTAGGCGGTCACGCCGATGCCCAGGTAGCGCCCGCTCGCGAGCGCATTCGCCTGCGCTTGACGGAAGTCGCTGTAACCGGCCATGTCGAGAGCTTTCTCGAAAGCAGTCGGATAGTCGCCACTGTCGTAGATCAGCGTGGTCGCGACTTCGTAGCCATCTTCAAAGGCCGGGATGAGGTTCTTGCGCCGCAGCTCAACCGGGTCCATATCGATCGCGCGCGCCACGTTGTCGACCATCCGCTCAAGCAGGAAGGTCGCTTCCGGGCGTCCCGCGCCGCGATAGGCGTCGGTCGGCGTACCGTTCGTCATCACGCCGATCGACTCGCAGAAGACGCTGTCCATCGTGTAGGGACCGACATAGAGCAAGCCGTGCAGAATCGTGGGAATGCCCGGCGCCGCCGTCGACAGATAACCGCCCATGCCGGCATAAACGGTGGCGCGTACGCCGAGGAGTTTGCCGTCATTGCTGGCCGCCATCTCGACATGCTGCACGTGGTCGCGCCCGTGGATCGTGATCAGATAGTTTTCCGAGCGCGTCTCCGTCCACTTCACCGGCACGCCGAGCTTAATCGCCGCCCAGCTGACCAGCGCTTCGTCCGGGTAGCAGGGGATCTTGCTGCCGAAGCCGCCACCGACTTCCGGCGCGATCACCCGCACCTTGTTCTCGTTCAAGCCGGTCACCGCGCTGATGATGAAGCGATGAATATGCGGGTTCTGCGATGTGCACCAGAGCGTCAATTCCTGCGTGGCCGCGTTGTACTGCGCCATCGCCGAGCGCGGCTCCATCGCCGTCGGCAACAGCCGCTGCTGCAAGATCCGTTCCGATACGACCACATCGGCCGAATTGAAAACGGCATCGCTGGCATCGCGGTCGCCCATCACCCAGCGGAAGGCGATATTGCCTTCGACGTCATCATGGATGAGTGGCGCGCCTTCGCCCGCCGCCTCTTCCGGGTCGATGACCGCCGGCAGTTCTTCGTACTCGACGACTACCGCGTCGGCCGCGTCCTGCGCCCGGTAGCGGTCATCCGCCAGCACGATCGCCACGCCATCGCCGACGTAACGGACTTTGCCCTTCGCCAAGGCGGGATGCTCCGGCGTTTTCAAGTCGCTGTCCGGGATCAGCCAAGCCGTTGGTATGCCGGCCAGGTCGACATCGTCGCCGGTGAAAACCGCCACCACACCTTCCATCGCCTCGGCCGCCGAGCTGTCGATCCCCACGATATTGGCGTGCGCGTAAGGGCTGCGCACCACCGCCATATGCAATACGCCGGGCAGCTTGATGTCATCGGTATAGCGCGCTTCACCGGTGATCAGGCGCGGGTCTTCCCGCCGCTTGATACCGGAGCCAAAAATTCGAGTTGTCATGGCTCACCCCCTAGGCGCCGGCGGCGGAATCCGCCACCTGCTTGACCGCCTTGACGATGTTGTGATATCCGGTGCAGCGGCAGATATTTCCTTCGAGGTAATGGCGGATCTCGGCTTCCGAGGCGCCGGGATTGTCCCGCACGAAAGCGGCGCTGGCCATGATCATGCCGGGCGTACAGTAGCCGCATTGCAAGCCGTGGTTCTCCCAGAAGGCCGTCTGCATCGGATGGTGCTCGCCACCCTCCGCCAAGCCTTCAATGGTAGTGACTTCGCAGCCGTCGGCCTGTACCGCCAGCAAAGTACATGACTTAAGCACCTTGCCATTCAAGTGCACCGTGCAGGCGCCGCATTGGCTCGTGTCACAACCGATCTTGGTGCCGGTCAGATCAAGAGCCTCTCGCAAAAAATGAACCAACAAAGTACGGGGGTCGACATCAGCTTCCTGCGCGACCCCGTTTACAGTCATTGAAACTTGCATGTATGCCTCCATTTCTTAATCAAGAATCACTCAGCGCGAATTACAAAAGCAACCATCGGCGGAATACTATCTTGCGCCCAGTGAATCCTTCACCTACTTCCGTGAAATAGAAGAATTGACCAAGGCAAAACCTGAAATCCCGCATGGCGAAAGTGTATCTTGTTTTCTTCCGATGTGCAAAATACCGCGAAAGCAATCGCACAGTCTCGACTATTTCTTTGTCCGCGGGGCAAAATCAGGCAGCGAGATGCGCCCATCCAGTAGAAATCCGGTCTCTCGCCCGACATCTTGTAACCAGCTAACTCAGTTCGATGTCCCCTGTCGAAGCAGATCTATCGCATCCCAGGTGAACCAACTGGGGTTGTTCAGGCGCAGTTCTATCGTGTTTCGACCCGGCGTCAGCGTCCCAGGGGGCAGATCAAACGCAAGCGTCTGCGGCGATGCCAGATGGTCTGGGTCCTCCCGCTGTATCCCATAGCCCTTCGTGAGCGTCCCGTCAAACTGGCGACAATTGACGGCGAGGTTCACTTGCGGCGCTTGCTCATTGTCCTGATCGCACGTATGCAAACGCAATCGCGCCGGCCCCTCGACAAGACCTGCGACATCAAATTCGAAACCGACAATTAGGTCATCCGTCATCAGCAGGGGCAGCTCAGCCGGATCGGGACGGTTGCCCCGGATGACGATCTCCCGTGTGTTACCAGTTCGAGATAAATCTGCTTCGCGCATAAACTCCCGTGTCATCGCGTCTCGCCGGCCGATTGAGAAAATCACATCATCGCTCGGCGGGATCACAATGTCCTCGGCGTTCCAACAGGAAAGACGCCAGCCCGTCTGCGGCAGCGTCAGTTCCGTTTGGGAATCGAGGGGCGCCCGAATGATTATCGCGCAGGACCCGCCCGGCGGGATGCAGATGTGATTGTTCTCGATGCTGAGGTCGGTGCGATACGCCAGCAGGGGATGTGGCTCGCAGAAGAACGCCGTCATCGCGCCGCTGTTGGTCAGTGCGATCTCCAGGCTCTCACCCTCGCCATCCAGCCTGCGCGACAATACTTCCGCCTCCAAGCTCGTCTGAGCGACGCTCCGGGCGTCTGAAGCTCCACCCGGCAACAGAGCGGCGAGGGGCGCTTGTGAAGCGGAGGAACCAAAGATATGCAAGCGCTCTTGGAGGACGCCGTACCCATCGCTCAGCGTCAGTTCAACCAGTAGCGGTGAATTGCGCGCGTCTCCGTCGACAGGATCAGTTTTGATTGCGCCCAGCCGGATCGCCTCGATGGGCTCTATTGACGCGCCCCCCTCAGCTTGCGCCAGGGCACGGCCGGAACCATCACGAACCAGCCAGCGCCAGCGCAGGTCGGGCGCAGGCTCCGGAGCATCGCTGACGAGCCAAAGATCGGCATCCAAGCCAGTATCGGGATCATACAGGTTGGAGCCGCTGCGCAGGCTCAGGCTAATCGGCGCCAGGGCTTGCTTCAAAAAGTCGTATATCATCAGCGGCCGGCCATCGTAATCCACGTGATACGGTCCGCCGCCGTTGGGCCAGGGTTCGTTCAATACCCAGGTCATCAGGCCGCCGAGCCGTCTGCCGCGGCGGCGTAAGGCATCAACGGCGTAACGCAAACCATGCGCGCCGAGGTACTGGCCGGCTTCCAACATCGTCGGCAGCGAATCCAGAGGACCGAAAAACGAATTCATAATCGGCTCCAGCAGCCAGTGCTGTTTGGTGAATACCGCCTGCGCGATATTCTTGCGAATGAGCACCGGGTTGTCTTCATCGTAGGGCGGCGTTTGATCCGCCGGCGGGAGCTCCCGCTGCCAGACTTCCAGATGCGCCAGCGTATGACAGCCAAATTCGCCATAGCGCATCATCTTGTACTGGCCGCGTGTCATGCCGGTATCCCGCATGTCTTCGTCGTTGAAATGACTGTAATGCGTTTCCGGATCGTAATGCCAGGGGCTGTGCCGCGAGCCCTGAATCGGACAAGTCGCGCGGAACAAACGGTTGTCAGTTTCGGCGATGACGCGCTCGAACAGATGCAATGCCGGGTAATCATCGCCCTGGGACCACCACATCTCATTGCCGCCGGTCCATTCAATGATGCAGGGGTGATTCCGCGAGCGCTTGACCAACTGGCGCGCCGTCCGCTCAAGTTTATCGAGGAAGACCGGATCGTCTTCCGGCACGCAACTGGACAGCGGAAATTCCTGCGAAAGCATGATGCCCAGTTCATCCGCCCGGTCAAACATCGCCTCGGTTGGGAATACGCCGCCGCCCCAGACGCGGATCGTGTTCATCCCGGCTTGCGCCGCCAACTCAATCAACCGTACGCCTCGCTCATTCATGCGACCGAAGAGCAGATCCGGCGGCAGAATATTCGAGCCCAACATACGAATCGGACGGCCGTTGATGACCAATTGGAAGGGATTGATGAAATCGGGCGGAGCGCCCTCAACTTGTTCCCAGCGGATATCGCGAATGCCGAAGCGCGTATCACGCTGGTCGAGAGTTGCGCCACTTGACGCGTCCACGAGCTGGACATCCAGCGAATACAGCGGCTGTTCGCCCTGACCGTTCGGCCACCACAAGGCCGGGTCTTCAAGCCACAGCTCAGCTGCTATCTTGTTCTCGCCAGGAATTAGAGCAGCTTCGACTTCAGCCGTAGCAGCTTGATCAGGTCCGGATATGCTAAAGACAGCGACCGCGTTCAGCGCCGTTAGACTATCGACTTCCAATCCAAGCCGGACGCGCGCCCGGCGGTTGTTATCATGCAGTTCGGTTTCGACTCGGATCCAGTCGATGCGAGCGTCGCCGGTGGCTTCCAGGCGCGCATCTTGCCAGATGCCCAGCGTGTAGATATTGACGCCCCAATCCCAGCCGAAGTTGGTCGGGCTCTTCAGGTCTTTGAGCAGTTGCCGCGTCTGGTTGATGCCATGCACGAAGAAATCCGGACCCCATTCGCGCGGGTAATCCGGGCCGCCACCGCTCATAGCGCCGTCGGAAGCGGCAAGAATATGCGCCAATTCGGCGGGAATCCGGTCGATCTTCAGCGCCAGGCGATTGGTTTCTCCGGGCTGAATGATATCGGCGACTTCGAAACCAAAGCGCCGGAACATGCCCGCGTGTCTTCCCAGGCGCCGGCCGTTCAGCCAAACCTCGCAGGCATGATCCACACCGTCGAATATCAGCCGCAGACGCTTGCCTGCGAAGCTATCGGCGGCGGTGAAGTCCAGGCGATACCACCAGTCTTTCTGCGCTGCTTCGGCCAGACGCGGGTCGCCAGCGCCGTACCAGAGTGGCAGGAGTTGACGCGCCGCTTCGAGGTCGGCCTGGATGTTCCCCGGCACAGCCGCCGGGATCCAGCCGGCCGCCGGGACCTCCGCCAACTCAAGTCCATCGGCCGCATCCTTGTCTTCATGGATGAACCAATTCATGCCGCTGAACGACATTGTCGCAACCGGGATTTTGTCCATACGCGAATTCCTTATATATTTTTGCGCGGCAGGGAATCAGTTGGGGGAAAGACCTTGCTTGTTCGTTGAGACAAGCGCGATCGCGCTTCAATAAAGATAGCAGGCAACCTGGCGTGAATCGGCGACAGCGGCATCTGCTTCAAGCGGACCGAGCGTCGGGCGCGCGCCCCAGCACTTCTCCATCACCTGCGGGCAGCGATCGGCGAAGAGGCAGCGGTCACGTTCCATCGCCGCGGACAACTCGATCTCGGCCAGAGGTCCCGTCGACAAGTCCTCTTCCCAGCGGCGGCGCGGATCGGGCGTCGGGATCGAGCTGATCAGCAACTGGGCATAAGGATGCTGCGGCGCTTGCATCACGCCCCGCGTCTCCCCCTGTTCCATGATCCGGCCCTGATAGAGCACGATGATCTCGCCTCCCAGGTACATCGCCGTTGAGAGGTCGTGAGTAATGAACAAGGTGGAGATGCCGTGCGTATCGCGGAAATCCAGCAAGATGTTCAAGAATGACGCCCGCATGCCGGCATCAATCATCGACACTGGCTCATCAGCGATGATCAGGCGCGGACGCATCAGATAGACCCGAGCCAGCATCAAGCGCTGTCGCTGACCGCCGCTCAGTTGATGAGGATGTCTGTCCAACACTTCTTCGGGCCGCAGGTCCACCGCCCGCAGCGCCTCCTCCATCATCACTCGCGCTTCGGATTTGTTCTTGGCGAGCCCAAACTTGCGGATGACCAGCTTCAAGACGCGCTCGGCTTTGTAGACCGGATTGTAGACGCTGTAGGGATCCTGGAAGACCGCCTGAACCTCGCTGCGGAAGATTCGATTCCAGCCCCGATCCGGCGTCAAGATGTCGGTCCCGTCATAAAGCACACGTCCGGCTGTCGGGCGCAGCAAACCCAGTATGATGCGCGCAATTGTCGATTTACCGCTGCCGCTTTCGCCGACCAGGTTGACGATCGTCGGTTCCGCCGGTATGCGAAAGGATACATCATCCACGGCGACGGTCTGGTTTCGCCCGCCAAAAACCTGCGTCAGATTCTCCACAAGCAAAAGATCACGCATCGGAAACGACCTCGGCATCGTATAAGTGGCAAGCCGCCCAGCGTCCCGATCCCTGTGTTCGCAATCCCGGTTCATACTCGCTGCAAGGATCAAACACCTTTGGGCAGCGAGGATGAAAACGGCAGCCGGTCGGGTAATTCCACGGGCTGGGCGCCTCGCCCGGCAAGCCGACAATGCGCTGACCGCTTTCCCGCGGGATCGACCCAATCAGGCCCTGCGAATAGGGGTGGAGAGGCGCCTCGAATATGCCGTTCACAGCGCCCAATTCGGCGATTTTGCCGGCATACATGACCGCGACCCGATCGGCGATCTGCGCAACCACGCCCATATCATGCGTGATGAGAATGATCGTCGCGCCAAGTTCGTCGCGAATGTTGGTCAATTCCTGCAAGATCTGCCGCTGCGTGACAACGTCAAGCGCAGTGGTCAACTCATCAGCGACGATCAAAGCCGGGCGCATGCTCACCGCCGCCGCGATGATGACACGCTGGCGCATGCCGCCGCTCAACTCATGCGGGTAGCTTTCCAGAAGCCGCGGTTCCAGATTGACCAATTGCAAAGCCGCGACTGAGCGCTCATGCGCTTCCGCCTGGGAGAGCCCGTGCTGAATCAGCGTGTCGGTCATTTGGCGCCCCACTCGCAGGACCGGGTTCAAGGAATTCATCGAACCCTGCGGAATATAGGACAAATGTCGCCAGCGCAGCTCGCGCAGCGCTCTTGGGGATAGCCTCAGCAATTCATACGCGCTGCCATCTTTGAGATTCATCGTCATCGTGCCCGATTGCAGCACTTGGGGCGGCGTCAAAAGACGCATGATAGCGGTCGCCAGCGTACTCTTGCCGCAGCCGGATTCGCCTACCACGCCCAGAATCTCGCCCGACTGCACATCCAGATCGACATTGCTGACCACCTGCGTAACCGAGCGACGCCCCTGCAAGCCGGCCGAAAGCCCGCGAATCTCCAAAAGCGCTGCCATCGCCTACGCGCCCTCGACTGTCGTCTTCAAGCGCGGGTTGAAGACTTCGTCCAAGCCGGTGTTGATCAAGTTCAGCGCCAGGAAGACGTAGATCAACGCTCCGGCCGGCAGCACCATCTGGCCTACAAGACCGATAGCGATGACGCTCTCGCGGAAGCCTTTGGCGATCATGAAACCGAGCGTGGGCAGGCCGCCCGCCCCCAAGCCTATGATCTGCAAGCCGGCTTCCGCCAACATGGAGCCCACAATGCTCAAGGAGAAGACGTATCCGATATAGGGCAGCAGCGGCGGAAGCAATTCCAGGAAGATGATCTCCAGCGCATTCTCGCCCGAAAGCACCGCCAGGTCGACATAACTGCGCTCGCGCAGGCTCTGTACCTGCGGCCGGATCACACGCGCCACAAATGACCAGCCGAAGAGACCCAAAATCAGCGATAACTTGTACAGGTCCCAGCGGTCAATGTAGGCGGCCAGCATCAGCAGCAGCGGCAGCGTGGGTATCACGAGCACCATGTCGATCAGAATGCGCGAAAGCGTATCCAGCCGCCCGCGGGCGTAACCGGCAAGGAAGCCGATTACCACGCCAAGAACGGTGGAAGTCGCGCCGGCAATAACGCCGATTTGCAGCGACGGCCAGATGCTGGAGACGAAGACCATCAAGCCGTCGCGCCCGTCGCCATCGGTGCCGATGGGATGCTCGACCGAATCCAGTTGATAGGGGCGGTAGCTGCCGCGCATGCCCGGCCGTTGGCCTTGGAATAGCGTCGATTCAAGCAGCGCCGGGCCGAAGAGCGCCACAATTAAAATTAGCGCCAGCATGATCAGCCCGGCGATGATGCTGGGGTTCCTCATGCCGTCCTCCGGATGCGCGGATCAAGCAAGGGCAGCGCCAGATCGACGATCAATGTGAGCGTGAGGACGGCGAAGATGGAGAACAGAACAACGGCCTGCATCGTATTAAAATCTCGCAAGCCCATCGCCTGGACGAACAATGTGCCCAGTCCCGGCAATTGGAAAAGCACCTCAATGATGAAGGTGCCATTTAATGTCGCGCCGACAATGATGGCCAGCGCCGTGACCTGGGGTATCAGCGCGTTGCGGAAGGCGTAGTCCTTGAGCACGGTGAAGGGCGACAAACCCTTGGCGCGGGCGAAGGTCAAATAATCCTCGCCCAACACGCTGATCATGAGGGCGCGCATTCCCAATGTGAAACCAGCGCCGATCACGATCATATTCGACAGCATCGGCAGAATGGCGTGCGTCAGCAAGCTGCTGATGAACTCCCAGGTCCATTCCGGCTGCAAGTGGCGCGCGTAGGGACCGCCAGCGGGCAAAAGGCGCCACGTATAGCCGACATAAATTATTAGACCTAATGCGACTAGATAAACCGGTGTGATCTGCAGCAGGGTCGAGATGACCACCGCCAATTGCGACAATCGGCTCCGCTGCAGCCAGCCGATGAGCGCGCCCAAACCGGTGCCCACAATCCAGGCCAGAAGCACCGATGTGGTGAAAATGCCTATCGTCCAGGGCATCCGCCGGAAGACGAGGTCCTTCGTCTGCGCCGGGTATTCGACGAAAGACGGACCCAGGTCAAGCCCGCCCAGAATCGCCTTTCGCAGATAATTGATGTACTGTGCGGGCAGCGGCTCGTCCATCCCGAAGATCTGACGGTAATGCGCGATGATGGCTTCTTGCGCTTCTGCATCCCGCTGGCGGCCTTCGGCGCGCGTCAAATTGCCAAGCAGGATATTCATCGGGTCGCCCGGCACCAGGCGAAAAATGAAAAACGCTACCGTGATAGCCGCCCAAAGCGTGAAAAGATAAACCCCGAAACGGCGAACTGCATACTGAAAGACTTCGCGCCTTCCGGCATCCTGCCGTTCCGTAGCGGATTCCCCCGCACGCGCGTCAGCGTTCGCAGTCACTGTGATGTCACTGGATAAACCTGGTGATGAATGTTTATTGGCAGGTTCGCCGCTCTCGAAATCGAACGGCGAACCTGCAAGCGACTAACTACCTATTGGCCGGTTCGATGAAGTCGATGATCTGGCGCGCGGCGGGCGTCCAGTGCACCCAGGCCTGACCCACTTCCAAACCCGTCCAGTATTCGGTGTTGAACACCACGCCTTCGTTCTCACCGAACAAGGTCACGTAAGGCACATCCTCGGCCCAGATTCGGTATGCCTGTCGGAAGAGCTCCTGCGCCTCCTCAGAAGCCGGATTGGCGGTCCGGATCTGCTCGATGAGCGCGTCCATTTCGGGGTTGCTGTAACGACCCGGGACGCCGCCCGAGCGCTCGCCGATGGGCAAAGCGTGTTCGGAATGCAAGCCGTCAAACAGCGCGATCGGGTCGCCGGGCAAGTTGCCACAGAACCAGCGGAAGATAATGTCAAACTCTCCGTTGGGCAAAGATGTCAAGAAGGTCGGAATGTCGAGCAGACGCGGGTTGATCTCCAGACCGACCAATTGCGCTTGCTCGGCCAGCAGCCAAGCCCAGACCGTCCAAGACGGGTTGCCGATGTCGATGTATAAGGCATCCAGCGAAATCGGATTGCCCTCCTTATCCACACGCTTGCCATCAACCAGCGGATAACCGGCTTCATCCAGCAGCGCCGCCGCCGCTTCCGGATCAAAGGTGGTCACCTGGTATTCCTCAGCCGCAGCCGCGTCGTAATAGCGCTCGTCCGGATCGCCGAGATTGGGCCAAAGCACGGGCGTTACGTAGCCGGGCACGTTGGCCAGGTTGGCGACCGCCTGACGATTCACCAGCAGACCCAAAGCGCGCCGGAACAGCTTGTCATCCAGCGGTACGCTCGTGGTATTGAATATCAGACCGCGCGGGCAGGGATCCTGGTGCACCAGCGTCTTGATATGCGGATTTGCGCTTATGATGCGAATCATGGTGCTGAATGGCATCCGCCCCAAATCGAAGTTGCCCTCTTCCCATTCGAAGACCGCCACATCCGCTTCCGGCCGCTTGAGCCAGACCATATACTTCGGCGCCGGCATGCGATCCGGATCCCAATAGTCATCCCGCCGCTCCCATATCGTCGTGCGGGTGTCGGCGTTGCTGCTGACCAGACGGTAGGGACCGGAATGGACGGCATTCGGGTTCTTGAACGTGGTCGGGTCCTGACCTTCCCAGATATGCTTGGGCACCGGGGTAAATGTGCCGATGCCGGTGAAATTGTAATGGAAGCGCCAGTTGGGCTCCGGCAGCGTAAATGTAATCTCGTCGCCCTCGGCGCTCCAGGTCACGTCGCGCAAGAATGACGACCAGCCAATGCCTTTATCGGCGTTTTCCTGGTTGTATTGGAGGGTGAACAGCCAGTCGTCCATCGTCAGAGGCATGCCATCGTTCCAATTGGCGCCCTCGGTGATGACCAGCGTCATTTCAGTGCCGTCTTCGTTGTATTCCCAGGATTGCGCCAGCCAGGCGTGGAAATCATGGCTGGTGATGAAGGCTGGCTCAACGATCACGTTGGCGTAGCCGGTGGCGTTGTTATAGGTCGGCGCTTGATAGTAGTTGAAGCTGTCCCAGACGTCATTGTGGGGCGCCTGTGAAGCGACGATGAAGGTCTCGCTGCGCGGCAGATCGCCGAAAACCAGTTCCTCATCCTGGGCGACAGCGCCAAGCGCCCCGAGCAAAAGCGCCACAAGACTTAGGACCAGAATACTTCTCTTGAGCAAAGTCATTTTTGTCTCCTAATGGTAATCGCATAACGCGACGGTCGAATGTCTTCAATCAAGTTGATCTCTTCAATAATTCCTCCTCTTGAATTGTTCGCCGCCATTATGAAACAACCATCAACTCTTGCCCGAGCCGGCTACCGATTGGCGATGATGACCGGCTGACGGCGTTTGGCGCCCATCAGCTGCTGCACGATGTCGGACGGCTCAGCGATGAATCTAAGCTGCGTCAGCATGTCTTCCTGCGTAGTATAACAAGGACGCGTATACATTCCCAACAAGGCGCTGCGCGGCTCCTCGCTGTTGTTGGGTCGAGCGGTGTGCCAGGTGGCGCCGTGATACACCATGACGCTGCCGCGCACTCCCGTCAATATCTCGCCATCGGGATGCCACTTGGCAACCATGTCCTGCGGCGGCCGATGCCCTTTGCGGTGGCTCCCGGGCATGATGCCGGTGCCGCCATTCTCCTCCGAAAAGTCGTTGAGCAGCCAGATCGTCTGCCCGCTGACCGGCGTATCCGGCCACGGGTAATTCAGCCATTGGAAAGGGAAATCCGGATGCCATTTATACGTGCCGAATCCGGGATAACTGGTGTTGGCGGTCCAGGTCGAGCAGATGACATCTTCGTCCAGATACTTTTTCCAGATCGCCACGATCAGGGGATGCGCCATGAGTTCAACGAAGATGGGGTGTTTGACTGCGATGCCGCCGACCCGCTGTGTCCGTGCCGCTCGGCTGGCGTCAGTCGCCTCCGCCTCCAGCAGGCCTTCCAGAATGGCGCGGGCCTCGTCAGCTTTTTCCGGCGATATCACCGATGGGATAATGCAGTAGCTGCGTTCCTCCATCTCGGCGATGATCTTATCCACATCATGCTGACCGTCCGGCATCCCGCTCATAGTCGCTATCCCTTGGCTGAAGCCCTTGCTCTATCCCGATAAAAGTGGCGGCTGCCCATGCTCGACAAGCCAGTCGACGAACCTGGCCCGCATCGGCGGAGAGAACCCATGACCGAAGTCGGGATCGACGAAGTGTTCGGCCTGCCCGCCCAAGTTGTTGATCAGCCTCACGGTTTCCGCATTGGTTTCGGCCGGGCAATCGGTATCAAGCGCGCCATCAATAAAGAGCAGAGGTCGGTCAGTGAAGCGCTCGGGATGCGATTGGGTGGCGTATTCGGCGCACCAGTCATCGCACCAACTGCCGCGCTGCGCTTCCCGGCACCATTCATCGGCTTGGTAAAAGCTGGAGCGGCCCACGACCGATACCATC
>JAPOYS010000178.1 GCA_026706455.1 Chloroflexota bacterium | reverse complement strand
GGCTGCCGTTGCCCATGCCTTTGGCGAAGGTCATGATATCCGGCTCGACGCCCCACTGCTCAATGCCGAACCATTTGCCGCCGGTGCGCCCCCAGCCCGTCTGCACTTCATCAGAAATGAAGACGCCGCCGGCTTCGCGCACTATTGGCAGGACGCGCTCGAAGTAATTTTCGGGCGGCACGATGAAACCGCCGGCGCCCTGAATTGGCTCAGCCATGAAAGCGGCGATGCGCCCTTCGGTGCCAGTGGCGATCGTCTCTTCGAGGTCCTGCACGCAAAGATCAACTACTTGCTCGGGCGATAAGCCAGCGGGAGCGCGGAAGGTATAGGGATTGCGCACATGTTTCACATAGGGATCGACCACGCCGCCCAAGCGCCAGGGTCCCTGCGCCGACAGGCTCATCGCCAGCATGGAACGCCCGGAGTAAGCATGACGCAGGGTGATGACGACGCTGTTGCCGGTGTACATGCGCGCGGCCAGCACAGCCGTCTCATTGGCTTCGCTGCCGCTGTTGGTGAAGAAACACTTTTGCAGCCGGCCCGGCGTCAACTCGGCGACCTTTTCCGCCAGCTTCACCATGCTCTCGTTGACGTAGATCGTTGAGGTATGCTGCAGCTTCCGCAGCTGCGCCAGCGTCCGCTCGGTGATTTCGTCGTTGCAGTGACCGACCGAGACGGTGAGGATGCCGCCAAAAAAGTCCAGATAGCGCCGCCCGTCCACATCCCAGATATACTGATCTTTGGCGCGGTCGGCGATGAGCGGCGCGTCCCCGTGGTAAGGCGCGGCAGCCGGAAACATCACCTGTCGATAGCGCTCCATGATTTCGGCAGTGCTTGTCATTACGGCTCTCCTCAAGGTCGATGATAGATGGCGCAAATTCGCGCGGCAATGTTGTACAATGGGACTCCATGCAAATTGTACAATAGCGACGCCAGGTATCCAATATGCGCCCCCGCTTCGGGTAAGATACGAGTGACCAGCGAGAGCGCGAGTTAATGTAGGGGCGAGTTAGGCAGTCGCCCGAAGGAGCAAAGGATGAGCAGAACAGTCAAGAACTATATTGATGGCGAGTGGGTTGATTCGGGCGCCTCCGACTTATTCCCGGTCCATGATCCAGCGACCTGCGAGCTGCTAGCGCATTGTCCCGATTCGACGGCGGAAGATGTGGATGCGGCCGTGATGTCCGCGCGAGCCGCCTTCGAGGAGTGGCGCAGCACGCCGGTGCTGGTGCGCGCGCAGTATATGCACCATTTCAAGGTGATGGTGGAAGAAAACTTCGAGAAGGTCTCGCAGATAGTCGTGCGCGAGCATGGCAAGACGATGGACGAAGCGCGGGGCGAAGTGCGGCGCGCCATAGAAAGCATCGACTTCGCCATGAGCGTGCCCGTGCTCATGCGCAGCGACGGCTTGGAAGATATCAGTTCGGGCATTGACGAGACGACGGTGCGGCAGCCGGCCGGCGTCTTCGCCGCTATCACGCCCTTTAACTTTCCCTTCATGGTGCCGCTCTGGTTCCTGCCAACCGCGATCACCTGCGGCAATACCTTCATCCTGAAACCGTCGCCGCAGACGCCGCTGGCGACCGAATGCCTCTTCGAGATGCTGGATGAACTGGATCTGCCGGAAGGCGTGGTCAACCTGGTCAATGGAGGCGTACCCTCGGCGTCGGCGCTGATGGAACATCCCGATGTCACCGGCGTATCCTTCGTCGGCTCTAGCGCCGTCGCCCAAATCATTTACGAAACTTGCACGCGCAATGGCAAGCGCGTACAAGCGCAAGGCGGCGCTAAGAATTACATCGCGGTCATGCCCGATGCCGATATCGAAGCCAGCGTCAAGAATATCCTGGGCGCGGCTTACGGCTGCGCGGGCCAGCGCTGCCTGGCGGCGGCCGTCGCCGTCGGCGTCGGCGACGCCTACGATCAGCTGAAGGATGAACTGGCGAAACAGGTGGCCGAGCTCAAGGTTGGCTATGGCTTGGAGGAGACGACGCAAATGGGCACGGTCATCAGCGATGCGGCTAAACAGCGCATCGAGTCGATGATCGGGCAGAGCGAAGGCGAAGGCGCCGATGTGGTGGTGGATGGGCGCGGCCTCAGCGTCGATGGCTACGAAAACGGCTCTTGGGTCGGTCCCACGCTGATCGCCGACGTGCAGCCGCATACAGTCATGGCGACCGAAGAGGTCTTCGGTCCGGTGCTCTCGTTGATGAAAGCCGACGACTTTGATGAAGCAGTCGATATCATCAATCAGAGCCGCTACGGAAACGCCGCCAGCATCTTCACCAGCAACGGCAAATACGCGCGCGAATTCAAATACAGCGTCAACGCCGGCAATATCGGCGTCAATATCGGCGTGGCGGCGCCGTCGGCTTCCTTCCCCTTCGGCGGGCAGAAAGACTCCTTCTTCGGCGATCTGCATGGGCAGGGCATGGATTCAATCGAATTCTACACCGAGCGCAAAATCGTCATCGAACGCTGGGTCTAGCGAGATGGCATCACTGAATACATTCGGCGCCGTCTTCACCTTCGCGATTGAGTTGGAGAGGCGTCTGAGCGCCTACTACGGCAGCATCGGCGAGACGCATCTATCCAGAGCGGCCGACAAACGACGGAAGAAGCTGGAGCGCGTCCGGCGCGAGAATGTCGTCGAGATCACGCTGGAGCCAATAGCGGGCTTGGACGCGGCTGATTACGCGCTTGAGTTGAACGATGGCTCGGCGGCCGGTCAAGCGGCGGCGGCTGGCATAGCGGCGCGCTTCTACCGTGAGGCGGCGCCAAAGATCAACGTGCGCGCGGCGCAGCGGGCGCTCGAGCGCTGCGGCAAGGAACACGCGAGCTAGCCTATCGCCCGCGCTTTGCACAACCGTAGGGGCGGCCCGGCGGGTCGCCCGCTCAGGGAGACAGTCATGAAGACGATAGAAAGCATCAATTTGATATGGCGCCGGCCCGGCTGCCGCGGCGGCCGAGCCACATTGATTGGCAGAGGACTCAAAGTCAAATTCATCGTGGCGAACTACCTTGATGAAGAGCATTACCCAAGCCCCGAAACAATCGCCCAGCGATATGCCGCCACGCTGCCTCAGGTCTACGCCGCGCTTGCCTACTACTACCAGAACAAGTCCGAAATCGACGAAGAAATCGCGGCCGATAGACGTTTCAGCGACCTTTTGAACACGCAAGGACCAGATGCCGCCGTGGCCTCATTGCCGCCGCCAGTCGAGTTGGACGAGCCAGTCATCGAAAGCCTGCATCTGATCAGCCGCGACACCGTCCGCCACTACGGCAGCCCCTGCATCGACGGCACGTCAGTTCGCGTCTCTGATGTGGTCGTGGCCTGGCGCTACCGTGAAGTCCATCCGCAACTGATTGCCGAAAAATATGACCTTTCACTTGGCCAGGTCTTCGGCGCATTGGCTTACTATCACGAACGCCCCACTGAGATTGACGCTGAAATTGAATATGAGCGCTATCTGAAAGAGAGGCGGGAGGCCGGGCTTGTCCCAGTCTAAGCCCCGCTACTACCTGGACGAGAATATGGACCCGGAAATTGCGGAGCAATTGCGGCGGCGTGGAATAGATGCCTTCACGGCGCGGGATGTTAGCCTGCTTGAGGTTTCTGATGATGTACAACTGCGCTACGCCGCGTCTCAGGGTCGCATGCTTTGTACCAAGGACTCAGGCTTTTCCAATCCAGCCAATTGGATTGTTACCACTATGGCATCGCCTATTTCCCCAATGCCAATCTCGGCATCGGCTACGCCGTCAATGCGCTAATGGAGCTCTATCGCAAGGAAACCGCTGACAGTGTGAAGAATGGTCTCAGATATGTGTAACCCGCAAGTGAAAGGCAAGCAAACGTGACCGAAAAGCGCATCGTACGCGCCGCCCTGCTGCAGGCGAAATGGACCGGCGACAAAGAATCCATGATCGAAAAGCATATCGACTACACGCGCCAAGCGGCCGATCAAGGCACGCAGATCATGTGTTACCAAGAACTATTCTATGGACCCTATTTCTGCCAGGTGCAAGATCCGCAATTCTTCGCCTTCACCGAGGAGATTCCGGCCGGACCGACCACGCAGCGATTCTGTAAACTGGCGGCTGAACTGAACATGGTCCTGGTCGTGCCGGTTTACGAGCGCGACGGCATCGGCGTTTACTACAACACTGCCGCCGTCATTGATGCGGACGGCAGCTATCTCGGCAAGTATCGCAAGACGCATATCCCGCATCTGCCCGGCTTCTGGGAGAAGTTTTATTTCCGCCCGGGCAACCTCGGTTATCCCGTTTTCGACACCGCCATTGGTAAGGTCGGCGTCTACATCTGCCATGACCGGCACTTCCCGGAGGGCGCGCGGGCGCTCGGACTGAATGGCGCCGAGCTCGTCTTTATCCCATCGGCGACATCGCGCGGCTTGAGCCAGCATCTCTGGCGCATTGAGCAGACATCGCACGCCATCTTCAATACCTATTACGTCGGCACGATCAACCGCGTCGGCATCGAGGAACATGGCGATGACGACTTTTACGGCGAGAGTTATTTCTGCGACCCCAAAGGCCAATTCATCGGCGACTTGGGCAGCGCCTACGATGAAGAACTTATCGTGCGCGATTTGGATCTCGCTGTCATCCAGGAGGTGCGCGATACCTGGCACTTCTATTTCAATCGCCGTCCCGATCAATATGGCGAGTTGGTGCGGGATACGGTCTCGACAAGCTAGTGGCGGCAATTCACCCCCATCCCCCGGCCCCTTCCCCCATCAAGAGGGAAGGGGGTAGAGTTGCGGCATTCAAGGCTATTAAGCCCCTCCCTCACTTTGGGGGAAGGGGTTTGGGGTGGGGGGACAAGAGGAGCAAATTCATGGATTTTGGCATCACATTCAAGGGCGATATATCGCCCAAGCGCACGGTGGCGCTCTGCCAGCAAGCCGAAGTCGCCGGCTTCAAATATGGCTGGTTCTTCGATTCGCACGTCTTATGGCGCGATTGCTATTTGACAATGGCGCTCTGCATGGCGAACACGGACGACATGATCTTCGGTCCGCTGGTGACCAACCCGGGCGTGCGCGAATGGTCGGTAGCCGGCAGCATGTACGCCACGCTGGCGGTGCAGAGCGGCAACCGCATCGAAGTCGGCATCGGCCGCGGCGACAGTTCGCGCCGCATGCTGGGCAAGAAGCCGATGACCGTCGCCAATATGGAGCGCTTCGCCGATGCGCTGCGCGGCTTCGCGCGCGGTGATGAGGTCGCCTACGATGACACATCAGCGCAATTGCCCTGGGCGAACGGCTACGAACTGCCGATATGGATCGCCGCCTACGGTCCAAAGGCGCTGGCGGGCGCCGGGCGCAGTGGCGATGGCTTGGTCATACAGTTGGCCGATCCGGGCTTGGTCAAGTGGTTCTCGCAGCAGGCGATCGCCGGCGGCGAGGCGGCCGGGGTAGACATGTCAGACTATCAGATCATGTCAGCGGCGCCCGTTTGGGTCGGCGACCTGGAGCAAGCGCGCGAGCAAACGCGCTGGTTCCCGGCGATGGTCGGCAATCACGTCGCCGATATCGTCGAGCGCTACGGCCTGGACAGCCCCGAAATCCCGGCCAGCCTGACCGCCTATATCGAAGGGCGCAAGGGTTACGATTACAAGGAGCACGCCGACAAAGACGCCGATCATCTCGATTTCATCAGCGAGGATATCGTCGATGCCTTTGGTATTTTGGGTGACGTTAATGACCACATCGCCAAGCTCAAGGAACTGGAAGCGGCCGGCGTCACGCAGTTCAATATCTATCTGATGTGCGGCGAGGAAGAGCGCATCGTCGCCGAGTATGGCGAGAAGATCATCCCGGCTTTTCGGTAAGGCATCATCCAATGCTGCGAATTGTAGGAGGTCGCCCGTCGTCTGCGCTGAAGAGTTGTCAGTTATTCGTCCGATTATCAGTTATACTCAAATCGCAAACGCCGTTCAGTCTCATCTGGCTCAGGGAGGCAGGCTATGGCAATCGACAGCATCCGCCAAATGACGGTAGAGGAATACTTCGCTTTCGACGAAGCGAGCGATTACAAGAATGAGTACATTGACGGCGAGGTATATCCGATGACCGGCGGCACCGCTTACCACGCAGAAATAATGTTGAACCTTGGTTTCGCGCTTAGGCTGCGACTGAGGGAGGGCGCCTGTCGCTTTTACAGCAGCGCCATGCGCATCAGCGTCAGTCCAACGCGCTATCTCTATCCCGATTTGAGCGTCGTCTGCGGCGAACCCGCACTTGATGAACGAGCCATCAACCTCTTCAATCCGACGCTGGTCGCAGAAGTGATCTCGCCCACAACAGCCAATAGAGACCGCGGCTTCAAGCGCGACCTGTATCGAAGCATCCCCTCGCTTCAGGTCTACCTCGTCATCGACCAATTCGAAGCGCAAGTCGAAGTGGACTCGCGCCTAGATGACAACTGGCGAACACGAGAATACGCCGGCTTGGACGCCATCGTGCCGCTGCCGACGCTGGATTGCGACTTGCCGCTGGCGGAAGTGTATGCTGGCATTTCCTTCTAAGGCATCGAAGAGGAACGAATCGTAGCGGAGTAAGGCGCGAAGATCATTCCGGATTTGATTGACATGGCAGGTTGGAAGGCAAGCAATATGGGACTGGAGAAGACAGTGACATTCTTGCGCGCGGCAATTCTGATAGTCGGGCTCGGGCTCGCTTCGACAGCATCTGCACAGCAGAGCGCGCAAGTGGACAATTGCTGTTTTGTCGACCGGCAATGCCAGAGCGACGAAGAATGGGTGAGCGGCTATTGGGCATATCAGAACAATCAGTGTCCCGCGCAAACACAGACGCAGCCATCAGCGCAGCCTGCCGCGCGAAGCGCGTCTCAAGTGGACAATTGCTGTTTTGTCGACCGGCAATGCCACAACGACGCCGAATGGACAAACGGTTGGTGGGCATACCAGAACGGGCAATGCCCGGCGTCATCGCAGCCTGCAGCGGCAGTGACGCCTGCAAGTTTGTGGCTGCCATCCGAACGTACGCATAGCCGGCCGAACATCGAGGGAGCGGAGTGGTTCGTTTATGGGATCAACAGCACGCTGGATTTAATGCAGCAAAGCGCGCCGGAGTGGTACAATTTCGTGCTTAACGCGGCGGACAAAATCGTAGAATCCTTCAACCCGGCTACACCCGATTACCCGCATCCGAATACCACGAATTGGGGCGCCGGGGCAAGCAGAACGATTGGCGTCGGCGCAGGGTCTTTGTCTTGCTACGTTGGAAGACTTTGCCGGGTCAGTGTGGCGGGTATACTGGCGCACGAGGCTGCTCACATACACGAACACTTTATGGGCCGTCTCGTTTACCTCGAATTTGCGGCAACCGACCCTCACCATTCCCCCGGACAATCGGCCACGAACGCCATCGCATCTATACGAGCAGGCCGCAGCACAAGCGTAAGATAAGAAGCCAGCCGTAGCGCGCTGCCAGCGAACAAAAGAAACGGCGGCAAGAAAGGAAATTCCTATGGGCACACTATTCAAGAATGGAACCCTCATCACCGCCAGCGACACGGTCAAGGCTGACGTCCTGGTCGAAGGCGAGATCATCACGCTGATCGGCCAAAACCTCAACGGCGACGATCACGATGTTGTCGAATGCTCAGGCAAGGTTCTGATGCCTGGCGGCATTGATGTGCACACACACCTCGACCTGCCCTTCGGCGGCACCATCAGCAATGACGACTTCGATGTCGGGCATAAGGCAGCCGCTTTCGGCGGCACAACCACGCATATCGACTTCGTCGTCCAGCCCATCGGCGGCAGCCTGCATGACGGGTTGGAGACCTGGTGGAAGAAATCCCGCGATATCGCCCAGATTGATTACGCCTTCCACATGGCCGTCACCGATCTCAACGACGCGGTCATGAAAGAAATCCCGACCATGCTGGACGAAGGCATCACCAGTTTGAAACTGTTCATGGCTTACAAGAATGTCTTTATGATTGATGACGCCACGCTCTTCAGCACGATGCGCGTGGCGGCCGACAACGGCATGATCGTGATGGTGCACGCCGAAAACGGCGATGTTGAAGCGGCGCTGACGCCGGCGCTGCTGGCGGCCGGCAAGACGGAACCGGTCTGGCACGCCTCGTCGCGCCCGCCGGAGATCGAAGGCGAAGCCACAAACCGCGCCGTCGTCATGTCCGGCTTGACCGGCTGCCCGCTCTATGTCGTGCACGTCACTTGCGAGCAAGCGGTTGAGGCGATTCGGCGAGGTCGCGCCTTGGGCTATCCGGTCATGGGCGAGACTTGCGTGCAGTACTTCTTCCTCACGGTCGACGAGCACCTGGCCGCGCCTGGCTTTGAAGGCAGCAAGTATGTCTGCTCGCCGCCCATCCGCAGCGCGCATGATCACGCGGTTCTGTGGGGGGCGGTGCGCGATGGCTCGCTGCAAATCGTCAGCACCGATCATTGCGACTTTTGGTTCGATGGCGGGCATGGTCCTTGGCAGGAGTGGAAGGAGCGCACCGGCGGAACGGATTGGGTCGGCTATGAAAAGCAAGATCCGTCGTATCGTCGGCCCGGCAAGGAATTGGGCATCGGCAATTTCGCCAAGATCCCCAACGGCATGCCCGGTCTGGAAGACCGCATGATGGTCATGTGGGAGGCCGGCGTCAACAGCGGGAAGCTGTCGCCATCGCGCTTCGTCGAGCTTTGCTGCAGCAACCCGGCCAAGATCTTCGGCATGTACCCGCGCAAGGGCACCATCGCCGTCGGCTCGGACGCCGACATCCTGGTCTGGGATCCGCAGCAGGAACACAGGATCAGCGCCGAGACGCATCACATGCGCGTCGATTACAACTGCTACGAAGGCATGACGGTCAAGGGCGTACCCGTGCAGGTTTATCAGCGCGGGCGCAAGCTGGTCGATGGCGATCGGTGGCTGGGCAAGAACGGCGCCGGTCAGTTCATCCCGCGGGCCGCTGGCGCGCCGGTGTTGTAGGTTGCCCAAGTTAGACATCTGTAGGGGCGTTTCGGCGAAACGCCCGAATTATGTGAACGGAAAGCGGGCGTCTCAGCGAGACCCCCTACAACCTTCCTTGTCTTTTGATTTACTATATTGGAACTACTTCGGTGGTCCAATTCCGGCAATTACAACTGCGAGTCGAAGTGTATGAAGATTTGGCCCGGCCGCTACGACATCGACGATGTCTGGGACATCGTTCACAAGCCAGAGAATGACGATAAACGCTTCGAGTTGCTTGACGGTCAACTCGTTGAATTCCCGCTTTGCGGCGGTCTGCACGGATTAATCGCGTCCGAACTACTGTTTGGATTGGCCAACACGAACAAGCGCGATTCCGCTGGAATAGTCACCGCTAGAAGCGGCTATCACCCGCCTGATGATCGATGGACGGTGCTCGGACCAAGCGCCGCCTTCACGCGCAAGGAACGAGTACAATACCCGCTTGCCAAACGGTATGCCGCGCGTATGCCTGACATAGCCGTGGAAGTCGCGTCCTTCTGCAACCCCTATGACTGGGTGCGCGAGAAACTGCCCAAGTACTTGCATAACGGTACGCAGTTGGTCTGGGTCGGGCTTTCCGAAAGAATAGGCGTGGAAGTCTGCAAACTTGACGAAGACGGCGAAATCCAAACCGAGTTCATCAGCGCCGATGGCAGCCTCTCCGGCGAAGACGTTCTGCCGGGCTTCCGCCTCGAACTGTCCGCACTCTTCTCCTGATTAAAGCCACGATTATCTGTCGAAGCTTTCGTGGCTTTGAACGGCGCGTCGCCGCGTGGTATGATTAGGCTCACATGTGCATGTGGCTTGGAGTCCACTATGGCAGTTCAACAGCGCGTATACGACATTGACCAGCTCTGGCGGCTTGTCTGTGACAGTGACGAGGATATGCATTATGAACTCATTGAGGGAGAGATTGTTGCGATGGCGCCACCGGGCGGGGAGCACAGCACGATAGCCGGAGAGGTATTTCATTACTTTCGACTCTTTGACCCGCAGCGCAAACTTGGCGTTCCTAGCATTAATGCAGGTTACTATTCACCAACGAGGCGCGATATTCTGCTTGAGCCAGACGCCGCTTTCACACGGAGCGAACGCGCGCCGAATCCATTTCCCAGGACATGGGTTCCAGTAATGCCCGACATCGCAGTCGAGGTAAAGTCGCCGAACAACACATTCGCCGAATTGAGGCGCAAAGCCGCCATCTACTTGCAACACGGTACGCAACTGGTCTGGATAATCATACCTGTCCGACGGACGGCTGAAGTCTGCAAGCTGGATGCGGAAGGCGAAATCCAAACCGAGTTCATCAGCGCCGACGGCAGCCTCTCCGGCGAAGACGTTCTGCCGGGCTTCAGCCTCAAGCTTTCCGCGCTCTTCTTCTAAGCGCAAGCTACAGCCGAGTCAACTGCCTCGCGCCCGCATTTGTTGTCGTCAACGCTCGCGCTATAATCCTCCGCATCCTTCATAGCCCTTAGCGAAGGCGAGCCATGCCCCTCACCATGACCCAACTCAAAATCAGCGACGCCGAATTCGCCGAGCGCAACGAGCGCCTGCTCGCGATCATAGACGAGCTCGGCCTCAGCGGCCTTGTGCTCTTCGATGCAGATTACATCAAGTATTACACCGGCTTCGCATTCATCCCGACCGAGCGCCCGATGGCTTATGCCGTCAGCGGCGGCGGCGAGCGCGCCCTCTTTGTGCCGCGCCTGGAGCTCGAGCACGCGCAGTCCATGTCGATCATCGACCGCGTCGCCCACTACCCCGAGTATCCCGACCTCAATCACCCGATGCATGTGCTGGTTGATCTGGTCAAAGACATGGGCATTGACGCCAAGATCGGCGCTGACAGCGACGGTTATCCCTGGGTATTCGGTTATCGCGGCGACGCCTTGTCGCAACTGACTGGCGGCGAGGTCATCAATTGCCGCGCGCCGATTGAAGACCAGATGATGGTCAAGTCGGAGGCCGAAATCGCCCTGCTAAAGGAGAGCTGCAAGTGGGGCAATCTGGCGCATATGCTCTTGCAGAATTACACAAGAGTCGGCGTCGGCGAAGTTGAAGTGTCGCAGCGCGCCAGCGATGAAGCCACGCTGATGATGCTGGAGACCATCGGACCCATCTGGCGCGGCAACAGCGCCTGGTTCACGGGCGCCATCGCCGGCTATCGCGGGCAGATCGGGCGCAACGCCGCCATCCCGCACGCCTTGACCAGCAATATCAAGTTTCAGGCGGGCGATGTCTTGGTGACGGGCGCCAGCGCAGCCGTCTGGGGCTACGTCAGCGAGCTGGAACGCAGCATGATTCTCGGCGCGCCCTCCGACGAGCAAAAGCGCATGTTCGACCACATGCTCAACTTGCAGACGATCGCGATGGAAGCGCTGGAACCGGGGAAGCCATGCAGCGCGGTCGACCGCGAAGTCCGCGCGTATTTCGACGCCCATGACCTGCTGCCCTACTGGAAGCACCACAGCGGTCACACGATTGGGCTGCGCTACCACGAGGGACCCTTCCTCGATATCGGCGATGATACCGCCATCAAAGCCGGCATGGTCTTCACGGTCGAGCCGGGTCTGTACGTGCCGGAGCTTGGCGGCTTCCGCCATTCAGACACGGTGCTCGTGACCGATAGCGGCGCCGAAATGCTGACCTATTATCCGCGCGACCTCGCCTCGCTGACGCTTCCTGCTTAGCTGTTACAAACTGTTTACATCCGGCTAACGACTTTATTGCGGCCGCCTTTCATGCTACAGTGGAAATGTGCATCAAAAGGAGACCTACACCTATGAAGCGTCGCATGCTGTTACTTCTCGTCCTGCTGCTGGTCAGCGGGCTCAGTTTTGCCGAGGCGGAACATTCGCTTGATCTCGAGCGCTACTGGTTGGAAAATGGCCTCGAAGTGATCCTGGCGCGCGATACGACCGCGCCGACTGTAGCCGTTGATATCTGGTATCGCGTCGGCAGCGCCAACGATCCGGCAGGCAAAAGCGGGTTCGCACATCTCTTCGAGCACATGATGTTCGAGGGCTCGCCGCATGTGCCCGGCGGCACGATGGATCAACTGCTGGAACGCGTCGGCGGCTCGTCAAACGCCTATGTCGGTACCGATTACACCGCCTACTACGACACCGTGCCTTCCCATCAGCTGCCGCTGGCGCTCTGGATTGAAGCCGATCGCTTGGGCGGATTGGCCGTGACGCAGGAAAACCTCGATAATCAGCGCGCCATCGTCATTGAGGAGCTGCAAAGGAGCTACGACAACCGCCCCTACGGCACAGCGGTCAAGGCGCTCATCACCGTGCCCTATTCCTACGAACCCTACAAGCGGCCCACGATCGGTAGCATCGACGATGTCAACGACGCGCAAATTGAAGATGTGCTCAGCTTCCACCGCACCTATTACCTGCCCAACAATGCGACGCTGGTCGTCGCCGGCGATATCGACTTCGATAGGACTCGCGCTCTGATTGAAGAACTGTTTGGTCCAATCCCGCGCGGGGACGACCCGCCGCTACTGCCGGATTTTGTGCCCGTGGATCAGGCGGAAGCGGAATACATCACGATTGAAGATCCCTTCATCAACCTGCCGGCGCTGCTGGTCGCCTACGAGATCCCGCCCCTGATCCACGAAGACTATCCGGCGCTGGATGTGCTCTCGCGCGTGCTGAGCGTAGGCGATTCCAGCCGGCTGGCCAAGCGCCTGGTCGACAGCGGTAAAGCGCTGCAGGCGGACGCCTGGATATTCGACAATCGCGGACCCGGCATGTTCGCCTTCATTCTCATTGCCAATGTGGGCGTCGATCTGGCCGAGCTTGAGGCGGCATCCTACGAAGAACTCCAGACGATCATTGATGAAGGCGTCCCGCAAGAAGAACTGGACAAGGTCATCGCCGGCATTCGGAGCCGCAGCATTCTCGGCTTGGAGACGGCGCTGGGCTTGGCCGAGAGCGTACAAAGCGCCAGCTATCACTATGGCGACCCGCAGGCGGTATTCACCGGCATCAGCCGCTACCAGGCGGTCACCAGCGAAGACATTCAGCGCGTAGCGGCGCAATACCTGGAAGACAGTGATCGTCACGTCTTCAACGTGGTGGAAACGGACGCGGAAGCGCCGCCGCCGGTGCAACCCTACGCCGCCGAAGAAGTCGTCGAGGTTGCGCCCGATTATCGCTATGTCATCGAACAGGATGAAGCGCCGCCGCCCTTCGAGTCGAATGAATTCAACTTCCCCACCATCAACGAAACGGTTTTGGACAATGGCTTGGAAGTTGTCGTCATCGAACAGCCCAACATGCCCATCATCTCGCTGGACGTTTACCTGGCTGGCGGCTCGACCGCGGCGCCGCAGGATTTGCCCGGCTTAGCCAGCATCACGGGCGATTTGATAACACGCGGCACCGCATCGCGCAGTGCCCAAGATATCGCCGGCGCCATCGAGCAAGTTGGCGGCGCCGTCGGCAGCGGCGGCGGGAGCGACAGTTTGCAGCTTGGCGTCTTCGCCCTGATCGAAGACACGGAGCTCGCCTTTGACTTGCTCGCCGATATGACGCTGAATGCCAACTTCCCCGAAAACGAGGTCGAGCGCGAGCGCGCTGAACGCATCAGCGGCTTGGAGGCCAGCCTGGCGGATCCCGGCTTCGTCGCCGGGCGCACCTTCGGGCGGCAACTCTACGAGGGCCACCCCTATGGCAACGCCGTCACCTTCGAATCGCTGGAAGCCATCACCCGCGACGACATTGTCGCCTTCTATGAGGCGCGCCGCCGGCCGGACAATGCCCTCTTGATTATCGCCGGCGCCATCACCACCGAAGAAGGTATCGCCTACGCGAACGAACACTTCGCTGATTGGGAGGGCGCAGCGGAAGCCGTCAGTTACCCGCCGCTGCCGGAGCACAGCGGGCAGCGCATCTTGCTGGTGGATCGCCCCGGCAGCACCCAAGCTCAGTTCATCCTGGGCAATATCGGCATCCAGGGCGCCAGCCTCGATTATTTCCCGGCGCGCGTGATGAACCACGTCTTGGGCGGCACCTTCACTTCGCGGCTCGTGCAGAACATCCGCGAGGAAAAGGGCTACACCTACAGCATCGGCTCCGGCTTCAGCTACCCGGCCGATACTGGACGTTTCGTCGTCACGGCGGCGGTGCGCAACGATGTGATCGTCCCGGCGCTGGAGGAAGTCTTCAAGGAGATCGAACGAATCCAGACCGAGCCGCTGACGGAGCAGGAAATCAACGACGCCCGCGATGGCATCGTCGGCGAATTCGTATTTGGACTTGAGACCTATCAGGCTTTCGTCGAGTCGGTCGCTTCCTACAAGATCCGCGGCGTTGAACTGGATCGGCTCAACAAGTGGCTCGGTTATATCAAAGACGTCACGACCGCCGACGTGCTCGAGATCGCCAATACCTACATCCATCCCGAAGACTTCATCATCGTCGTGGTTGGCGCCGCGGGGGAGATCCAGCAGCAGCTGGAGACCCTGGGCGAGGTGAGGCTGGTGGAAGCGGAGTAATACCTTCGATCCGTCGCCCGGCTGGTTACAGGCATCCGGAGACGGGCTGGAGGGGCTGAGGGCGGTCCACGGCTCCGCCCTCTTTGCTTTAGGCGTCTTCGCGCGGGCTGAGCGAGGACTGGTCTTCAAATTCGATCCGCCGGTAAATGTCTCGCAGCGGCAGGCTGCAAGCGAGCGCCTCCAGCGGCACTTCGGCTGCCGGCTCGCCGAAGGTCTGCAGATGCCAGCCCGTTTCGCTGCGCGTATACAGCTCGACCAACATGCGATGCTGATCAACAACCAAGTACGCCTGTATGGATTCGACCGCTTCGTAGAAGTCGCGCTTCACAACCCGATCATGATCGATTGATGACGGGGATGTCACTTCGACAACGAGAGTCGGATTGAGCAGGATGCGCGAGTCGTCTTCAAGTTCGGGTTCGCCGCACACGACGGATAGATCAGGAATCAGATATCTGTCCTCGCCAGCTCTTATGCCCTGCCCAGCGCTGAGGACTTGACAATCTGTGTCCGCCAGCCGAATGCCTAGCAACAGTCCGAGGTTGTGACCGATGGCATTATGATTGAATTTCGTGCTGGTCATGAGATGTAGCTTGCCATCAATGTATTCATACCAGTCCTCACTTTGCTCCACAAAGTCCAGATATTCTTCCACGCTCATCTGGCCCACGCGCTCAACTATCATCTTTCGCCCTCAGAAACTTGACCGTGCAGCTATTATAACACCAGCGGTCAACCAAGCGGGCGGGGCCTCCCAACGCGTCAAATTCGGACAAACCATGCTGGCTATCCCGTCAGCCGACTTGACAGCGCATTCAGCGCTCTTTATGATCTGAGCGCATGTCGTCTGTAGCCGGACGTCAAGCTCCATAACGCGGCGAGCTTTCGGCCTCGCGGCACTGGGCTCGTCCGGATGCAATCTTTCGGAAAGGCGCGGAAAGGAATGCAGCAACTATGAGTGAAAACTGGGTGCTGAAAGAGGACGAGGCGGTCGAATTGCTGGCTTTGCTGATCACCTCGGCGCGCATACAAATGGAAGAGCCGGCGCAATACGGTCCCTTGCGCCTGTTGACCGCGGCCGAGCGCCTGAGCGGCATGATGCTTGAGCGCGCCTCCGAAAAGTCGCTCGCTTTCCTGCAAGAAAACATAGAGCGCATCCCCGACATGCACATGACCATGTCCGATGTCGAGGCATACAGGGCCGCGCTGGATGAGCGTTGCCGGGCGGTCGCCGCCTGCTTGCTGCGTCACAGTTCCTTATCGGAGGCGGCGCCATGAGCGAAGCGGTGCTGGACAATATCAGAACGCGGCGCGTGGTGCGAGAAATGACCGACGAGCCGGTCGAGCGGGCGCAAATCGAAGCAATCCTGGAAGCGGCGCGCTGGGCGCCCAGCGGCGGCAACCTGCGCCCGAACCGCTACATCGTGGTCGAAGACGCCGAAACGCGCCGGCTCATTCGCCTGGTCGCGCCGGGCATGTTTCAGCGGGCGCCGGTATTGATCCTCATCTGCACGAACGGGGATGTCGTTGCCGAGCATCATCTGCCGCCAACCGACCGCGCGCTCTTAATTGACATCGGCACAGCCGCGCAGACGATGATGTTGGCCGCCCATGCGTTGGGCTTGGCCTCGGGTCCCGTCACCTCGTACAGCAAGGAAGCGGTCAAGTTGATCCTCAACCTGCCGGACAATTATTCGCCGGAGATGTTCATCTGCATCGGTCACAAAGCGGAGACGGCGCAGCCCGGCATGCGCGCCTGGAAGAAGATCACCTGGCGCGACCTGACGCATTGGGAACGCTTCCAATCAAAATGAATGGACGTGCCCATCCAAAAAAGATTTGTAGGGGCGACCTACCAGGTCGCCCGCCAACGCGTCAGAATCCGTAGGGGCGACTCGGTGAGTCGCCCGAAAACCAGTAGAAATCTGTAGGGGCGACCCTTGGGTCGCCCGCAAACAACATATTTGCAGAAGGAGACAATAATGCACGAACGATACATAAAACACATGGCTTTCGCCGTAAACGACGCGCGCGAGTCCCTGCGCCAGTATCAGGAATTCCTGGGCCTTGGGCATGAGGCCGAGATTCATGACTATGAGAAATCGCGCAATGTCACCGCGATTTTCAATGTCG
>JAPOYS010000036.1 GCA_026706455.1 Chloroflexota bacterium | reverse complement strand
AAGCAACCCCTCAAAAGTTCTGACTTTCAGTGTCCAATAAATCAGGACCACTACAGGGGTTGGCATTGCGAATCGCAGTAGCGGACAAGCCTTGTAGGGGCGACCCTTGGATCGCTCGCGCGCGGCCGCCTAACCCGCCGGGCTAAGAACGTACCAGGCTCTGTCGCCCTCGCGAACGAAAGCGCTTACGACATAGCCCGCCGCCAGCAGCTCGGTCATAGCAGCCCGCACATACAGCTGCCACTGTTTCGCCTTCTCAATATCACGCGCCTTCAATGCGGCGATATCAAGCGGTATCTCAAGGCCGTAGACTGTTCCCTTAGCCATCCGCGGCTGGCGATACTGCAGCGCGCCACCCTTCTCGAGGACTGCCATCTGAATCGCGTCAGGCAAGTCTTGCCCGATCTGACAGCAACCGCGCTCCGCCAGCCCGATGGCCGCGGGCGAATCCAGCTGCCACTGCGCTTCCAGCCGGTCGCTGGCCAAGCCGGCGTTGATGCCATCTTGCATCTCGCCGTAGTGGTCGACGGAGTAATTGCCGGCGATCACTCCCAGCCGATTGAAATTGAAGTTGGCGTTGCCACTTTGCAGCGGATCGAAGGTCCAAGCCATCCAGCGATAGCCCTGCGCCAGCGCCCAATTTCGCTGCGCCTGTTTCAGGCGGTAGCCAATGCCCTGTCCCTGGTACTTCGGGTGGACGCCCGCCATGTGCGACCAAAGCCAAAGCTCGTCCGCGCGCGGAGCCGCAAATCCAAAACAGAAGCCAATGAGCCGCCCGTCCGCCTGGGCGCCGAATACCGCCCCGCCGCTATGCGCAATCGCCCGCAATGTATGCGGCGAGGCGACTTCCACATCCTCCATCCCCCAGACCGCTTTCTGCAGCGCAACCGTGGCGACGAGTTCAGCCATGCTCTGAAGTTCGCTGATGGTGATATGTTCTGTCATCGACAATCAAGCAGGCGCCCAAACGACCCGATGATAACCCGCGCCCCGCGCGATGGCAAAGCGAGCGCAAGCCATTTTACAATCGGCCGGCGGCGACATATAATCGGGACGCAATTGGCAAGGCGACTCGCAAAATCAAACCGATCGGTTCAGCTTAGCGAATATCAAGGAGCGGCGACTTGGCAAGGTCCGAACTCTGCGCCTCCGTCCTCGATACCATTGGCGACACGCCGCTGGTCGAGCTATCGCGCATCACGCGCGACCTCGATGGACAGGTATTTGCCAAACTCGAATTTCTCAATCCCGGCTACTCCAAGAAAGACCGCATCGCCCGCCAAATGATCGAAGAGGCTGAAGCCAGCGGCGCCCTGCAGCCGGGCGATACCGTCGTCGAGCTCACCAGCGGCAATACCGGCGCGGGCTTGGCAATCGTCTGCGCGGCCAAGGGCTACCGCTTCGTGGCCGTCATGTCGCGCGGCAACTCGGTAGAGCGCGTCCGTATGATGCGCGCCCTCGGCACCGAAGTCGTACTCGTCGATCAGTGCCCGCATTCGACGCCGGGCGCAGTCTCCGGCGCCGACCTAGCGCGGGTCGAAGAGACAGCGCGGGAGATCGTCCGCGAACGCGCCGCTTTCCGCGCCGATCAATTCCAGCTCGAAGGCAATTCGCGCGCCCACTATCGGCATACCGCGCCCGAGATCATGCGCCAATCCGGCGGCATCGACGCCTTCTGCGATTTCGTCGGCAGCGGCGGCTCATTCGCCGGTTGCGCGCAATACTTCAAAGAATGCGACCCGGCGATTCGCTGTTACGTGGTTGAACCTGAGGGCGCGGCCGCCCTCGCCGGCGAAGCGGTCTCGCGTCCCAATCACAGGATCCAGGGTGGCGGCTACGCCATGCCCGATCTGGCTCTCGTCGATCGCGCGCTGATCGACGGTTATCTGCGCGTAAGCGATGCCGACGCCACCTGCATGACCCGCCGGCTGGCGAAAGAAGAAGGGCTATTCGCCGGCTTCTCCTCCGGCGCCAATCTGGCGGCCGCGCTGCAACTCTTGGCGGGCGCGCATCGTGGCGGGCGCGTCGCCATCTTGCTTTGCGACTCCGGCTTGAAGTACCTAAGCACAGATCTTTGGTGTTGAAACCATGACCGACAAAGGGACGCAAGACGACATCGTGCGCTGGATCCGCCAGCATCACGAATCGCTGTCGCCGAGCCAGCGCAAGGTCGCCGAATTCCTGCTCCAGGGCGGCATCAACGTCATTCATTTGACGATCACCGAAATCGCTGAATCGGTCGGCGTCAATTCATCGACTGTCGTGCGCACGGCGCAGGCGCTCGGCTTTGACGGCTTTCCAGAATTGCAGTCGGTTCTGCGCCGACAATTCCTCAATCAAGCCAGGATCGCCCAGCGCATGCAAATCGGCTCGCAGGAACTCCTGGAAGGGCTCTCAGCCGGCGAGCCGGAAAGCCTCCATCTGCTCAACACGGTGCTGCGCGACGAAGTGCAGACCCTGCTCGACTTGCCGCAGACTGTGCCGACCGGCATCTTCGATCAAGCGGTCGACATGGTCGATCAAGCCGAACACGTCTACATCATTGGCTTGGGCGCCTCCTTCGCGCTCGCCCTCAGCTTCGGCATCGTCCTGCGTTATATCCGCCCGGATACCACCGTGCTGACGCCCGGCATTGATCCCATTCCAGCCCAATTGACGCCGCTCAAAGCCGGCGATCTGGTGTTCTCGCTCTGCTTCGCCCGCTATACGCGCGAGACGCTCACCGTGATGGATGTCGGCAGACAGCGCGGCGCATCTGTGCTGACGGTCACCGATAGCCACGTTTCTCCGGCCGCTGTCCGCTCCAACCTCGCGCTGATCGTGCCCTTTCGCCTGCGCCTCAACAGCAACACGGTCGCCGTCTTCGCCCTGCTGGACGCCATCCTCGGCGCTCTCTCCCTGCGCTATCCAGAGAAGACGCGCGAACGACTCGAACGACTCGAGGAGCTTTATCAGCAATTCAGCTTGCTAACGCTTGATGGCGAGTGAGGGGAAGGCGGGCGATCCAAGGGTCGCCCCTACAACGCTCGTCCGCTACTGCGATTCACAATGCCAAGCTCACTCCCAGTTCTTTCCCGCCATCTCAATGGGGGGACCGAGCGGGGTTAGATGTATAGTCGCGCACGGTTCCACCTGTAGCGGACAGGCCTTACAGCTTTACTTTCTTGGCGCAACTTTCCCATAGGGATAATTCTCTTCCCAGCGCCGCTTCGCCTCTTCCAGCCGGTCGCGCTGAACCTCGACCCCGATGCCGGCGCCGTCGGGCACAGCCAGCGTACTGTCTGCACTTAGAATGAAGGGCGGCTCGCTGATATCAGCGGCGAAATAGCGATCGGTCGCCGAGATATCCGAGGGCAGATTGACCGCGGGCAAAGCGGCAAAAGCGAGATTGGCCGCCCGGCCGACGCCCGTTTCCAGCATGCCGCCAATCCAAAGCGGCAGATCATGCTCAACGCAGATGCAGTAAATCTCCAGGCACTCACTGAAGCCGCCCACCCGCGCCGGCTTCAAATTGAGGATGCCGAGCGCCCCCACTTGCAGCGCGATGCGCAAATCGCTCGCCGACTTGACGCTTTCATCGAGGCAGACGCGCGTCTTCAGGCGCTTCTGCAGCAAGCCATGCTGATAGATATCATCGTGCGCCAGCGGCTGCTCAATCATCAGCAGATCGAATTCATCAAGCTGCGCCAGATGCTCGGCGTCCGCCGGACCATAATCGCTGTTGGCGTCCAGCATCAGAAGGATATCGGGGAACGCGGCGCGAACAGCCCGCGCCACTTCCACATCCCAGCCGCGCTTGATCTTCAGCTTGACGCGCCCGTAGCCCTGTGCCAGCCGCTGCCGCACCACATCCACCGTGGCGTCCAGTGACGGCTGTATGCCGATGCTGACGCCGACCGTCGCCCGCCCCTCGGAGGCCTGGCCAGCCGGCGCGTACTGCGCGAAGCAATCCGTCAGCCGCATGTCATTCGTCGTCGCGAAAGCGTCCCAGACCGCCGCCTCCAAGCCCGCGCGCGCATGATGATTGCCGCGGAAGCGCCGGAGCAACGGCCGAATCTCACGCGGATCGCCGATCGTTTCGCCCATGAGCGCCGGCGCCATAAACTCGGATAGAACGTGCCGCGCCGTCTCAGCCGTCTCCTGCCCATAACCGGGCCACAACTCGATTGAGCATTCGCCCCAACCGACTGCGCCGGCCGCGGTCGTCAACTCGACCAGCACGGCCACCTTGTCGGTCTCGGCGCCGAAGCTGGTTTCAAAGGGCGTCAGATAGGGCAGAAGCACAGTATGGAGTTCGATGGCTTGTATCGTGATCGCTTTCACGGCCATTTCCTTTGACAGTTTGAAGGACGAGCCACCGTCTCGCCCCTAGGCGCGGCTGGCGGATTCCGCGCCAATACAGTCGCCGAGCAAATTATAACAACCAGACTTGCCAGCGCAATAGAGGCTGCATGATTTCTTGCGCGCAGGCCGCCCGTCCCAGTCACCAACGAATTGTAGGGGCGAGCCAAGGCTCGCCCTCTCTGTGACCTCTGCGTCCTCTGTTAAAAGAAGGGCGAGTCACCGCCTCGCCCCCTACGAAATCATGACGGGTTGCCCCTACAGCGGATCCACCGCTTCCAAGCCCAGCTCGCGCACAGCCGCGTTGAAGTCGGCGACCGTCTCGCCTAGATCCGTCCGCGCATAAGCCAGATGCCCATCCAGCTCGTCGCATAGCTGCGCGAAAACCGCCCGCGCCTGCTGCGGCGGGGCGTAATCGGCGCTGTCCACCGATTCGAATAGGGCATTGAGCTTTTCGTGGGCGCCGCTCTCGTAGAGTTGAGATTCGGTATAACCAACATTGATCAGCGACGGCAACCGCCTGTCAACTTCCGCGGCGATTGAAGCAGCCGCCGCTTGCAGCGAGGCCTCATCGCTGCGCGCCGCCCAAGCCCGCACCTGCCGCTTCAGTTTGACGAGCCTGTTGATCAACTCATTGTTCTGCGACAAGCGATCGCGTATCGCCAGCAGCATGTCCAGCTGCCACTGCAAGTCATCGGCGCTCGTCTCGACGCGCGGGTCAGCCCGCACTTCGAAGCGCTGACTGCAACGCTCGCCAGCCGCGACCAACTCGGCGATATACTCGCCCGGCGCGACCAGCGGTCCATCGGGACGCTCCCACCAGCCATCGACGCCATCCACAGTAGCTGCGCCGGGATAGCGCATATTCCATTCAAAGCGATTTAGGCCGGCCGCCGCTGCGGGTCCGCCGTCTTCAGCGCTGCTGTAGCTGCGGATCAATTCCCCATCGGCAGACCGGAAGTTGAGCGTGACCGCTCCGCCGGGCTCATCCCTGAGGCAATACCAGAAGACAATGCCTGCGCGCGGATTATGACCGGCGTTGAGGAAGTTCGGCCGATCCGAACCCAAAGGCTGGGTGAACCCCGCCACGCTCGTGCCCACCCCGCCATAATTGACCACATCGGCGCCATAGTCCTCGTCCCAGCCGCCGAAGCCGGAATAAGTCCGCATGCGCGCTTTCGGCGCTGGCGCGAATAGATGCGCGGAGCCGCCCAATTGCTCCGCCTGCGCCTGACGCAAGGGCGACAGATCATCCAGGATCCAGAATGATCGCCCATGCGTCGCTACGACCAGATCGTGGTCTTTGATTACCAAATCGTGAATCGGGCAGACCGGCAACTTGTCGGGGGCTTTGTGACAGCGCGATCCGGTCATGCGCCGCCAGCTCGCCCCATCGTCAAATGAAATGAAGATGCCCGTTTCCGTGCCGGCATACAGAAGCCCGCGCTGATGCGGGTCCTCGCGAATCACGCGCGTGAACTCATGATCCGGTATCCCATTTGTGATCGTCGTCCAGCTCTCGCCATAATCGCTCGTCTTATACAGATAGGGCTTGGTGTCGTCGAGCTTGTAGCGCGTCGCCGCCAGGTAGGCCGCGCCCGCCTGATGCGCCGAGACGTCTATGATGCTGATCAGCGCCCATTCGGGCAGATCGGGCGGCGTGATCTCCCGCCAGGTCGCTCCCGCATCGCGCGAGATGTGAACCAAGCCGTCATCGCTGCCCGCCCAGAGCACACCGGCCTCATGCGAACATTCAGCCAGCGCGAAGATATTGCAGTAGACCTCGGCGCCGGTATTGTCCCGCGTGATGGGACCGCCGGAGGCTCGCAGCTTGTCCGGGTCGTTGCGCGTCAGATCGGGGCTGATCACCTCGAAGCTGGCGCCCAGATTCGTCGAGCGATGCAAATGCTGGCTGCAAACATAGAGCACATCCGGATCATGCTGCGAGAACAGAATCGGGAAAGTCCACTGAAAGCGGAACTTCATCTTTTCCGCGCCCGCGCCCCAGCCATACAGCTCGGGCCAGGCGGTGATGATCCACTTCTGCCCGCTGCGATGGTTGTAGAGCGTCATCAAGTCGTTATAGGCGCGCTGCCCGATGGGACCAGAAGCCACCACAATATCCGGATCATCCGGCTTGATGGCGATATAGCCGCTCTCGCCGCCGCCCGGCGCATACCAATCCCGCTCGTGAATCGCCCCGTCGACTGTGGCGCTCGGCACGGAAATCGCGGTGTTGTCCTGCTGCGAGCCATAGACGCGATAGGGAAACTGATCATCGGCGCAGACGTGGTAGAGCTGCGCCGTCGGCTGGTTGTAAATCGATGACCAGCTCGCCCCGCCATTGAATGACACGCAAGCGCCGCCATCGTTGCCGCGCGCCATCCGCTGGTTATCGGCCGGGTCAATCCAAAGCGCGTGCTCATCGCCGTGCGGCGTCGGCATCGTCTCGAAGGTCGCGCCGCCATCAACCGACTTCCACAGGCTGTAGTTCTGAATGTAGACCGTGTCGGCATCCTGCGTGTCAGCCGTCACATGCATGTAATACCAGGGCCGCGTACGCAAGAGCGACTGCTCGCTCAGGCGCGTCCAGGTCTCGCCGTAGTCGTCCGAGCGGAAAACAGCGCCGTCCTCGGCTTCGATGCAAGCCCAGACACGGCCAGCCCGCGCCGGCGATATCGCTACGCCGATCTTGCCCAGCAACCCCGTCAGCAGCCCGGGATTGCGCGTGACGTCCTGCCAGGTGTCGCCGCCATCAAAGCTGCGCCACAAGCCGCAATCGGGTCCGCCATTCTCCAGCTTGTGCGGATAGCGCTGCGCCTGCCAGATCGCCGCGAACAAGATGCGCGGATTGTTCACATCCAGCGCCACATCATGCGAGCCCGCTCGTTCGCTCTTGTAAAGAATATTCTCCCAACTGTCGCCGCCGTCGCGCGAGCGGTATACGCCGCGCTCTGCATTTGGTCCAAAGGCGCGCCCAAAAGCCGCGACGTAAACATGGTCGGGATCCCGCGGGTGAATCACGATCTTGCCGATATGCCGTGATTCGCTCAAGCCGACATGCCGCCAGGTCATGCCGGCGTCAACCGACTTGTAGACCCCGTCCCCATGCGAGACGTTTCCGCGGATCGTACTCTCGCCCGTGCCTGCGTAGATGACATTGGGGTCGGAAGCCGAAACAGCCAGCGCGCCGATCGCGGCCGTGTTGAAGAAGCCATCCGAGATATTATCCCAATAGCCCCCGCCATCGGTCGTCTTCCACACCCCGCCCGCGCAGGCGCCCATATAAAAGGTCATCTTCCGTGAGACATCGCCGGCGACCGCCACAACCCGGCCGCCTCGATGAGGACCGATACAGCGCCATTCCAGTTTGTCCAGCAACTGTCTTCTTATTTCCTCTGTCATTTCATCACCTTCAAGCCTTAGCCCGTAGCAAAATCGTCTGCGAAGTTTACCGTTTGCCAGCCGGTATCGCCATTAACCGTCCGTCTCCGCCGCGGCGAGAGCGCTGCCTGGCAAGCTTCCCGTTGACGAGGGAAGCGCCTTGCGGACATACTGATGTCCGCAAGCACGGCAAGATATCAGAATTTGACCGACGAGACATTGCGCAAAGCAGATCTGCAGGCGGTCCTTCGCAAGATTGACCCGCGCTTCCGGCTCACTAGCGTTGAGACGCTCGGCGGCCGCGCCCGGGCGCTGAACGTTTCGATGGCTGACGCGGGCGGCAAGCGCCTCGTTTTGCTGACGCACAGCCACGGCGACCGCCAACTTAACCCGCATATCGCGCGCGACGAATACCGTCTGCTGCGGATCTTGCGCGAGGCGGGCCTGCCGGTTCCCCGCGTCCTCTATCTTTGCGAGACGCATGAGCCGCACTTTCTCGTGACAGCTTTTGTCGATGGATCAGCCGAATGCGGATGCGCACGGACAGGCAGCTGCGCGGGGGCGCTGGCGTCAATCCTAAAGGACATCCACGCGCTTGACCTTGGCGCGCTGGATCTGGCTTTTCTGCCACGCGCGGGCGACCGGATCTTGCGCGAACGCTGGCCACTCACCGACGATCAGCGCCGGATTCGGGCGGCCATGGGTCCGGCGGCGTCTCGCATCCAGGTCAACGCGCCGGCTCTGCTGCATGGCGACTTTTGGCCCGGAAACTTGCTCTGGCGTAAGGGCGAGCTAGCAGCGATCATCGACTGGGAGGACGCTATGATTGGCGATCCGCTGGCCGACCTGGGCAAGAGCCGGTTGGAGATCCTCTGGGCGCTCGGCTGGCATGCGATGCGGGAGTACAGCGCCCGCTATCTGGAGCTGAATCCGCAGCTCGATGCGGACCCGCTGCCATATTGGGATCTGTGGGGCGCGTTCCGTCTGTCGCATTTCGCCTCCTTCGCGCCCCATCAAAGCGCGATTCCACGAATGGCGGCTCAATACAAAGCCTTCGTCGATGACGCGATCCGCCGCCTAGACGCTTTCCAGAAATGATCGAAGACACTGACAGAATGCGCGCGGTTCCTCCAAGTGCGTGTTGTGCCCGGCGCCGGCGATGATTTCGAGGCGCGAACCCGCGATCTCCGCGGTCATCGCCTCGTTGATTCGCCTGAACTTCGGGTCGCGCTCGCCGACGATCAGGCAGGTCGGCAGGCTTAGATTGGGAAGCAGAGGCCAGAGATTCGGCTGCGCGCCGGCGCCCATTCCGCGCAAGCTATTCGCCAATCCGGCGGGCTCATTCGCCGCTCGCTGGCGCCGTTGCCGCCGAATCAAAGTCTCGGACTGGGTCTCCCAAAGCGACTGGCTTTCCCAGGTTTGGACAAAAGCGTCGATGCCGCCCGCCTCGATTGCATGTGCCAGCGCCTCATCGCGCCGGCGCCGTTCCGCCCGCTCCCCTTCGTCTTCCAAGCCCGGCGACGCGCTTTCGAGGATGAGCGAGCGAAAACGACCCGGATAGCGCAGCGCCAAGTAAAGCGCCAGCCGCCCGCCCATCGAGTAACCGAGCAGATGCGCGTCCCTCACTGCCAGTTGATCCAGGACATCGACGAAGTCCGCAGCCTGGGACTCCATGCGATAGCTGGCCGCGTCAGCCGGGGAATCGCTCGCTCCGTGGCCCAGCAGATCAATGGTGATCAACTGACAAGCGCCCGCCAGCCGCGTTGTGACCGACGCCCAAGACGAAGCGGCGCCGGTGAATCCGTGCAGCAGCGCGAGCGCAGGACCGGCTCCGCTGATCTCAATGCTGTAATGATGCCCGCTATTGCTGGCGCGATATCGCGTCATCAAAGATCTGGCGCGCGTCGCGGCGCTGTATCTTGCCGGATGCGGTCCGGGGCAAAGCCTCAACAAAGGCGATCTGGCGCGGCAATTTGTAAGAAGCCAACTGCCCGCGAGCGAAGTCCGTGATTTCGTTTGGCGTGGCTTGCGCGCCGGCGCGACATTCGAGCAGGGCGGCGACGCACTGCCCCCATTTTCGATCGGGCAAGCCGAAGACGATCGCCTGCGCCACATCCGCGTGCTGGCGCAAGACCCGCTCCACCTCGGCTGGGTAGATGTTTTCCCCACCGCTGACGATCAAGTCAGCGCGCCGTTGCAGGACAAACAGGTCGCCGTCTTCATCCCGATAGCCGATATCGCCGGTATGCAGCCAGCCACCGAGCAGCGCCCTCCGCGTCGCTTCAGGCTCGCCATAATATCCGCGCGTGACGACGCCGCCCTTGACGAGAATCTCGCCCGGCTCATGCGCGCCGAGAGCTCCGCCGCTCTCATCGACGATGCGCGTCCGCGTGAACCGCAGCGCTTTGCCCACCGTGCTCGGCTTGCGGTAGACCAATTCGGGCATGGCGGTCGCCACTTGCGACGCGGTTTCGGTCAGCCCGTAGCTGGCGGCGATCGGCAACTCTTCGGCGATGCAACGCTCAACCAACTCGGCCGCTGGCGCTTCCCCGCCGAGCAGTATCAGGCGCAGCCGCGGATTCCAGCGCCGCGTCTTTACGTCGAGCAGGCGCTGCAGCATGGTCGGCGCCAGCGACACCAACGTGATCGGATGATCGCTCAAAATGCGATTCACCTCGCGCGCGTCAAAAGCGCCCGGCGGCATCACTTCTACGGCTGTGCCATATAAGAGCGAACGGGTGACGATGCTCAAACCGCCGACATGGTAGAGCGGCAGCACGCAAAGCCAGCGCTCGCTCTGAATCGTCCCGAGCCGAAGAGCCGAGGCGACAGCGCTTTGATAGATATTGCCATAGGTCAAGATGGCCGCCTTCGGCCGCCCGCTCGTGCCCGATGTGTGGATGATGGCGAAATCATCTTCCAGATTCAGCGCGCCAAAGTCGCCATAAGCTGACGCCGGCGCCTCGCGCTCAATGTTCGGCATCTCCATCACATCGACGCCGACAGCGACCGACAGCGACCGCGTCTTTGGCTCGCATATCAGCAGCCGGCAATCGGCGTTCTTGACTTGCCAGGCAAGTTCGCTCGGCTGCAGGCGCCGGTTGAGGGGCACGCTGACGGCGCGCAGGCGCATCAAGGCGAGCAGCGTCAAGATGAAGGGCGCGGGCGTCGCCAGCAAGATAGCCACTCGGTCGCCAGGCGCCAGCGCCGTATGTCGTAGAATCGCGGCGCAGGTCTGCGCTGCCTTGCGGCTGGTTTGGGCGAAGCTCAAGCCGAATTCGCCGTGAGCGATATAGGTTTTCTCGGGCCTCTGGTTCAACCGAACCTTGCGGCGCGCCACTGTCCTCATTCCTTCACCAGCGACCTTCAATTGCGGCAATCAGGCTCGCCGCGGGAACTTGCTGAAATCGGGCTTGCGCCCTTCGAGGAAGGCGTTCTTGCCCTCGCTGCCCTCCTCCGTCATGTAGAAGAGCATGGTGGCGTCGCCGGCCAGCACTTGCAGTCCGGTCTGCCCATCCAACTCGGCATTCAAGCCGGCCTTGATGAAGCGCAGCGCCATCGGGCTCTTGCTCAAGATTTCGCGCGACCAAAGCAGCGCCTCCCGCTCCAGCGCGGCCAAGGGCACGACCGTATTCACCATGCCCATCGCCTCGGCTTCGGCGGCGCTGTACTGGCGGCAGAGGAACCAGATCTCGCGCGCTTTCTTCTGCCCGACATGGGCGGCCAGGAATGACGAGCCGAAGCCGGCGTCGAAGCTGCCGACGATGGGACCCGTCTGCCCGTAAATGGCGTTGTCGCTCGAGATGGTGAGGTCGCAGCAGACGTGCAAGACATGCCCGCCGCCGATGGCGAAACCGGGCACAACAGCGATGACCGGCTTCGGGATGTTGCGGATGTAGCGCTGGAGCTGCAGCACATTCAAGCGCGGCAGGCCGTCATCGCCGACATAGCCGGAATGCCCGCGCACGCGTTGGTCGCCACCGGCGCAGAAAGACCAGACGCCGTCTTTGGCGCTGGGTCCGTTGGCGGTGATCCACAAGAGACCGACCTCGCCGTCATGCCAAGCGTGCAGGACAGCCTCGGTCATTTCGTCAATCGTCTTGGGGCGAAAGGCGTTGCGGATTTCGGGCCGGTCAAAGGCGATGCGCGCGATGCCCTCCGCCTTGTGGTAAGTGATGTCTTCAAATACTTTCACCTCGCGCCAATCGGCCAGGCGCATCAAGTCGCCGGTCGAGATCTGCGCTTGCTCTTCTTTGGTCGTTACCATAGGTCGTCTCCTTTTGGAAAGCATAGACCTCTTAAAAGTCGGTAGACTCCAACTCCCGCTGGACCGCCGCCATGATTTCAGCGCGCCGCCTTAAGTCAGCGCGGGCGTCCGTGCGCACTTCGATCAGGGTGGCCTCGGGCCCGCCAACCGACGCGCTGAATGCCCGGCGAAAGGACGCGCGATCATCGGCGCGAACATATTCTAATCCATAGAGCGCAGCCGCGCGCTCGAAGTTTAAACCGTGCGCGGTGATGAAGAAATCGCTGAAGTGCGGCTCGAATTCGCGGATCGGCAGCCGCTGAAAGATGCCGCCGCCCTCATTGTTCAGCAGCACAATCGTCATTGGCAGGCCACAGCGCTTGATCGCCAGCAAGCCGTTCAAGTCGTGGTAGAGTGTGATATCGCCGAGGACGGCTACCAGGGGCGAATCTCGCCGCGCCGCGCCGATTCCCAGGGCGGTCGAGACATTGCCGTCAATCCCCGAGGCGCCGCGATTGGCGAAGGCGAGGATTGAATTTCGGCGCCGCAAGCCAAACTGGTCAAGATGCCGCACCGGCAGGCTGTTGCCCGCGAAGAGCGTCGCCCGGTCCGGCATAAGGTCAATCACATCATGGAGCGCCGCGCCGTCGAAATAGGCGCCCGTCTCGATCTCGCGCGCAATGACCTGCCTGGCCGCTTGGTCGGCGCGCGCCAGTTGTGCGCTCCAAGCTTGCCTGGAGCTGGAAATAGGCGCAAGCCCGTCCCACTCGCTGGCATCCAGCGCCGCGGGATTTAGCGTTAGATTGTGCGTGACACTGTGGCTATCGTCGGCCCACTCGCCGGCCCGGCTGCAATAGATGTGATAGCGCAGGCTTGCCCCATTCAGGAAGTCCTGCATTGCCTTGGAGAGCGGCGGCGAGCCGAATCGAATCAAGACTTCGACTTGGGAGAGATCAATGGCTTCCGCCGTCAACAAGCTTTCATAGGCGCCGATGGCGTCCGCGCCGCGCAAGTTCGACGTGAACTCGGCGAAGAGGGGGAAGCCTGTTGCCGCCGAGAGCCTCGCCGCCCACGGCAAGATTCGCTCGCGTTCGGCTTCGCTGCGGCAACTGCCATGCCCGCAGTATACGAGGCCCCGCCGCCGCCGCAGGTCATCCGTCAAGAGCGAGCGCAAAGCCGACGCGCGCGCCCCGCTTTCGCTGTCAATAAAGCGGGTCGGCACGCGGCGATCGATTTGTAGCGCGTCAGCCTCGCCGGCGCCGGGCTCCAGCGGTTTGCGATAGGGCAAGTTGACATGCACGACGCCGCGATGCCGCGACGCGACTGCAACCACGCGCGCCGCCAATGTGCGCAAGTTCCGCAATGTCAGGGCGGGCGCCTCCGCTTCGGGGAGCGGCGCATCGTAAAACCACTCGACATAGTCGCCGTAGATTTTGACCTGGTCGATGGTTTGATTCGCCCCGCTCGCCCGCAACTCATGCGGGCGGTCGGCCGTCAGCACGATCAGCGGGACGCGCGCCTGATGCGCTTCGATGATCGCCGGGAAGAAATTGGCGCCCGCCGAGCCTGATGTGCCGACGACCGCGGCCGGTTCATTCGCCCCCAATGCCAAGCCCAAGGCGAAGAAAGCAGCGCAGCGTTCGTCCAGATGCGAGAATATGCCGATCGCATCCCGATGCCGCGCCAGCGCCAGCACGAGCGGCGTGTGCCGCGAACCCGGCGTTAGACAGACGTACTTCAAGCCCGCGGCAACCAGGGCGTCGATGAATGTATTGGCGTAGAGCGTGTTCGGATTGGGCATGGAGCCGCTGTTTTTCTAACCACAAAGACACGAAGGGCACAAAGAATTGCCTAGAGTACAACTCGTTTAATGCCTTCAGCCAATTTTGGCACGTTGAAATTAATCAATAGTCCAGTTTTGAGATTCAATAGCTTCAGATACGTAATCAGTTGCGCAGTGTGAATCGGCGCCAACGCTTGCACTGCTTTCACTTCAACAATGATGCGACCATCGACGACCAGGTCAGCCACAAAGAGACCAACATCGTGTCCCTTGTATTCAACTTCGATTCGCTTCTGCTGTTCAAAGCGTATCCGCCTGTTACTCAACTCAATACAGAGCGCCTCCTCGTAAAGGCTTTCGAGCAGCCCTGCCCCAAACCAGCTATGCACCGCAATTGCAGCGCCAATTATCTGATAAGACAGAGGTTTTCCTCCGCTCCGATCATTAAAGTCGCCATTGATTTCACTCTTGTTCATATGCCTTTGTGCCCTTCGCGTCTTTGTGGTTGATTTTATTCTTGCATTACATGATGAGCGTCGAGCATGGGGCGGAACTTGAGCTCCGTTTCCGCCCACTCTTGCTGCGGGATACTGTCGGCGACGATGCCGGCGCCGGCGTAAATCCAGACGCGCGAGTCCTGCGCGACGGCCGAGCGAATGGCGACGGCGAACTGTCCGTCGAGCTGCGAATCGATCCAACCGACCGGCGCCCCATACCATCCACGCGGAATCGGCTCGAGCTCGCGGATCAAGCGCATCGCCTGCGGCCGCGGATCACCGCCCAAAGCGGGAGTCGGATGCAGCGCCTTGACCAACGGCAGGACACCCGTTGGATGTTTCAGCAGGCCCCGTATCGGGGTGTTGATGTGTTGGATATTGCTCAGCTTGAGCAGGCTCGGCGGCGGCATCTCCAGTGAATCAGTCAGGGGCGCGAGCCGTTGGCGCATCTTGTCGACGACAATGCGATGTTCATGCCGCTCCTTCGCGCTATCGAGCAAAGCGCGGCCGAGGCGCCGATCGGCTTCGTCCGTTTCGCCGCGATCCATGCTGCCCGCCAGCGCCATCGTCTCGAAGCGCCGCCCGCGCACGGAAGCCAGCAGTTCGGGCGAGGCGCCGTAAAAGGCGTACTGCGGGCGCGGCTCAAAGAGGAAACGATAGCAGTCCGCATACTGCAGCGCCAGATTCCGCAAAACAGGCAGTAGGCGGATGCGCTTCGTAAAGCGAAGCTCGGCCGCCCGCGCCAGCACAACTTTCCGCAGTTCGCCGCCACGAATGCGCGCGGTGGCGTCTTGAATCATGCGCTCCCAGGTCGGATAACTCATGGGATAGTCGATACTCAGCCCTCTGTTTCGTCCATCTTCGTCAAGCGGCTGTTCATCCACTTTTAGCTGGGCGATCTTGCTGCGCAGCGCCTCCTGCAAAGCCGGGATCAAAGGCTCGGGCGCTTCATCTGGCGGTATCTGCGTATTAATCGTCAGCCACATAGCAGGCGCGGCATCCAGGCAGTCGCCGCCGCAGCGGACCAACTGATAGTGCGGCAGCACAAAAAAGGCGGGCGAATAAATCGACCAGGTGTTATCGGGCGTAAAATCGTGGCGGAAGGCAAACCCGCCATACAAGCGCGGACCCGCAATCGGATTGCCCTCGCCCGAAATATGCGCGCCGTCGAAGAGCTCGCGCGCGTAAGCCCCGATCTTGTCGTAACGATCGGGTCCCCAAGCCATGAGTTCGACGGCCGTCCCGGCGCCGGCGAAGGCAACTTGGTCTGCGCGGTTTTCCCAGTAGTAGCGCGCGCCCCCAGCCGCAGATCCCAAGAAACGCTCGAAGCCGAGGCCCTCGCAAGGCACGCTGCAACTCAGCAAACGGCCATAATGCTGGCTTATCGTCGATTCGCGGATTGCCATTGCGTCCAGCGCTCAATCCTGGTAGCCGACGCTCTTCAGCAGAAGCGGCAGCAAGGCTTCCATAATCTCGTCTTTGCTTGGTTCGCCGGTATACACCCACTGGATGACGACGCTGTAGATGGCGCCCATCCAGGCGTGCGACACAATATGCGTATTTACCGGCGCGATGGAACCATCGGCGACCGCTTCGTCCAGATAGGTCTGGATCAAGAGGGCGAAGCGGTCCGTCACTTCCATGCGCTTGCGCTCAAAGACCGTGCCTAAACCAACCGCCTGCACCAACAGTAGTTTGGCGGGCCGCCGATATTTGCCGAAGGTCTCTAGCACCGCCTCAAGCGCGGCGCGAACGCGAAGAATGCCCGGCGCTTCCTTTTCGATCGCCTGGCGCGCGCGCCGTTCGATCAAATCGGCAAACTGATCCACCAACGCGATGAAGAGCTTTTCCTTGTTGGGAAAGTGAAAATAGATTGAGCCCTTGCTGATGCTCGCTTCGGCGACGATTTCGTCCAGCTTGGTATCGTGGAAGCCTTTGGCGCTGAAAATGTTGAGCGCCGCGTCGAGGATGCGTTCGCGCGTGGAGCGCGGGTCATGCTTTTGTTGAGCCATAAGAACTTGCAGTACTGACTGGTCAGTACTGCAAGTATAGCATACGTTGAGGACGAAGCTTGATGAGGCAGGCTCTTTCTCAGGTTACTTGACTGTTTCACGAATCTCGGCGAAAAACTTGGGCAGACGCGGGAAAAATATTCGGATGACAACCACGCCGACCAACGTCATTATCCAAGTTGCGACCTGGACAGATACCGCGGCTGAAATGCCAGCGAGCAACCCGCCGCGCGTTCCCTCGATCCACGCAACTATGCTTCCCACAAGTATCCCAGCGCCGATGAGTCCCTCCATCACGGCTTTTATGTCTTTCGCCAAGTGTCTCCTGCCAAAGAGAATCAGCAGGCCGACGATGATTACAAGGGCTAGGTTCGCCACATAACGCAGCAAGATGCCTAGCAATACGACAAAAACAACGGCAATAACTGCGGCAAACTTCTTGAGAAGGTCG
>JAPOYS010000064.1 GCA_026706455.1 Chloroflexota bacterium | reverse complement strand
CGCTTATCCAGAGGTGGTGGAGAGACCGACTCGGTGAAGCCACAGCAACCCCCACTCGGCAATGGGAAGGTGCTAAGTTCGGCAGATAAATCTGGAAGATGAGGGTAAACGCCTGCTTGGCTCAAAGTCCCTTGCGACGATTGAGACGACCAGGTTAATCCGTTGACTGTGCCTCAGTCGCTTTTTGTTGAAAGTCACGGAAGCCCAAACCGGCGTACGCGCTTCAGTTTGGGCTTTTTCTATTGTAAGGATTCGATCATGACAAATCAGCAAAGCAAGTTGAATGGACGGCAAGCAGGCGCTAGCACGCGCTCGGTGCACGGCGGCGCCCGCCGTGACAAGGGATTCCATTCGATGACGACCCCGATCGTGCAGACGGCGACCTATACCTTCGAGAGCACGGCGCGGGTCATCGAATTCCTGGAAAAGAAAGTATATGGCGGCGAGCTGGAGCGCGAAGAATACGCCCGCTACGGCAATCCCACGGTTTGGTCGCTTGAACGGCGCATCGCCAATCTAGAGGCGGCTGAGGACGCCGTCGTTTATCCCTCGGGCATGTCAGCCGTCACGTCGCTCTTCTTGACAGTGCTGCGTCCTGGGGCGCATATCGTTATGACCGATGACTGCTATCGGCGGACCCGGCAGTTCTGCGAGACGACGCTGAAGAAGTTTGGCGTTGAAACAAGCATCGCGCCCATGGGCGATTCCGCGGCGCTCGAAGCGGCCATCGTGCCCAAGAAGACGCGCTTCATTTTCACCGAGACACCAACGAATCCATATTTGCGCGTGGCCGATTTAGGGCGTCTCGCCGAGTTAGGCAAGCGGTATCGCGCGTTGACACTCCTCGACACGACCTTTGCCACGCCGGTGAACTTGCGTCCGCTGGAACATGGCATCGATTTCGTCATGCATAGCGCCACCAAATACTTCGGCGGCCACAACGATGTCTTGGGCGGCGTGGTGGCCGGAGGCGCGGGCCGCATCAAAGCGCTGAAGGACGCGCGCGGCATATTTGGCAACGTCATCGATCCGCATCAAGCCTATTTGTTGGAGCGCGGGCTCAAAACGCTGGCGGTGCGCGTGCGCCATCAGAATGAGGCGGCGATGAAAGTTGCCCGCCATCTGGAGAGCCATCGCAAGATCGATCGCGTCTATTATCCAGGCTTGGAATCGCATCCCGATCATGAAATCGCGCGCGCCCTCATGAGCGGATTCGGCGGCGTGATCAGCTTCGAAGTGGCGGGCGACATCAAGACGACGAGCGACTTTATCGATCGCCTGCGCATTCCCTATATCGCGCCGAGCCTGGGTGGCACGGAGAGCTTAATCGAGCAGCCGGCCTACTTCAGCTATTATGATTTGAGCGGCGAAGAGCGCCTCGCCATCGGCATCAAGGACAATCTGGTTCGATTCGCCTTGGGCATCGAAGACGCTGAGGATATCATCGCCGACCTGGAGGCTTCGTTGGAGCAAGTGCCTGACCGAGCTTCTGTCGACAGCAAGAGCAGCGCCACTGACCGCTAAGGCCTTCGCTGGTTCAAAACGCGGATTATGTCGTCGAGATTGTCCTCGACTTGCAGCATTTCATTGCGGAATTGGGGCGCGACATCCGGCAACCGGCCTCCGTGATAAGCGATTGTCGCCTCAGGATCCTTTAGGACGTGCCCAGTCAATATGCCCAACACCGCGTCGCCGCGCTTGATGACGCCGCGTTCGACCAGTTTTCTTGTACCCGCAAGGGAGCAAGCTGAGGCCGGCTCGCAGCCGACGCCGGCGCCGTCAATGATGGCTTTGGCGTCCATGATCTGCTGGTCGCTGACCTCTTCGACAACGCCATTTGTCCATTCCAATGTTCGGATGGCTTTCTGCAAATTGACCGGGTTGCCGATCTTTACGGCGGTGGCGATCGTTTCCGCTTTGACGGGTTCGTACTGGCGGAAGCCTGTGCTGAAATGTCGATACAAGGGATTCGCGCCTTCCGCCTGGATAATCGCCAAGCGCGGCAGCCGGTCGATCAATCCGATTTCGAGCATCTCCCGCAGCCCCTTGCCAAAAGCCGAGCTGTTGCCCAGATTGCCGCCGGGCACGACGATCCAGTCGGGCGCCTGCCAGCGCAGTTGCTGCAATGCCTCAAACATGATCGACTTTTGGCCTTCCAGGCGAAATGGATTGATCGAATTGAGCAGGTAGATACCCAGCTTGTCCGCTGCCAAGCGCGCCAGCTCCATGTTGCGGTCGAAGTCGGCGTTGATTTGCAGGCAGGTCGCGCCAAAGGCGATTCCTTGCGCCAGCTTGCCCAAGGCGATCTGCTGGTTTTGCAGGAAGATAATCCCCTGCATATTGGCCTGCGCCGCGTAGGAAGCCATGGATGCGGAGGTGTTGCCGGTTGAGGCGCAAGCGACGCGATCCATCCCCAGAATCCGCGCTTGCGTGACGCCGGTGGTCATGCCCCGGTCTTTGAAGGAACCGGTTGGGTTTTCGCCTTCATGCTTGAGAAAGAGCGTATCCACGCCCGCGAAAGCCGCCACGCGCGGCAACTCATAGAGATTGGTATTGCCTTCCATCCGACTGACGATTGCGCTGTCATGGATGCCGGGATAGATCAATTCCTTGAAGCGCCAGACGCCGCTGTTGTAGGGCGCGGCCAATGCGCCGAGCCGCCCGTCAAAGAACGCCGGCGATATCGCTGGCGACAGCGCGCTGGTATCGTGCTGAACATCCAGCAAACCGCCGCAACTCTCGCAAGCGTAGAGCACACGCCGAATTGGGTATTGTTGCGCGCAATCGACGCATTGTAGACTGCTGGTCATCCACTTGACCTCGCGCCGCTGAAAGCGCGGCAAGGATAATCTTCTTCCATGTCATTTTCCAGAGTTGAAACATTCGCCCCGGCGACTGTCGCCAACCTGGGCGTCGGCTTCGATATCCTCGGGCTCGCCTTGGAAGGCATGGGAGACCGCGCAATCGTTGAGTTTCAGGACGATCCGCATATCGTGATTACGGACATCGAGGGCGATGGCGGCCAGCTGCCGCGCGAGCCGCAGCGGAATGTCGCCTCGGTTTCCGCGCGCGCATTTCTCGACTGCATCGGCGAGCAGCGCGGCTTACGAATCAAGCTCATCAAGGGCTTGCCCTTGTCCAGCGGACTGGGCAGCAGCGCCGCCAGCGCGGTAGTGACGGTGACGGCGTTGAATCAGCTCGTCGGCGCGCCTTTTTCCCGCGAAGAATTGCTGCCATTTTGCCTGGAAGGCGAGGCGCTGGTGAGCGGCTATCATGCGGACAATGTCGCGCCCTGCATACTTGGCGGCATCGTATTGGTCGCCGGCATTACAGTGGACGCTATCCGCCCGCTGCCAGTCCCGGATAATATGCATTTGGCGCTCGTCACGCCGGATTTCCCGGTGCCGACCAGCGATGCGCGCGCCATCCTGCCGGCGGACGTTTCGCTCAAATCTCTAATTCATCAGACTGGCAAGGTCGCGCAGTTGATCGACGCGCTGCATCGGCGAGATCTGCAAGCGCTCGGGGACGCGATGGAAGGCGACGAAGTCATTGAGCCGGCTCGCGCCTGTCTATTGCCTTTGCTGCATGAAGCGCGGCTGACAGCCAAAAGGGCGGGGGCCATCGCTGTCTTTGTGGGCGGCGCCGGGCCGACGCTTTGCGCCTTGTGCGACAGCGCAACAATCGCCGAGCAGGTCGCCAGTGAAATGAAAAGCCTGTACGTGGAGGCGCAGATGGGCTGCATCGCCCAGTTTACACAGGTGGACCGGGGCGGCGCCTCTGTGCTAAGCGCGGACTGATCACGGACCGAACGCGTTTGTGAAATTCTTGACAATCGGGGCGCGCGAACCTATACTAACTGCGTTGTTGCTTTGTCGCTTTTCTGGCGCGGCAAGCGGCGGCTGCGTCAGACAGCTCATGACAGGTCCCTGGGCGACCGACTGTCGATGGCAGCGGCTCATGCAGATGGGGACCGCGGTTTCAAGATCGTAATGGCGGGAACGAAACTCTATTGGGATGCGACTTATGAAATCGTGCTCGCTTTGATGGACGCATATCCGGATATTGAGCTGGAGGATCTTGGTTTGCGCGAGTTGAGCCAGCGAATTGTCGACTTGCCGGACTTCGCTGATGATCCGACCCTGGTCAATGATGCTATACTCAGAGAAATCCTCCGTGACTGGTACGAGGAGATGGGCGCCTAGATGGAATTGAATCTGCAAGAACTAAATCAAACCGAGTTCCCGGTGCCTGCTGAATTGGAAAACAATATCGCGATCACCAGCCTGAGCCAACTTTACAATTGGGGACGGCGCAACTCGATGTGGCCGATGCTCTTCGGTCTGGCTTGCTGCGCCATTGAGATGATCGCCACCGCCGCCTCGCGCTTCGATTTCTCACGCTTCGGATTCGAGGTGATGCGGGCGACGCCGCGCCAAGCCGATCTGATGATCGTCTCCGGCACCGTCACCAAGAAAATGGTCGTGCCGATCGTTCGCCTCTACAACCAAATGCCGGAGCCCAAATATGTGCTGGCGATGGGCGCCTGCGCCAGCGGCGGGGGACCTTTCAAAGAAGGCTACAATGTCGTATCCGGCATGGACAAGTACTTGCCGGTGGATGTCTATGTGCCGGGTTGCCCGCCGACGCCGCAAGCCTTGCTCTATGGCATGATCGCCTTGCAGCGCAAGATCGACGGCCAGAGCATCGCCAACGGCGACGATGTGCCCTGGTACGGCGTGGGCACGGCCGAGCCGACGCCCGTGCCGGTGTTGGGTGCGGATATTATTGATCCACGTCAAATGGACATGATTCGCCGGCAGGCCGAGGCGGCCGCCAATAATGCGCCGGCGATTGGCGCGCGCGAACTGCCGGCGATCACGCAAGTGGCCGTGACCAGGACCGCCGTCGAATCCGCGGCAGTAGCGGAAGCCGCGCCTGTTTCCAGCGACGCCTTGACTTTCGAGCTGCCGACCGGCGGCGTGCCCTGGACCGAGGCGGAGGATATCCGCGAGAAGCGGCGTCTGCGGGCTTTGGCGCGTAAAGCCTTGCGGGCAACTCGGCGGGCCGCGGAAGAGGAATAGACCGTGATGGACAACCCAGCGCTGGCGCCTGAACGACAGCTAGACGCGACTACGATCGACGAAGCCACCGCCTATCTGCAGTCTGAATACGCGGGCGCGGTGACAGCAGATGATCGCGAGGGCTACCAGGGTGTCATCATCGATAGGGCGCGGCTGGTGGAAATCGCGCGCGTGATCCGCGACGACCTGGGATTCGATTATCTGTCCAGCGCGACCGCGGTCGATTACCTGGGCGCGGGCGATCACATGGAGATGGTCTATCACGCCTATCGCACTAGCGGCGGCGGGGCGCTGGTCTTCAAAGCGCAGGCCGACCGCGAAAACACCGAGATTCCCTCACTTGTTTCGGTATGGAGCGGCGCCGATTTCCAGGAGCGCGAAGCCTGGGACCTGATGGGAATCCGTTTCCCTGGTCATCCGAACCTCAAACGCATTCTGATGTGGGAAGGCTTCCACGGCCATCCCCTGCGCAAGGATTGGCGCGAGGCTTATTACGAAGAAGAACAGAAGCCCTTTGACAGCCGTTGGCCCGGCGGCCACGTTCACCGCGCCGAAGAGAAAAACGTCTTCGGCAAGAACGTGAGTTATCCACCCGAAATCGACCTGAACCGATTGATGGATACGTCAGAATCGGCAGTGTATCAGTCGCTAGGTCTCGGCGTCGATGTCGAGCGGATCATGGACAAAGACGGCTTTGAAACCAACGAGCTCGTCGTGAATATGGGTCCGCACCATCCCAGCACGCATGGCGTTTTTCGTATGGTGCTGACGGTCGATGGCGAGACCGTGACTTCGCTTGAGCCGGTGATGGGCTATCTCCACCGCAATCACGAGAAAATCGGCGAGCGCAACACCTATCTGCATAATATTCCCTTCACCGACCGCCTCGATTACATCTCCAGCATGGGAAACAATCACGGCTATGTGCTGGCGGTTGAGCAGCTAATGAGCATGGGCCGCAGGTACAATCCGCCGACCTACCGCTGCGAAGCGCTGCGCGTCATGATGGTGGAGTTGAGCCGTATCGTGAATCATCTGTGGGCGATCGGGTTCTGGCTGAACGACATCGGCGCTTTCTTCACGCCCGTCTTGTATTTTGTGCAGGAACGCGAGCGCATTCTCGATTTCTTCGAAGCGGTCGCTGGCAGCCGCATGATGTGCAATTACATGCGCTTTGGCGGCTTGTTTGCGGATCTGCCCGAGCGCATCAAAAGCGTAAGCAATCTGACCAATGATCGCGTGCGCGATTACAACACGATGCAATTTCTGACCGAGATGATCAATGAGCGCATCCCGCGTACGATAGATGACCTGGAACGGCTACTGACGCAGAACGAGATTCTGCTCGAGCGTTCCATTGGCGTCGGCGTTTTATCGCGCGATGACGCCATCAACTACAGCGCGGCCGGTCCGCTTTTGCGCGGCAGCGGCGTGGCTTATGACATCAGGCGGGCGGAGCCATACAGCATTTATCCCGAACTGGACTTTGACGTGGCTGTTGAAGAAGAAGGCGACATGTACGCTCGCTATCGTGTGCGCGTTGCCGAGTTGCGCGAGAGCGTGCGCATCTTGAAACAGATTCTCCCGCGGCTTGAAGCGACAGCCGGCGAATCAATCTGGGCGGATGGCAAGCCGGGCGCTTATGCGCCGCGCATTCCGCATGGCGAAGCCTACGGGCGCGTTGAGAATGGCAAAGGTGAATTGGGTTATTATCTCGTCTCGGCTGGCGGCCGCGGCGGCTCAGCGAATCCCTGGCGCTATCATGTGCGCGCGCCCAGTTTCATCAATTTGACGCCGATGGGCATCATGAGCCGCGGCTATAAGGTTGCGGATATTGTCGGCATCCTGGGCAGCATCGATATCGTCTTGGGCGAGACCGACCGCTAACGAATCCGCAGAATTGCGCGTTTGTGGCTAAAGAGGAGTCCACATGTACGGAACCGGTTTGGCAAAGGGATTGCTGCTGACCTTACGGCATTTTGTGGAGTCCTACGCGGACGACATTCGCTACGGCTTTCGCAAGTACCATCACTCAACTGACAACTTTGCCATTCGACAAGGCACGAAGACCAAGGGCGTGATTACGGTCCAGTACCCGGATGAGAAAGTGGCGGTGCCGGAGCGCTTTCGTTTCCTGCCCTTTCTGATTGTCGAAGATGAGGATCATCCGACGCGCGCGGGCAAAGATTGGTGCACGAGCTGCGGGATTTGCGCCAAGGTCTGCCCGCCGCAGTGCATCTGGATCGTGCGCGGCAGCGACCCCAATACCGGGCGTCCCGTGCCTGATCCTGAGGCCTTCTTCATCGATATCGACATCTGTATGAATTGCGGCTATTGCGCCGAGTACTGCCCCTTCGACGCCATTAAGATGGATCACGATTACGAGCTGGCCAGTTACAACCGCACGACGCATCACATTCACGACAAAAAGCGGCTGTCAAAACCAAATTCATATTGGCGCGGCATCGCCCCGACGCGCGCCTACGAAGAAATGCTCGCGCGCGGGACCTGGGAGCATAAGGACGCGGCAAAAGAGGCGCGGCGCGGGACCGCCAGTTCAAGAAGCCAGCCGCCACGGCCGGCATCCGCACAGCCCGCCGTCGCCGAGGCCGCCGCGGCTAGCGAGGCGTCGGCGCCAGCGGAAGCGACGGCTCCGGCCCCGTCCGTGGAAGGCGCCACACCTTGGTCTGAAGATGATGCAAAGCGCGAGGAACGCCGGCGCAAGGCGCTGGAACGCAAAGCCAGACGCGCCGCCAAGCGTGGAACCGCGTTCTAATCGCTTGATTTGCAGATAGGCTTGACTGCGGACGCTAAGTCGTTACGACGCTCGCTCCCAGATCGCGACGAGTTCTTCACTGCTTATTTCGCCATCTGTGAAGGCGATGACGGTCATATCTCCAATGGCATTTATTTTGTTGTCCACGGCTTGAATCTGTCCTGTCAGCCGCGAGTCCAGGGCTTGAATCTGCCCCGTCAGCCGCGAGTCCAGGGCTTGAATCTGCGCCGTCAGCCGCGAGTCCAGGGCTTGAATCTGCGCCGTCAACCGCGAGTCCAAAGCTTGAATCTGCCCCGTCAGTTTGCTGTCCAAAGCAAAAATGTCTGAACGAATATCGGCAAAATTACCTGACATCCATATCATAATCACGATAAGCGGACCCCAAAGCGCCACGCCCAAGCCGATCAACTGTACAAAGAGCGTCAGATTATCCTGTAGAGCCTTCACAACCCTAACGCGGTTTTCTTCTGGCGATTCCGATATCGCTCTGGGATGAATCTCTTGATTGGCTTGCATCAAATCAGCCTTTGCCAACGGTAGCGACTCCAAGATGGCATTCTAGCCATAATAGTATCATGCGCGATTTGAGTTTAGCAAGGCGCGTCCAGCAATTATCAAGTTGCCAAGAGCTCCAGTGGCTGCTTTCCAAATCTGCAAATGATGATATATTGAGGTTGGTTTTGTAGGAGGATACTGAGGCATGAGCAGCATTGTCGATCAAGTGATGGCCGCTTTAAGCACGGTGATTGAGCCGGAGCTCAATCGCGATATCGTATCGCTCAACATGGTCCGTGGCCTGGAAGTGGTCAATGGCGTCGCCGAATTTACCATTGTGCTGACGACCCCGGCCTGTCCGCTAAAGGATGTATTTGTCGAGCGCTGCAATGACGCGCTGCTGGGGGTGGTCGCTGGCATAGATCGAGTTCGGATCAATTGGGATGCCCAGGTGCCCGTCGACCGGCGCATACATGGGCGGCTGGATGTTCCGATGAACAGCATCGTCGCCATCGCCAGCGGCAAAGGCGGAGTGGGCAAGAGCACCATCGCTACCAACTTGTCGGTATGCCTGGCGGAAGCGGGCGCCAAGGTCGGATTGATCGATGCCGATATTCTCAATCCGAATATCCCGCAGATGTTTGGGCTCGGCAGCGGACGCCCCAAGGTAGCGAATGACAAGATGCAGCCGCTGGAAGTTTACGGCGTGAAGATCATTAGCACTGGTTTCCTGACGACGCCGGATAAACCCATGATCATGCGCGGACCAATGTTGCATAACGCGATACGACAATTCTTCAGCGATGTGGAGTGGGGACGGCTTGATTATATGATTGTGGACTTGCCGCCGGGAACCGGCGATGCGCCCCTGTCGCTGGCGCAATCTTTCCCGCTGACCGGCAGCATAATCGTTACGCAGCCGCAGGCGGTCGCCGTCGCCGACGCGATTCGGGCGTCCGCTATGTTTGAGCAGCTCAAAGTCCCGGTGCTTGGCGTGGTGGAGAATATGTCGGGCGAGTTCTTTGGCAGCGGCGGCGGCGAAGCTCTCGCCATTGAGCGAGGAATACCCTTCCTTGGGCGGATTCCCCTGTCGGCTGAAGCGCGCGAAGCCGGCGACTATGGGCGGCCGCTCTCCATTCATAACCCGGATTCAGCCGCCGGGAGCGCCCTTCGTACAATGACTGAAGCGATCGCCGCGCGGATAAGCGTAGCGATGCTGCAGGGCGCTGATGTTATACCAATCAATATCGTTGGCTGAAGACAAGGCTGATTCAGTCGTCCAGGCCCAGGACCTGGACTTCGTCATCGGTTTTGACCGGATTGTAGCGGCCTACCAATAGCCAAAATAAGCCGCTGAGGACCAGGGCGAGGACAAAGGCGATGGCCGACTCTTCATGCAAGTCGCCCTTGAGGAAGGCGTTTTGACGAATGACCAGCAGGCAGACGAGAACGAAGACAAATGTCAAGCGGCGCCGCTTGGGCACCGTGCGCTGAATCATGACGAACAAGAGCAGCATGATAAGGGTGATAAAAGCCAGGTAATTCCCGTCCAAAATGTGTTCGCCCATGAGTTGATCGCCGCCGACCGCTGCGCGAAATCTGTCAATGGCAGCGTCTTGCGCGCTAAGAACATATTCCATTCTAGCATGACCGCCTCAAAGGGAGAACGATTATGCGGATAGAACGTTCCAGCCACGGCAATATCTTGGTGATAGAAGCCGGCGGCCGCGTCGACCGCGTGAGCGCGGAGCAATTGGGATCCTTCCTGGCTTATGAAATTGACGCGGGAGGCCGTCGTATGGTGCTTGATTTGCAGCGCGTCGACAGCATGGGCCAGGACGGGCTCTGGGAAATGATGAACGCGCTCAAGCGAGTTCGCCGGGCGGACGGCGATCTGCGCCTCGCTCAACCATCTGACTGTGTGCGTGAAGCGCTGTCTATGTCTGGTCTGGATGAGATCTTTCGCATATACGAAACGCAGTCCGATGCGGTAGCGAGCTTTTGATTGCTGGCTCGCTGGCTCGCCGCATTTCTTAGTTTCGCCTCCAGGCGTTTATATCATCCAAGTTGACGAATTCGGGAGCGGGCGGCAAGTAGTTGCCTTCGCATTCGAGCGCCGTCGCGGGCAGATTTTGTCGCCGCTGCAGCAGCGCCTCCTGCGGGTTGAAGAAATTCCAGGCCGCCCGAGAGATCTCCTCGACCAGCGACCACAGTTTTTCGTAATCCTGGAATTCCGTCTCTTCCCAAAGAAATACGGATATCACGTAATGACGCCCGCTCGGCGAATACACGACGCCGGCGTCGCCGACCGTGTCGAAGATCCAGCCGTTCTTGTGAGTGATCCGCGCGTCTGGCGGGATGCCGCCTTGCAGCAAACGCTCGAGATCATTTGCGCTGGCGACCTCCAGCATTTGACGGCACTCCCGCTGCGTTATCTGGTCACCTGGCAAGGCGTATCGCAGGCCAGAATCGTACTCGGCGCAGTCGTAGATGAGGCCGAAAAGCGTACCCATGTCTTCCGCGGTTGTTTGATTGAAGGGGTCAGGCTCGGTGTCAAAGTTGGGATTCGGCGACGTTTCAGGCGCTTGAATGGAGCCGAGTCGCTGGCCTTCAACACCGAGGTAAAAGGGGGCGGTAATGTACGTATTCTCGACGCCGATTGACTGGACGGTATTGTTGACGCTGCGCAAGCCGGTGAAGATGTCGCCGGCGCCGATAATCTCCATGATCAGGTTGGAGGACGCGTTGTTGCTGCAAAGCATGGAGTTGACCATGAGCCAGGCTTCATCAGCGGTCGGTTCGGAAGCGAGACTTCGGAAGTAGTCCAGCATGATTGCGAGCTTGATAGTGCTCGCTCCCGAAAAGGCGACGTCGTCCAAAATGTTAATCTCTTTTCCCGATACGAGGTCTTGCACATAGACGGATGCGACCGTGCCAAGCCCGTCATAAATGAAGCCTTGGCTATCGAGCAAATCGACAATTAGATCCTGCAAAGTCGAGAGGCTGGGCCCTTCGTTGTCGCTCAATGTGATTGGCAAAGCGACGGTACGATCATAGGCCGAGCGCAAGGCCGCGTCCGCCGCCAGTATGCCGGCGGAGACATCGAGCGAATAACCCCCAGCCCCAGCCGTCACGGTCAAAGTCTGCAGATCGTAGCTGGCGGGGCCCGGCGGTTTATCGTAACGCGCCGCGACATCTCTTAGAAAAGCGCCAACGGTGTTTTCCTGATAATCGACGACCAAGGGTATGTCCCGCGCGACGGTCTGCTCGATCCCCAAGAGGAAGTTAAGAAAGCGACGCCAGAATCCCCCGCCTTCCTCGCCGGAGCCCAGGGCGGCCGCCAGCATCGGTTCGCTGCTAATCCGCCAGCCCACTTGATCCGGATGCAATTGGATTGGGTGATCGATTTCACCGTCGTTATAGAGCAGAATGATCGGCTCGGCATAAGCCCGTTCCCAGCGCGCCACCGCTTCACGATCGCTCAAGCCGCCTACATTGATGCCGGCAACGCTTATTCCTTGCGGCAGTTGCTGCTCGCGTCCGCTGAAGGCTACCAACTCAAAAACAAACAAGGCGCTGGCCGCGAGTAATGCCAGCGTAGACAGCGCCAGGAGAATGGGAAAGCCGGACCGGCGTCGGCGCGAGCTCAGACTCGCTCCCAATTGTCGCTCCTTTGCGCGAATTCGCAGGCGGCTAGGATCGCCTGGCGATGGAAGCGCTTGAGCTGCGGCAAGCGCTCAGGCGGGTACCATTCGTAAGCAAGCAGCTCGTGGCTCAGATTGCCGATTGGGCTCAGCGCGTCGCAGAGGAAGGCCAAGTCGATATGATTGCGCGCGGTCTTGGCGGTATGGACGACCCGCAGCACGCGAATGGCGAGCCGCAGCTCTTCGTCCAGCTCGCGCGCGACCGCCGCCGCCGGGTCTTCATCATCGTCAATCCAGCCGCCGGGCAAGCCCCAGGGGAATCGTGGATGATAGGTGTGCTCGACGAGGAGCACGCGCCCATTGTCATCGAAAATCACGGCCGCCACGCCGATCGTATAACGCGCTTGAATACGGCTGAAAGCCAAATAAGGCAGGCGCATGATGAATGGGAAGCGGCGGAGTACAAGGGACAATCGACGGGACACAAAAAATCTCTTCGCGCGCGTGTTAGCCGCACAGAGTGTAGTGTGGCGATCCGCGAACGTCAACGCCAATTGAATGCGCGCGCGTTCGCGTCATCTTCGCCAATGAACGCCGATTTTCGTCAGTACGCAAATGACCCTTATGCTATACTGATTCGTCAGGTACAGCGCCGCTGTTTTTTTGGCAGGGCGCTCGGGTTTTCTAAATGCGGCGCCTGTCCTCGGCGGCATCGCGGTCTGCGTCATGTAGGAACTAGAACTCGAGATCGCAGCGGCGCTCACGATAGCGGATGGTGCAAGTTGTCAACCACGGCGCTAGATATTCTTCAGGTCTTCGTCGAATCGCCCGGCAATCTGATATTTTTCCTGCTGGTGATCGCATTAAGCCAGGGTTCGCTGTTCCTCGCCTTTGGCCACCGTTCGCGTTTTCCATTTGAGCACGCGACGCGTCGCTTCGTCATCGCGGCGGCCGGGCTAGTGATTGTCTGGTTGCTAATGCTGGGCGCGGCTTTTCTGGCGCAGTTTTCTGCGCTGGAGGCAGATGCCTTTATGCCGCCAATGGAACGGCTAGCCTATGCCATTACGCTGCTGATCATGGCTTGGGCTCATCTCAGCTCGGACTTTCATCGTTGGCAGAATCGCTCCAATCTGCTGGTTTCAACGGTCGCCTTGCTCTTGGCTCTGCTGTACTTCAACAGCGCGCGCGGCTGGCTACTGGCTTATGACGACGGCTTGGCATTCAATGCTACCGAGTTTGCGCCCATTTGGTCCGCCACAATTGCGACTCTGGCTTTGTGCGGTTTGCTGCTCGCGGTCTTGAATTCCGGCAAAATAGTTGACGCGCCGCTTAAGGCGCTATTCTTCCTTTTTCTTTTGCTGGGCAATGGCTGGGATCTATACCAGTTCTCCTTGGACACGGTGGGCGGCAATTATCTGGGCGCGGCGCGTCTGTCTTATCTGGCGGGGCTGGCGCTTTTCCCATTGATCATCTATCGCCTGTCCATCGCTTTGCTTGAACATAGCCTGGTTGAAGTGGTGTTGGCGGCCTCGCAGCCGAGCCCGGCGCTCGCCCAATCGCCGGCAGCGCCCGCCGATGAAGCTGAGGCGCTGCTGGCGGCGCCATCGTCTTGGAACTTCAGCGCGGCGCGGGCGCCGGCCGACCGGCGTCACCTGCTAAACGCGATCGGCCTGATGTTGGAAACTCGTGAAGGCGCTCGCATACCAGAGCAAATTGTTCGGGCTGCGCTGGATTCGCTCCAGGTAGAGGTTTGCGCGCTCTTGCGGCTGCAGGAAGATCAGTATGCCGATGTTATCGCCGGCTACGATCAAGTAGCGGAGCAGTCGCTGGCTGGCGTCTCGCTGAATTTGAATCAGCAGCCGACGCTGCGCGAAGCAGCAAGTCGTCGAGAGCAGACGATCCTTTTTCCTGAATACCATGCGGCTGAATTGCAGGATCTCTTTCGGCGGCTCAATATCCAGTCGGTCGGCAGCGTTTATGCGCAACCGTTGACTATAGAGGGCGAGCTGGTCGCTGTCATGTTGACCTCAATGCCATACCGGCAGGCGGCTCTGTCGCCCGCCGAATTGGAATCAATGCAAGACGTCGGCTTTGTCGCGGCTTACTTGCTGGCTTGGAGTTTTGACGCGGCTTCGGCTGAGGCGCTGTCAAGCGAACGTGCGATTGAAGCAATTGCTGAGGATGGCGAAGTGACGGCTTTCGAACCGGATACGCTGATGGCGCACCGGCTTGAACTTGAATCCAGCCTCGAGCGAGTTCGAGAACGCAGCCGCCGGATCTCTCGGCAAATCACAGAACTGACGCGACAGCAGCGAGAGCAGCATATTCGACTGCTCGACGCCCTGGACGCCGACGATGCGAGCGAAGACGCAGCTCAACGACTGAGCGCAACTTTTTCCCAGCAGGCGCAGTTGCGCGACGCTTCCGAAGCCAGTTCGCGGCAGTTGCTGGATGCGGAAATGGTTCTGCGGGTCGTCAATGCCGAAAATAGCGAGGCGCTCGCCCAGATCATTCGCGAGTATTTGCACAAGGAATACAATTTGCTGCTCACGACGCGCGACCGTCTGCGCCGCCAGATCAACGCTCTCCTGGTGATGGGCCGCTCGCTGGAATCCGACGGGTACGCCGCCATACTGCAGACCTTGGCCGACGAATCAGCTCAGTTGGAATTGGAGCGTGAACAGCAGCAGCGCCGACTGGATTCTATCGAGGGAAAGCTGGACTCCCTGGGCGTTGACGCGGACGTGTCGCACCTGACTCAATTGCTCATTCAACTTTATGCGGAGCGAAAGGCGCATACGCATCATCTTTCGACCGCGAATCAAGATCGACAGCGGCTGCTCGACGAACGCCGCAAATTGATTGAATCTGGCAGCGGCGAAAGCGAAGAACTCGAGCGCCAGCTCATACGCTTGACGGCTGAACACGAGCTTTTGCTCAACTCGCGCGAAGAGTTGCGGCGGGAACGGGGCGCGCTGCAAGCGCAGGTGGAAAAGGAACAAGCCGAAAAGACCGAGCTGCAAGTAATGAACGACGAGCTGAAGGCTGAACTCGTTAAGAAGGATGAAGGGCAAATGGAAATCGGCAGGCAGGTTCGGGATCTGGTTGAAGAGCGAGACAATCTGCTCAAGATTCGGGATCAGCTTACCTCCAAAGTGAACGCGGCGCTAGCGGAAGAAAGGGAATACGTCTCCGAATCGGACGCGGCAAACGATTTCGCCGAATTGCAGGCTTCAATTCAGCGATTGACCGAGCAAAGAGAAGCGTTGGCACTGGAGCTAAGCGACGCGCGCATGGAGTTGTCGTCGGCGCGCGAAACAGCAAGCGAGCCGGTGGTTGACGGGGCCGCTGAAACGCGGGAGTTCCAGCCACATGTTCCCGAGTTATTAGGCGATATGCTGGAAGACCTGCGCTCGCCCATGAAATCCATCTCGGATTATACCGAGGTCTTACTGGCGGAAAGCATCGGCATTCTAGGCGCTGCCCAGCAACAAGTTCTAAATATGATCGCCATGGATATTAAGCGGCTGGCTGAAATGATCGCCGAAATCCAAAACGCCGCGCGCCTGGATGTCTCGCCATTTGCCCTTGAGTACGCGAACGTAGATCTCATCACGCTTATCGAAGACGTCATCGGGGAGACGTCGCCGGCCATCGCCGACAGAGGTCAATTGGTCGAACTGTCGCTGGGCGATCAATTGCCGCCGGTCAGCGCTGATGGCGCCAGCTTGAAGCAGGTCCTCGTCCAGCTCATAATGAATGCCAGCGACGTCTCGCCCGCCGGATCAACCATTACAGTATCGGCGGACGTTGGCCGGCTCCAATTGCCCAATGGCAGCGATTGGATCGACGGTATTGAAATCAGCGTTTTCGATACGGGCGGCGGGATCTCGCCGAGCGATCGGCAGCGTGTTTTCGCGCGAAAATATCGGGCGGACTACCCCCTAATTCCCGGGTTTAGCGATAGTGGCGTCGCCATGTCTATCGCCAGGGCTTTTGCCCGGGCGCATGATGGCGATCTCTGGATAACGAGCGAGTCGGGCGAAGGCTCCGTTTTTCACCTCGCCTTACCAATGCAACTGCCTGCGCCAATTGAGGACTAGCCCATGCGGCGCAACCTGGGCACTGAGCTGATCGTAGCTCTGCTTGCGGCGATGTCGTTATTGCTCGCCATCGTTTTCGCCGTTGTACTTTCGACAGCGACTGCGCCCCGTCCGCCGACTGTGCCTCCGCTGGCCACTGAGCCGGTTGGCGCCACGATCGATACAGCCACCCCGGGCGAACAGATCGATGCTACGGCAAGAAGGCCTGACGCGACGGTCACGCCGATGACATCCGTTCGCGACTTGCCATTGACGGCGGAGACCCGTATTCCGCTTGCGACGCGTGACGACACCGCTTTGCCTATCACCGCGAGCGCCACGATGACGGTTTCTGCCGTGGTGGCAACTGCCAGCGCAAGCCCAACACCCGTCACTGCGACTGCCACCGCCACAGCGGTAGTGGTAACGCCGCCAATCGCGCCGACAAACTTGACCCTGACGGCCATCCGCGCGACGGTCAGCACGGCGGAGGCCAGCGCAAGTCCAACTCAAGTCCCCGCCACGGCAACCGCAACCGCCACTGACGAATTGGAAGCGCCGTCCATCGCGCCGGCAAACTTGACCTTGACGGCCATTCGCGCGACGGTCAGTGCTTTGACGGCGGCCAGCGCGAGTCCAACGGCTGTGCCTGCGACTGCCACCGCCACTGACGAATTGGAAGCGCCATTGATTGCGCCGACGAACTTGACCCTGACGGCCATTCGCGCGACGGTCAGCGCTGTGGAAGCCAGCGCAAGTCCAACTCAAATCCCTGCCACTGCCACTGCCACCGCCACTGACGAATTGGAAGCGCCGTCCATCGCGCCGGCGAACTTGACCCTGACGGCCATTCGCGCGACGGTCAGCGCTGTGGAAGCCAGCGCAAGTCCAACTCAAATCCCTGCCACTGCCACTGCCACCGCCACTGACGAATTGGAAGCGCCGTCCATCGCGCCGGCGAACTTGACCCTGACGGCCATTCGCGCGACGGTCAGCGCTGTGGAAGCCAGCGCAAGTCCAACTCAAATCCCTGCCACTGCCACTGCCACCGCCACTGACGAATTGGAAGCGCCGTCCATCGCGCCGGCGAACTTGACCCTGACGGCCATTCGCGCGACGGTCAGCGCTGTGGAAGCCAGCGCAAGTCCAACTCAAATCCCTGCCACTGCCACCGCCACTGACGAATTGGAAGCGCCATCGATTGCGCCGGCAAACTTGACCCTGACGGCCATCCGCGCGACGGTCAGCGCTTTGGCGG